>DASXSX010000069.1:0-9204 GCA_036505815.1 Thermoanaerobaculia bacterium
GAAGCGAATCGCTATCGTCTCGGCCCTGGTCGAAGGCAACAGCATCCGCGCTACGGCACGGATGGTCGGCGTCTCGAAGGACACGGTGATGAAGCTAGCCGGGGACCTAGGCTCGGCCTGCGCGGCCTACCAATACGACGCGCTCCGGAATCTCTCCTGCAAGAGAATCCAAGTCGATGAGATTTGGAGTTTCGTTTACGCGAAGGCTAGGAACGTCCCGCAAGAGCGGGTCGGGCAGTTTGGCTTTGGAGACGTTTGGACCTTCACGGCGATCGACGCAGACTCGAAACTCTGTCTCTCTTGGTCGATCGGAGCGCGGGATACTGAGACCGCCACGGAGTTTATGCAAGACGTGGCAGCGCGGCTCTCAAACCGCGTTCAAATCACGACGGATGGGCATCGGATGTACCTGCAAGCCGTCGAGGATGCCTTCGGGGCGAACGTTGACTACGCACAAATCGTAAAGATTTACGGAGCGGCCCAAGAGGCCGAGAAGCGGTACAGCCCGGCTGAGTGCATCGGCTGCGAGCGCAACTCTGTGCAGGGCAACCCGGACCCGCGCCACGTCTCGACCAGCTACGTCGAGCGGGCAAACCTCACGATGCGGATGGGGATGCGCCGCTTCACTCGGCTTACCAATGCCTTCTCGAAGAAGTTGGCGAATCACGCGGCGGCGGTGGCTCTCCACTTCATGCACTACAACTTCTGCCGGATTCATCAGACGCTACGGATAACCCCGGCGATGGCGGCGGGCGTGGCGAAATCGCCTTGGACGGTCGAGGATTTGGTCGGGCTTCTCAGCCGGAAGTCAAACTAGGACACTACCGCCGGGGCGGCTTGACCCGATGGACGGGCGTCGGTAGACTCTTCTGCCCTTTTTTGGCGGAGGTCCCTTGGAATTTGCCTACATCGCGGCGATCGTGATCTACGTCTTCGTCTGCTTCTTCCTGATCCTGGTGGTTCTCCTCCAGCAGGGGAAGGGGGCGGACATCGCCGGCGCTTTTGGAGGCGGAGGCAGCCAGACCGCCTTCGGGGCGCGCGGAGCGACGACGCTCCTGCACAAGCTGACGACCGGAGCTTTCATCGGCTTCATCGTGCTCGCGCTCGTGCTGACGCTGCTCGAAGCGAGACCGCGTTCGTCGGTGGTCCGCACACTGCCGCAGAAGGCGGCAACGCAGAAAGCCCCGGCGCCGCTGCCGCGCCCCGCCGGCGGTGCAGTCCCGGTCCCGGCGCAGCCCGCGACCGGTGCGCCGGCCGCTCCCGCACCGGCTCCCGCCAATCCCTCGGGAGGTCCCGCCAAGCCGTAAACGTGCCGTCGTGGTGGAATTGGTAGACACGTACGTTTGAGGGGCGTATGGGGCAACCCATGCCGGTTCGAGTCCGGCCGACGGCACCATAAGAATTTTTCGGATTTCGGTTCCCGTAAACCTTCCGCGACGCGCCATCGTCCCTTCTCCAGGAGGTCCCCATGAGTCGCCGTCTCTTCGCGACCGTCTCGCTCGCCGTGCTGCTTCTGCTCCCGGCATCCTTCGCGCGGGCGGCGTACTCGCCCGCGACCACGAGCGGCTGGTTCATCACTGCGGGACGTGTGCAGGGTCAGTTCAACACCCTCTTCCGGACGGACCTCTGGCTGTTCAATCCCGACTCCTCGGCGAGCGTCACGGTGACGCTCACGCTCCATCCTGCGGTCGCCGACGGCGCGCCGCCCGCGACGCCGGTCACCTCCTCTCCAATCACTCTCGCGGCGCGGGAAACGAAATTCTTTCCGGACGTCACGCTCTCGACTGTGCCCGCAGGCGACGGCGTGGTCGGCGCCCTCCGGTGGCAGTCGAGCGCGCCGATCCTCGGCGCGGGCCGCATCTACACCGCTGCGCCCGCCGGGACCTACGGATTTTTTGTGCCCGCGATCCCGCTCACGGAATCGCTGACGAAGAAGGCCGCCGCGTCCGACAGCGTCAACGTGCTCCAGATCTTCGGGGTGAACTCCGGTGACTCGAACTTCCGTACGAACCTCGACGTCACGAATACTTCGAGTGTCGCACTTCCCATCGAAGTGCGCGTGATCGACCCCGTGACGTCGGAGATCATCGGCGGAACGCAGAACTACGTCGTGGCGTCGAACTCGCTCCTTCGGCTCGGGGCGATTCTCTCGACCATGAGAGCTCCGCTCGTCTCCGGTCTCCGGATCACGGTCGCCGTCAAGGAGACGGCGCCCGCTTTCACGACCGGCGGAGTCCTCGCGGCCGCTTACACGCTCGACAACCGGACCCAGGACGCCTTCGCGTTCGTCGGCCAGCGGCAGTAAATGGGGACAGACCACGGTTTCCATCTCCGGAGCCCGTCGTCTATGGAGCTCGAGGAAACTGTGGTCTGTCCCTCTTACGGAACCGGGTCCCATCCGCCTTTTGCGAATGGGTGGCACCGGAGGATCCTCTCTGCAGTCAGGACGAAACCACGCGGCGAGCCGTAGCGTTGGATCGCCTCCCTGCCGTAGGCCGAGCAGGAAGGCTCGAACCGGCAGCGAACGAGCCCCGTTTTCCCGAGCGCGAAACCGAGCGTCGCCCGGTATACGTCGATGACCGCGATCCCGGCTTTCGCGGAGTTCTGTTCCGCCGCAGGCCGGAGCGAGTCGCCGGCGGCGAAACCGAGCACCGCGGCCAGAGCGATCGCCGCGCGGAAGGAGCGGTCGGGTGACCTGCGCAGTCCGGCGCCGTCAGCCTCGTCCGGCATGTTTCGAGATCCCGGGCACCAGGAGTCGCTGGCCTTCGAGAGCTTTGACGATCGCGAGAATCGCGATGAAGGCGTAGAGCGCGAGCACGGAGAACATCAGCGTGGCGTAGAGACAGCCGAGCGCAGGCAGAAGCGTGCCCACCAGCGTCGCGGCGACCGTGATTCCGAGGACGGCGCCGAAGAGGAGAAGACCGTTGCGCGCGTGCCAGCGGACCTCTGGGTCTCGCCTCGCGAACAGGAGCGGGATCACTCCGAGGAAAGCGAGGTAAGAGAGGACGAGCATCGGGCGAGAAGGAACGGGCCGCTCGTTCTCCATGCGCGGAACGGAACGATAACAGGCTCTAGTTCGCCTTCAGCCGGATGGACCCGTTGACCGTCTCGCAACGGAGGCTCTCGGCTCCGCCGTTGTAGCTGCCGCGCGCCTCCTTCGGTCCGAACTTCCCCTCGACCGCCAGTTGGAAATCGCCTTCGATCCGTCCATTGACGGTCTCGAGGTTGTAGCGGATGGAGGATGCGCGATCGAAGGCGACGTCCACGCTGCCGTTGACCGTTTCGACGCGGGAGTCCTTCAGAGGTCCGCGGAAGACGATCCGCACCGAGCCATTCACGGTCGTCGCCCGGACCGGACCGAAGACGTCCTTCAGCTCGATCGATCCGTTGACCGCGTCGCACGCGATCGAGTTGCCGAAGCCCGTCGCAATGACCTTTCCATTACACGTCTCCAGCCGGGCCTGCGTCAGCGTGGGGATGTGCAGCTCGTAGTCGACGTGGGCGTTCTGCCATCCGAAGTCGAGAAATCCGAAAAGGCGGCGACGGCGCGGGTTCACGGTCTCAAGCCGGATCTCGTCCCCCGCTTTTCTCACGCGAATCTCGGTCAAGCGCAGCGTCTCTTGGGCGCGGACACCGTGAGCGCTCTTGATCGCCCGAACCTTCAGGTACGGCCGGTCCCAGGCGTACGCTTCGATCTTCCCGTTGACGTTCTCTACGGAGACCCGCGAAACGCCTTCCATCGAATAGGCTTTGTCGAAGACCTCGTCATCGGCGACCGCCGCGCCCGCAAACGACAGCAGAGCGAGGACGAGAAGAGTTTTCCGCATTCCGGCTAGATTAACGTAGGCGTGACGAAAAGGTTCTGGCTCCCTTCCGGCCCTACGACTTACGGCTGAGGACCTGGGACTGTTAGGATCAGCCTGGGCCACCTTTCCGTGACATCTTCGTACCGGCTCGCGGATTGTCACCTCCATTTCGAGGGGTCGCTGCCGGTCGAGACGCTCGAAATCCTCGGCCGCCGCGCGGGACATCGCTTTGCCGCCCGCGGCGCCTTCGAGGAGGCCCGCGCGGGTGTGTGCGACGCGAAAAGCTTCCTCTCGCTCTACGCGCAGGTGTGCCCGCTGTTCAGATCTCCCGCCGACTACGGCGAGGCCGCTTCCGCAATCGCACGATCGCTCGCGTCGGACGGGCTCGTCCACGCGGAGATCTACGTGTCTCCGGAGATCGCCGCGCGGCAGGGACTCGACGCTTCCGCGTGCCTGCGCGAGATCGATCGCGGGTTCCGGGAAGCGGAGGCCGAAGGAGCAACCCACTGCAGCATTCTGCTCGATGCGGTGCGCCAGTGGGGTCCCGAGTCGGCGGAGCGGGTGCTGGACGTCCACGAAAAAACCGGGCTCGCTTCCGTCGTCGGTTTCGGACTGGGAGGTGACGAGACGTCGATTCCGGCCACGGCGTTCGCCGGTGTCTACGTCCGCGCCCGCGCGCTCGGCCTCCGGACGTCCGTTCACGCGGGGGAGTGGGGAGGCAGCGACTCCTTGACCGAGGCGCTCGATCTCCTCCGGCCCGACCGGGTCGATCACGGCGTCGCGGCGGCGTCGGACCCCGACCTGATGGAGCGGCTCGCGGACGAAGCGACGCCGCTGTGGATCTCGCCGACGAGCAACGTAGCGACCGGAGTCGTCGGCTCGATCGAGGAACATCCGCTGCCCCGGCTCCTCGATGCCGGGGTCCGCGTCGCGATCGGCGCGGACGATCCCCTCTTCTTTGCGACCACGACCGCACGCGAGCACCAGCTCCTGCGCGAACAGCTCGGGTTCGGCGACCGTACGATGCGACAGCTCGCCGAGAATTCCTGGCGAGCCGCGTTCCTGCCGTCCTCCGAGCGCGACCGCCAGCTGGCCGAATTCGCCGGCCGGCGTTCTGCCCGCGGGCCGACTCAGCCGAGCGTCTCTTCGTAGAGCTTCCGGTACCTCGAGACGATCTCCCGGGTCGGGAACTCCTCGACCGCCCGCCGCCGCGCTTCCCTAGAGAAGCGGACCCAGCGCTCCGGATCGGTGAGCAGCTCGAGCGCCGCGTCCGCCATTCCTTCCACGTCACCGACGGGCCGGAGGAATCCGCTCGCGCCGTCTTCGACGACCTCGGGCAGCCCGCCGGCGGACGTCCCGATGACCGGCACGCCACAGGCCATCGCCTCCAGGGCGGCCAGGCCGAACGACTCGGCGTCGGAAGGCAGCAGGAGAAGCTTCCCGACGGGCAGGACTGTCTCGATCGCGACGACGTTTCCGAGGAAGATCGCGAGCTCCTCGAAACCGAGCTGACGGGCCATCCGCTCGGCGAGCGAGCGTTCCGGACCGTCGCCGATCAGGAGGAGCCGCGCCGGGACCTTCCGCCGGATCTGATCAAAGACCTTCAGCACGTCGCCGATGCGTTTGACCGGTCGGAAGTTCGAAACGTGGACGATGGCCGCCTCGCCGTCGCGCGCGAGCGTCCGCGCGAAGCTGGACGCTCCGCCGGGTGTATAGCGCTTCGGGTCGACGAAGTTTGGGATGGTCTCGATCGCGCGGCGCACGCCGAGTTCGCGGCGCGTCGTCTCGGTCAGGTATCGCGAGACGGCGGTGACCGCGTCGCTCTGCTCGATTCCCCAGCGCGTGATCGGAAGATAGGACCGGTCCTGGCCGACGATCGTGATGTCGGTGCCGTGGAGCGTCGTCACGACTTTCATGCGGACGCCGTTGCCGTCGCTCATCTCGCGAGCGAGGATCGCGGAGATCGCGTGCGGGAGCGCGTAGTGAACGTGAAGGAGGTCGAGCCGCGCGCGCTCGGCGACCTCGGCCATCTTGGTCGCGAGGGCGAGCGTGTACGGCGGCGACACGAAGAGCGGGTAAGTCGGCGCGACGACCTCGTGGAAGTAGACGCGGGGCCTCGGGAGCGCGAGGCGAGAGGGCAGGTCGTACGAGATGAAGTGCACCTCGTCGCCCCTCTCGGCGAGAGCGAGCCCGAGCTCCGTCGCGACGACGCCGCTCCCCCCGTAGGTGGGATAGCAGGTGATGCCGACCTTCACGCTAGAAGCCCGGCTCGAACCCTTCGAACGCAGCGACGACGTCGTCAACTCTGGGAGGGCGCTTCGACCGGAACCCTTCGCCGAACTCGACGCCGATCAAGAAACCGAAGTGTCGCGCGCGCGCCTCCACCCCGTCGAGGAAGCTCTTCTGGGAAAGGATGGTCTGCGGCTCATTCGATTGCAGGTTGTGGAACTGGCTCGAGTACGCGCGAATTGCCGCGCGGCGAGTCTCCATTGCCGCGGTGACGTCGACGACGAAGTCCGGCTCGTGGAGGTACGCCGTGGAGAAGTAGATCGTCTGCTGCGGCCGGTGGGCCGGATGGTTCGTCTCGATCTTCCGCAGGCCCGCGTAGAACGATAGATCGGTGACGAGCCGCCCCGCCCGGGCGTGGTCGGGATGGCGATCCTCCGGATAGGGAGTGATGACAAGCCGCGGCTTCTCCCGCCGGATCAGGTCGATGACTTCGAGCTCCTGGTCGCGCGTCCCGGCGATCCGGCCGTCGCCGAAGTCGAGCGTCTCCCGGAACTCGGCGCCGAGGATCTCCGCCGCCCGCTCCGCTTCCTTGCGGCGAATCGCGTCGCTTCCCCTCGTGCCCAGCTCTCCGCGGGTCAGGTCCACGATTCCGAACCGCCGGCCGTGCGACCTCAACTGAACGAGCGTGCCGCCGCAGGTCAGCTCGACGTCGTCGGGGTGCGCGGCCATTGCCAGAACGTCAACCGGCACGGCTTCTCCTCGCCTGCGCGTCCGCGGCGATGTCTCCTTCGACGATTCGAACGTCGCGGCCCCCGCTTCCCGCAACTGCGCGGATCGCGTCGAGCACGCTGCGCCCCCAGATCCGGAGGGAGACCAGCGGGGGATAGACGCGCTCCGCAGGCTCTCCGCCCGGCACGAGCATCGTCTCCAGTCTCCGGCGGCGATTGCCGGCAACCTCGTCTTTTCGTTCCGCGGCCTTGCGCATGCGCTCTCCGAGCTGCTCCAGCTGGTACGCCGCCTTCCGGCGCGCGGTTTCGAGCGCGCCCGCGAGCGTCGGGTCGAGCGCCTCGACCTCCGGCCCCAGAGCCGCTACCTCGGCGTCGAGCCGGCGTGCGATCTCCTCGACCCGGTCTGCCTGGGGGACCACCGCCGCTTCCCGGGCTGCCGCGCGGGGGGCGAGGATGTCCTCGTCGGCGATGCCGAGAGCCTGCGCCGCGCGGCGCTCGGCGGCGCCGCGGACGACGACGAACGTCCGCGGAATCAGGACGGGCACGGGAGCGTCGAAGATCGGAAAGAGCGGAAGGGACTGCGCGTGGTAGGCGATCTCGCTCGGGCCGAGAACGCTCACCGCTGCCGGCAGCACGACGGACTTCAGGACCGGCCGGGTCAGGACGTCTGCGGAGACCCCGAGATCTCCCTGGGCGACGCGGCGCGCCGCCTCTTCGAGCTCACCGGCCTCGACCCGCCGTCGGACTCCCTCCTCGAGGACGAAGAAAGGAAAGAGCTCCGGTCGGAACGGAACGGAGGGCTTGCGGCCGGACTTCTCGATCTCCTCGGCGGTTCGCCGGAGAGTTTCCGCGATCTCGGTGCGCCGATCGAGTCCGGTCGCGAAGAGCCGCCGGGCGGCCTGCCCGATCGATTCCTGCATCGGGTCGACCACGACGAGCGGATCGCCCTCGGTCAGGTCGAGCAGGCTCTCGATGAAGGCCTCGCCGTACGACTTGCCGGGAGCGTAACGGCGCGCGACGAGCTCCAGCATCTGGGTCGCTTCTTCCCCCTGCGTGTCTTCCCGAAACGCTTCGACGATCTGCCGGACGGCTTCGGGAACCGGGAGCGGACCGACCGGATGCCGGTTCGACCGATCCGCGCCCTCGAGGACGAATCTTTGGACCCCGTCGGGACCGGGCTTCGCGGTCTTCGCGACTTCCTCGAGGTCGTGGTCGTCGGTCAGAGCCCAGAAGACCGGCACGGCCGGGAGTCCCCGCTCCGTGAGCTCGCGCGCGAGAACGATCGCGTCGAACGCCTTCACGAGCGTGTACAGCGGACCGGTGAAGAGGCCGATCTGATGGCCGGCCAGCACGGCGACCGCGCGACCGCGGGCGAGGTCTTCGGCCGAGCGGCGGCCGCCGTCCGAGCGAAATCGAAATGCCTCGGCGGGAAGCGTGCGGTGCGCGCGCGCCAGGAGCGCTTTCCCCCGCTCGAGCGCGGCGTCGAGCGTAGGCGGATCAGGATGGAACGGGCTCGCTCCCCGCGCGAAGTCGAGGAAGAGCGTCGGCAGTCCGGGATATCGCTCGAGCGGGATCGAGGTCATGGGGCGGGCGCTATTCTCTTGAGCGTCACCGCGGTGATTATCTCGTTCCCGGCGACCAGATCCGGAAGCGGGAGAGAATACGGAGAGTCGTGAGCGCACGCGCGATCCGGTCGTTCCTCGCCGCGGCCGTCTTCGCCGCGATCTCCTGCGGCGGGCCGAAAACGGCCGCGAAGGACGGGTATCGGGCGGTCCTCGTCTATTCGAAGGAAGATCGGTTCCAGATCGCGGTCCGCGGCGAGCGCGTACGGGTCTCCGGGACCGCGGACGGCTCCGAGATCGTCAAGATCGTGCGGCCCGACCTCGGAAAGTCGTGGCAGTTTCGGCCCTCCACCCGACGCCTCTTCGAGAGCAAATGGTCATCCACCGACGAGGCGGTGCCGGGTTACCCACTCCAACCGCGTTTCGACCCGGAGGCCTACGCCGACCGGTTCGGGGGCTCGATCCATCGGATCGACGACGCGACGCACGGTCTCCATCCTTGCGAGCGCTGGGAGATGACGCTCCCCTCGGGCGACCGCGCCACGATCTGGGTGGCGCGGGACCTCGACCGCCTGCCGGTGAGAATCGAGCACGCGAAGAAGGACCCGAACGACGAATATCAGGCGTTCACCGACGCCCAGCTCCTCGACATCCACGTGGGCGCGCCGCCGGAGCTCTTCGAGCCGCCGAAGGGATATACGCCTGTCGCGTCTTACGCGGCGCTCGCGAAATGAGGCGCGCTACGGGTAGCTGACGCTTCTCTCTTCCAGCGGCGCGAAGTCGCGGAAGAGGAAGTGGTCGTAGAAGTAGTGGATGAGAAGGAACGAGAGCACGACCACGTAATAGCTCTTGTCCTGCGGGAAGCCGAATCCCCTCCAG
>DASXSX010000070.1:0-4509 GCA_036505815.1 Thermoanaerobaculia bacterium
GGGTGGATTGATGCAGACACCACCGTACACTCCTCAGCGCACCGGATGGGTGATCCTCGTTCTCATGACGGCGACCAATTTCCTCCCCTGGATGGAGCCGCTCATGGGAGAAACGCTCTCGTTCGAGCTGGTCGCGCCCGCCCGGGTGCGGATGTCGATGGGCGCCTGCCTGGTCGGCGCAACCCTCGTCGCGTCCACGTGGCTCGCCGGCCGGCACGCGACTTCTGCGCTGCCGCGCTGGGTAAACCGGCCACGGCTGCTCGGTTTCCGGCTCGCGCTCGCATCGGGCGCGATCAACGTGATCCTCGGGTCGGCCGTCGCAGCTTTCGGCTCGCGCACTTCGATCGGAGGCGCGCCACTCGGACTCCTGGTCGGCGTGCTCTGGTTCGCGCTCGTGCTTCCGACGGAGGTCGTCGCTTCGTACCTGACCGGCCGGGGCTCTGCGGGGCGCGCCATGGCGACCGCTCCGGCAAGCGGCGCCTGACGAATCCGGTCCTCTTCGAGCGGACCGAGCCTCTTCGCCGGCCGGCCGGTTTGACGCGCTCTCGCCGTCCCGGGATAATCGCCCGTTTCGGAGGGGCATGGCGCGCATCAAACGCAAGGAGCTCAAGCGAAACGAGCTCGCGGAGACCTTCGGCCGGACGGTCGATTACGTCTCCCAGCACCGGCGGGGCGCGGTCGAGGGGATCGCGGCAGCCGCTGCAATCGCCGTCCTGGCGGCCGGCTTCGTCCTCTTTCGAGGCTGGAGAGAGCGCGAGGCAGGAAAGGAGCTCTCGAGGGCACTCGAGATCCTGGAAGCTCCGCTCTCGACGGACCCGGGGGCGGCTTCCGCGGTCCGGAAGTTCTCGACCGCGGCGGACCGCGAGCGCGAGGCAACAAAGCACCTTCGCCAAGCGGCGGCGAGAGGAGGGACCGCAGCCGGTCGAGCGGCGAGGGTGATCCTGGCGGCGCGCAGCGACAAGCCGGCCCAGGCCGCGGACACCTTTTTGAAGGTTGCGCGCGATGCGCGGGCCGAGGTCGCGGCTGCCGCGGAAATCGATGCGGCGCGGCTGCTGGCCTCGGAAGGCAAGACGACCGAAGCGATCGACCGCTTGAAGCGGGCGATCGAGTCACCCGAATCGGCGGCGCCGAAAGATGCGCTTCTCTTCGCGCTCGCCGAGACCTACGAGAAAGCGGGCTCCTCCACCGATGCCCGCGCAACCTATCAGCGGATCGTCAACGACTATCCGAACTCGCCTTACCGATCTGAGGCCAGCCAGAAGATCCGGGGTTGACTCTGTGGGAGGCCGGTCATTGACGCCGGCCGCGCCAGGACCCGTGTTGCCTCGCCCGGGTAGCCCGCGGCCGGGAGGAAAACGTAAGAGGTAGTAAGGCGCCGCAACCGCACTCACCGATGCGAAGAGTTTTCATTCTCGTTTGCGACGGTCTCGGCGTCGGGGCTGCGCCCGACGCCGCCTCGTACGGCGACGCCGGGACGGACACGCTCGGCCATGTCCTCGATCGGTGCCCGACCCCCCTTCCCAATCTCGAGGGACTCGGGCTCCTGGCGCTCCTCGAGCCTCCGCGCAACGGCCGCGGGAGCGGCGCGCGCGGCAAGGCGTACGAGCTCTCCGCGGGGAAGGACACGACGACCGGTCACTGGGAAATGATGGGCTTGGTCGTCGAGCGGCCGTTTCCGCTGTATCCGGAAGGCTTCCCGCTCGAGATCGTCCTGCCGTTCGAGGAATACGTCGGGAAGAAGGTCCTCGGTAACAAGGCCGCCTCCGGCACTGTCATCATCGAGGAGCTCGGCGAAGAGCACCTCTCGACCGGCCGACCGATCCTCTATACGTCGGGCGATTCGGTCTTCCAGATCGCCGCGCACGAGTCGGTCTGGCCTCGAGAGCGGCTGTGGGAAGTCTCCCGCTTCGCGCGCGGCCTTCTGACCGGGGAACACGCCGTCGGGCGCGTCATCGCGCGGCCGTTCATCGGCGAGCCGGGCGCGTTCACTCGCACGGCGAATCGCCGCGACTTCGCCGTCGAGCCGACGGAGGAGACCTGGCTCGACCGGGTCGTCGCGGCCGGAAAGACGACCTTCGGCGTCGGCAAGATCGTCGACATCTTCTCCGGCCGCGGCATCACGACGTCGGTGCACACGGGCTCCGATGCGGAAGGCGTGCGCGTCTCGATCGACGCTCTGTCTTCCGGCGGGGCGGACGTCGTCTTCACGAACCTCGTCGACTTCGACAGCAAGTACGGCCATCGCAACGACCCGGCCGGGTTCGCGAAGAACCTCGCCCGTCTCGACGCGCTCATACCGGAGGTCCTCTCGGCGCTCGGCCCGGACGACCTATTTTTCCTGACCGCCGACCACGGTTGTGAGACGACCGACGTCTCGACGGACCACACCCGCGAGCACGTGCCTCTTCTCGTCGGGGGCCCGGCCGTCGGATGCGACGTCGAGATCGGCGTGCGGCGAGGCTTCGCTGACCTCGCCGCCACGGCCGGTGAGTGGCTCGGCGTTCCCGCGCCGCGGGGCGAGAGCGCGCTCTCCGAGCTCCTCGCCTGACCCCTCCTTCTGTCATTCCGAGGAGCGAAGCGACGAGGAAACTCTCCCTCGCCGAGTGAGAGATCCTTCGCGGAGCCTGCCACGAGCGGTAGATGGAACTCGAACGAACAAGAGATTCCTCGCTTCGCTCGGAATGACAAGCGGGGCGAGGAGCTTGAGATGACGAGGGAAGGCGCGTGATCCACGCGCTTCTCGTTGCGGGGGTCGTGGCGACCGCGCTCGCCGCGATCCTTCTGCCCTTCAACCTCGCCGCGTTTCCGAAGCTCTCGCGCGCCGCCTCCGGCCGGCCGGCGGCTCTCCTTCCGCGCGTCTCCGTCGTGATTCCGGCGCGCAACGAGGAGGCCGGCCTCGAGCGCGCGGTCCGGTCCCACCTCGCGCAGGAATACTCGAACCTGCAGGTCGTCGTCGTCGAGGATCGCTCGACGGATGGAACGGCGAAAATCCTCGAGGCGCTCTCCCGCGAGGACTCGCGGGTGACCGTCGTCGCCGGTCGAGAGCCGCCGGATGGCTGGCTCGGAAAACCGCACGCGCTCTGGCTCGGGTCGAAAGCGGCCGATGGAGAGCTCTTCCTCTTCGCCGACGCCGACGTGCGCTACCACCCGCGCGCGCTCATCGAAGCGCTCACGGTTCTCGAAGATCGGCGGCTCGACCTGCTCGCGTTCTTCCCGAAGTTCGAGACCCGCGGCTTCTGGGAAAACGTGCTCATCCCCTACCTTTCGGTGGGCGTCTTCCTGGGACTCGGTTTTCTCGGGGCGATGCGCCGCTTTCGGCCTCTCGCGATCGGAGCGGGCGCCGGGAACCTGGTACGGCGCCGCGCCTACGACGCAGTCGGGGGACATCCGGCTCTGCGGGACTCCGTCATCGACGACGTTCGCCTGGCAATAACGTTGAAGCGCGCCGGGTATCGCGTCGGCGGCTTCCGTGCGCCGGATCGCGTCGTCGTCCGGATGTATCGCGGCTTTCGGGAAGTGTGGAACGGATTCACCAAGAACGCCGCCTGGGTCTACAGCGGTTTCGGCGGCGTGCTGCTCTTCGTTCTGACGGTTCTCCTGTTCTCGCTCTCGATCGTCCCCGTCGTCGTACTCGTGCTCGCGGTTGGCGGCGTCGCAGTCCCGGGGAATGACGTGAGACTCGCAGCCGCGCTCTTGGTCTCGAGCGTTCTCCTGCGGGCAGTCCTCGCCGTCGCGCTCTCGGACCCGCTCTGGCCGTCGATCACGCACCCTATAATGTCCGCCGTTTGGGCCGGCCTGATCGGTCGGTCTCTGTTTCACAGGTTCATTCGAAAGCGCCTCACCTGGCGGGGCCGGGAGTTCGACGCTCGAATCGCGCGCTTCTGAGACCGAGCGAGAGGAGGATCGAATGCGCTGGATCGGCCTCGCGGGTATCGTCGTGATCTTCGCGATCGCCTATCTCTTTTCCGCGAATCGCCGTGCAATTCGCTGGTATACCGTGCTCTGGGGTTTCGCGCTCCAGGTCCTGTTCGCGTTTCTCGTTCTCTATTGGGAAGCGGGAAAGAACGCCCTCGAGCGGTTTTCGATGGCGATCACCGGGGCGATTTCCTACGCGGACCAGGGCGGCGCGTTCGTCTTCGGCTGGCTGACGGGACGCATGGAGAAGGTCGGCCAGGCGACCGGCCTTCCGATCGGCGGATACATCTTCGCCTTCAAGGTGCTCCCGATCATCATCTTCATCGCGTCGTTCTTCACGATCATGTACTACTTGGGCATCATGCAGAAGATCGTCCAGGCGATGGCCTGGGTGATGCAGCGCCTCATGCGCGTTTCCGGCGCGGAATCCCTCGCGGTCGCCGCGAATGTCTTCATCGGACAGACCGAGGCGCCGATCCTGATTGCGCCGTACATTCCGACGATGACGCGCTCCGAGATCCTCACGATGATGACGGGAGGAATGGCGCACGTTTCGGGTGCCGTGCTCCTCGCCTACGTGGCCATGGGGATCCC
>DASXSX010000071.1:0-4986 GCA_036505815.1 Thermoanaerobaculia bacterium
ACTTTTCTGATGGTCTTCCTCATTCAGCAGACGCAGAACAAGGACACGAAGGCGATCGAGCTGAAGTTGAACGAGCTCGTGGCCGCGGTGGAGGGCGCTTCCAACCGGCTGATCGACGTCGAGGATCTCTCCGAGAGCGAGCTCGACACTCTTCATCGCCACTACCGCCAGCTGGTCGCGATGGCGAAGAAGGACATCAAGCTGACGGCATCCCACTCGATCGAGGAAGCCCAAGCGCGTCACCGGGCGAAGATTCGTAAGGAAGCCTGAACAGCGCTCTACTTGCGTCCTCACGGTCGGGCCGGGAGTTTTAGCCGAAGTCCTGCCCTCACGAGTCGTCCCGGCCCGACCGTGGCGACGGGCGTTCTTCCGACGTCGTACCGACCATCGAAGACGTTCTCGACGGCGACGAACGCTTCGAGGCCCCGCGTCAGCGGTCGCGAAACGACAGCGTCCGCCGTCCAGTAGGCGTCGAGCGGCAGCAGGTTCTGGTCGTCCTCGAACTGCTTGCCGAGCCAGCGCGCCTGCAGCGCGGCGAAGACCCTGCCCGAGTTTTCGTACCGCACCCCGACGGTTCCCTGCTGGCGCGCGACCTGCGGCGTGCGCAGCCCGACGAGCTCCGGCGAGCCCGGAGCGGAGACGACCGTCGAATCCACGAAGAGATATCCCATCGAAAGCTTCCAGTTCCTCGCCACGCGCGTCTCCGCGTCCAGTTCGAGACCGCGCGAGCGGAGTCGGCCCAGGTTGCGGCGCTGGCGCGAGACGAGCGTCGGCGTCGCCGAGAGCGTCACGTTCGCGATCGGATCTTCGACCTCCATCCAGAAGGCGACCGCGCGCGCGAAGACGCGTCCGCGAGAGAACATCGCCCCCGCCTCCGCGCCGGAGAGGCGCTCCGGGTCCAGCCGCTCGTTGGCGAGGGTCTCGGCGTTGCCGACCCGGAAAGAGCGATACAGCTCGTTCAGGGTCGGCGCGCGGAACGAACGATAGGCGGAGGCGGAGAGCGTCCACGACGGCGCCGCGCGGTAAAGGAGCGATACTCGGGGACTCCAGGCGGTCTCGGTGCGGTCTTCGAAGTGAACGACCGCCGACGCCGCGTCCCGCGACGGACGGGTCGAGCGGCGCCCGTCGCGGTTCTCCCAAGCCTCGATCCGCAACGCGGCGGTGATCGTCACGCGCGCGGCCGCCGCGAAGGCGTCCTCGAGGAAAAGAGCGCCCGAGCGCTGTTGGCCGCCTGCGGTCACGAACGAGCTGCCGTTTCCGGCGAAGACCCGTTCGCGACTCTCGCCGCGCACGCCTCTCGCTTCGACTCCCGCGACGACGGAATGGCTCGCGAAGCCCGCGGACCAGTCGAGGGAAAGTCCGAGCGCGTCGGCCGGAACCTCCTGGAGCCGCGTGAGCCGTTCGCTCGACCGGTCGGCGGCAATCGCGGAGAACGTCTGGTGATAATCCTGATCGCTGCCGAACGCGCGCATCGACAGGACACCGCGTCCGAGCGGCCGTTCGCCCCCGGCGGTCAACTGTCCGATCCGCGTGTCGTTGACCTGGAGCGGCGTGCCGTTGCGCCGATCCTCGTCGTAGTAGGAGCCGCGAAGGAAGAGCCGGCCGGCGGAGTCGAGCCGCTCGACGGTCGCGTCGGCAGCCGCTCGCCGGGATCCGGTTTCCGTATCCACAGGACCGCGCACGCTCTCCTCCACGGGAACGTAGCCGTCGGTCGAGAGCGTTTCGGCGGAGAGAGATGCCCGCATCGATCCGGCGCGAATCGAGGAGAACAGGCTCGCCTCGCCGGTGCGCTGCGTTCCCCAGGAGCCGTCGAGGAAGAGGGCGGCGGGAAGGTCCGACTCGCGGCGGACGAGCTGGATCGCTCCGGAGAGCGCGCCGCTGCCCCAGAGCTCCGACGCGCCGCCGCGCAGGACTTCGACCCGTTCGAGCGAGGCGCGCGGAACGCGTCCCCAGTAGACCCAGCCGCCGAACGGATCGTTCAGCGGCACGCCGTCCTCGAGCACGACCGCGCGGCTCGCGCCCGACGGTCCGATCCCGCGAAGCGAAACTCCCTGGGAGGTCGGGTTGGCGGTGCGGCTGCCGGACCGGCGGAAGAGCGCGAAACCCGGAACTTCCTTCAACGCGTCGTCGAGAGTCGGCGCGGCGGAGGACTCGAGGTCGTCCGAGGTCACGACCACCACGCTCGACGCCGTGTCGCCGAGTCGCGTCGTCGAGCGGGTCGCCGTCACCACGACCTCTTCGGAGACCGTCGCGGGCTCCAGCACGATTCGGGCTTCTGAGTCGAGGTCAGCGGCGGCCAGAAGAAGCTCGGAACGTCGAAAGCCTTTCTTCTCGGCGGCGAGCACGATTCCGGCCCCGGGCGCGATCGCGAGAGCGAAGCGGCCGCGCGAGTCGGTCACAGCGCGTTCTCGCGGTCCTGCCGGGACGACCGAGACGACAGCGCCGGGCAGAGGCGCGCCGGAGGGATCCTCGACCACACCGCGCAGGGTCTCGGCGCCGGCCGCCGCGGCGACGACTCCCAAGACGAGGATTGCACACGAGAGCAAGCGCAGTGGCCGCGTCGCTCATCACCTCGCGAAAGTCGAAGCGTACCGGTTCGACTGATCCTCTTGCACGCGACGCCGTCGCCTTCGAACCACTCAGGCCGGCGGATGATCCTGGACGGCGCTCGGCAAAGCAGCCCGATTCCGCCATCTCTCCCGGATCCGGATCGACTTCGTCTCGGGAGGACGCGCCAGCCAGAACTCGTCTAACCGGTCGATGACCCAGCGCCGTCCTTCCGTTTCGAGGGTCAGGCCGCCCTCTGCCGGAGAAGCTTGACGAGAGCTCTCTCGGATGCGCGCAGCCGGCGGCGGCTCGTCACGAGCTGCTCGACGGTGTCGAAGTGGCGTTCGATCGTCTTTCCCTGCTCGAAGGAGTCCAGCACGGACGGATAAATGTAGGAAGCACGGCAGACAGAGGGAGTGTTGCCGAGGACCTCGGCGGTCTCCCGAACGGCCGCGACGACCTTCTTCTTCCGGGCGGTGCGGCTGTCGGAAGGATCGGACCCGGCGCGGGCGAGCATGTTCGCGCACAGGAGCGTTCCGGCCCACGTCCGGAAGTCCTTCGCGCTGAAGCGCTCCCCCATCACTTCCTTGATGTACTGGTTGACGTGCCGGCGCTTGATGTCCGTGATACGGCCCTCCGCGTCGAGATACTTGAAGACCTTCGAGCCCGGGAGCTTCTTCAGCTTCCGAATGATCGATGCCACGGCGCGATCGCGCGTTTCGGCGTGCTGGAGCTTGCCGGACTTTCCCGGAAAATCGTAGTAGACGAGACCGCCGCGCTTCACGGTCACGTGGCGGTTGCGCAGGGTCGCGATCCCGTAGCTCCCGTTCTCCGAAGCGTAGATCTGGCTCCCCGGCCGCAGGAAAGACATCGAGAGAATCCGTAGCATGCAGGCCAGGACCTTCTCGCGCGGGAGGCCGGGCAACGCGAGGTGCCGCTCCACCGTCGCGCGCATCTTCGGAAGGGCCTCGGCAAACTGAAGCAGGCGGCGGAACTTCTCCGCGTCCCGCCGCCGCACGTGGGCGTCGCTGTAACGGTACTGCCACCGGCCCGCCTTGTCCCGACCGACGGCCTGGAGCGCGGAGGTCGGTGACGCGGCAATCGCCACGTCTTTCCACGCCGGGGGCAGAACGAGAGCGCGGATCCGTTCCAGGTCGGACGCAGCTGGCCGCCTGCTCGCAGTGACGTACCGGAAGCCCCTCTTCGGCGATCCGAGCCGCCGGATTCCCGTCGTCTGCAGTCTCTCGATTCGCGTCATCCGTTCCCCGGAGCTCACCCTGCGAATCAAGAAGAATGCCAGCAGCCGGAGATCCCGGGCGAAACCGGACGCGCGGAACGAGATGGAGGTCCGGGCGCGGTGAGATTCCGACCGGACAAGAAAAGCGGTTTCGACAACTTGCTGAGCCCGCTTCTTCGATTCCGTGCCGGGACCCGACCCCTCCCGCGTGAGTTTTCCCCCGCGCCCTCGCGTGGCTCATCTTTTGCTGCGCCAGGCTGTGCCCTCACCCAGAACCTTTCATCCGAGTCAGGGCGGTTTTCGCGAGACAACGAAAGGAGGAGGTTCCGTTGCCTCAAGCTAAAGGAGAAGGACGGGGGTTCGCGGGAATGGACGAAGAAAGAAGGAGAGAAGTCGCGCGGATGGGTGGCCGGGCGGCGCACCAGAAGGGAACCGCGCACGAGTTTTCTCCCGAAGAGGCCCGGGAGGCGGGACGCAAGGGCGGACGCGCCGTCAGCCAGAACCGCGAGCACATGTCGGCGATCGGGCGGGAGGGGGGCGAGTCCCGCGCGGCGAACCACACGAGGCGCGCCTTTGGAGAAGAGCTGGCCGAGCAGCAGCCCTCTCCGAGTCGAGAGGCGGACTCCCGCAGGTCCCGACGGATCGCGATCGAAGAAGAGTCCGAGGAGAGCGAGCCGGGCTAGGGAACGTCCGAGGACCGCTGCGGCGGTCCGACTCGGCCGGGCGGTCTTTGTTCATCGCTTCTTCGCCGTTCTCAGCCGAGCCGCGTCGGGGGAATGGCAGGCTCTTTGCTGCCGTTCCCGTTCGCCGTGATGCAAAACGAGCTGAAGTGCGACCACGCGGGCTGCCGTTGCGAAGAAGTCCTCGTGGAGCGCGGCAACAAGGGTTTCTGCAGCGAGCGCTGCGCGGAGATGGAGATGTCGGGAACGCCCGACCCTCTCTGCCAGTGCGGACATCCCGACTGCGCCGCGTAAGTACACACCCCGAAGCGCAAAATCGCTAGACCGTCCCCGACCGGACGCGGCCCGGAGATATAGTTCCTCCATCCTCGGACACAGGATCCTGGCCCGCGTGAAAGACAAGAATCCTTCGCGTCGGAAGCGACCCGGGCGGAAAGGGTCTCCGGGCGTCCGACCGACGACCCCGGGAAAGAGCACTGCGGACTCCCGAGGACCGGATCCTCCGGGTCTGAAGGAGCACTT
>DASXSX010000072.1:0-4293 GCA_036505815.1 Thermoanaerobaculia bacterium
CTTCGACGGGCGGATCCTGCCGCGCGAGAGCGTGCACACCCCGCTCATCTATTTCGATCACGTCGTCGGGGTGCTTGCGCTCGGATCCTCGCAGCCCTTCACGGCGAACGCGCGCAACGTGCTCTCGGCAATTGCGCCGAGCCTGGCCGTCGCCGTCGCGAACGCGGCAGCGAACGAGCGGGTCGCCGAGCAGACCCGGCGTCTGGCGGAACAGAACGAGCAGCTCGAAGACCAGCGCAGCCGGATCGCGCGGACCAACTTGGAGCTGCAGAGAGCCTCGGCGCTGAAGGATCGCTTCCTCGCCTCGGTCTCGCACGAGCTGCGGACGCCGATGACGGTCATCCTGGGCTTCACCGGAGCGCTCCTGAAAGGAGGCCAGGGGAACCTGAACGCGCAGCAGCGCGAGAGCCTGGAGCGGGTTCAGCGAAACGCGAAGCTGCTGCTCGGCCTCATCAACGACGTCCTCGACATCTCGAAGATCGAGGCCGGGAAGGTCGAGATCGACCGGCAGATTATCTCTCTCGCCGCGCTCGCGCGGCAGATCGAGACGGACTACTCCGGGCCCGCGCGTAACAAGGGCTTGACGTTCCGGGCCGAGGTCGCGCAGGGGCTCGATTCCGTGACGAGCGATCCGGCGAGGGTCATGCAGATCGTCGCGAACCTCATCGGCAACGCGCTGAAGTTCACCGAGCGCGGCTCCATCACGGTCCGCTTCGAGCCGCGCGAGAGGGAGCGCTGGGCGATCGTCGTTTCGGACAGCGGCATTGGAATTCCGGAAGAGGAGCAGACCGCGATCTTCGACGAGTTCCGGCAGGGAGAAGCGATCGAGCACCGGGGCCGCGGAGGCACCGGTCTCGGTCTCGCCATCGTCAAGAAGCTCGCCGGCATGCTCGGCGGAACGGTCTCGGTCGACAGCGCCGCCGGTAAAGGTTCGCGCTTCACCGTCGTCCTGCTGCGCGAGTTGCCGGAGGAGCCGCCGGCGCCCGCAACCGCGACCGGCGCCGAGGCGTGGCCCGTCCCGGCTTCCCCGCCGGGTCACACCGTTCTCCTCGTGGACGACGACGAGGGAGTCCGCCGGCTCTTTGCCTACGAGCTCGCGCCGTTCGGAATTCACGTCCTCGAAGCGCGCGACGGAAGCTCGGCCCTCGAGATCGCCCTCGCCGAGCGGCCCGACGCGATCCTGCTCGACGTGCTCATGCCCGGTCTCGACGGCTGGGAGACCCTCCGGGCGCTGAAGCAACGCCCCGAGACGCGCAACATCCCCGTCGTCATTCTTTCCGTCGTGGACAACCGGACTTTCGGGCTGTCGCTCGGAGCGTTCGACTACCTCGTCAAGCCGGTCGAGATCTCGACGCTTCTCGACAGCCTGTCGCGCGCGGGCGTCCTCGCGTCTCGCGGATATCTCCTGGTGGTGGACGACGACGCCGACCTCCGGCAACTCCTGACTCAGGAGCTCGTCAGCGCGGGTTATCGAGTCCAGAGCGCCGAAGGCGGGGCCGAGGCCCTCGAGTCCATGGCGCAGGAGCGGCCAAGCGCGGTGCTCCTCGACCTGATGATGAAGCCGCCGGACGGGTTCGAGGTTCTCTTCCGCATGCGCGATGATCCCGCTTTGCGCGACGTTCCGGTCGTCATCGTAACGGCGAAGGAGTTGACCGAGAAGGATTACGAGATCCTGAGCGGGTCGGCGCAACGGGTGATCCGCAAGGCCGCCGATCCCTCGCGGCTCGTCGCGGAGGTCCTGCGGGCGGTCGAGGAAGAGAAGACCGCGTGACGGGTTCGGGCTGATGGCGCGCATCCTTGTCGTGGAAGACTCTCCGGACATCCGCGTCCTCGTCCGGATGCTGCTCGAAGCAGGCGGACACGAGGTCACGACGGCCCCGGACGGCCGAGCGGGCGTCGAGACCACGCGATTGGAGCGGCCCGACCTCGTTCTGATGGACCTGTCGCTGCCGGTCCTTTCGGGATGGGAAGCGACGAAGGAGATCAAGGAGCACCCGGACACGGCGGAGATCCCGGTCGTGGCGGTCACCGCGCACGCGATGCACGGCGACCGCGAGCGCGCTCTCGCGGCGGGCTGCGACGGCTTCATCCCCAAGCCGATCGACGAAGAGACGTTCGAGCCGCTCGTCCGTTCCTATCTGCGACCGTCCCGGGAGGAATCTCCTCCGCCAGCGACGGGGAACTCCGCATCGGAGCCCAAGCCGACCGTGACCGAACCGGGCCGGATCCTCGTCGTGGACGACCACGACGAGGTCGCGCAGATCATCAAGAACGACCTTGAAAGCGAAGGGCACGAGGTGGTCGTCGCGCGGACCCTTCCGGAGGCTTCGTCGGTCGCCCAGGACGACCGGCTGTTCGACCTCGCGATCGTCGACGTGATGCTGGGAGCCGACTCCGGGTACGACCTCGCGGCGGAGCTCGTCTCCCGATCCGGCGAGTACCTGCCCGTACTGCTCGTGACCGCCGGAGAAATCGATCGCGAAAAGGGGTTTGCGGCCGGCGCCGACGACTTCATCGCGAAACCGCTCGACCCGGCCGAGCTCGTGGCGCGCGCCCGCTCTCTCATCCGGGTCGGCCGTGCGATCCGGTCGCAGGGCCGGGCGGCCCGGGAACGGTCCGAGGCCTACGAAAAGCTCGCCGAGCTCGATCGGCTGAAGTCCGACTTCCTCTCGACCGTCTCCCACGAGCTCCGGACGCCGCTCAACACGATCATCCTGCTCTCGCACTTGATCGAGCGGGAAGGAGAGAATCCCGCCGACGAGGAGCGGCGGCTCCACGACATCCACGTCATCCGCGAGAGCGCCGAGACCCTGCTCCGGATGATCAACAACATCCTCGACCTCGCGAAGCTCGAGGCGGGACAGCGCGACCTTCACCCGCAGCAGGCGCCGCTCCGGCCGATGCTTGCCGAAACGGCCGATCTCTTAGAGCCGCAGGCTCGCGCGAAAGGGCTCGCGCTCGAAATGGAAATCTCCCGCGATCTGCCCGAGACCGCGGTGCTCGATCGCGAGAAAGTCTCCCGCGTCCTCATCAACCTCCTCTCGAACGCCGTCAAGTACACGCAGAACGGGCGCGTGGTGCTCCGCGCGGCGCCCTGGCAGGAGAGCATCTCCTTCGAGGTCGAGGACACGGGCAACGGTGTTCCTGCGCACCTCGTCGCCACCGTCTTCGAGCCTTTCCGCCAGATCCGCACCGGGGGGCAGGGAGAGGCGCCGCGAGGGACGGGATTAGGGCTCACGATTTCCAAGCAGCTCGTCGAGCTCATGGGAGGCGATCTTCTCTTCGACAGCCGCGAAGGGGAAGGAACGCGCGTCGCGTTCACCCTGCCGCAGCTCCGGGAGCTGCTCGAGGAGACGGCGGCAGCTGCCGCGGCCGAGACACCGGCGGCTACCGGGATCGGGAAGGGTCGGAGTGTGCTCGTCGTCGAGGACGACGCTTTCTCGCGCTATGGCCTGAAGAGTCTCCTCGAGTCGGAAGGTTACGAAGTCGCGGAAGCGGGCGCCCTCGTCGAGGCCGAAGAGGCGATCGAGCGGCGGACCCCGGACGTGCTGATCCTCGACATCACGCTGCCGGACGGGGACGGCGCCGAGTGGCTGCGGCTTCTCGCCAAGCGCGAAGGGCGGCTGCCGTTTCCGGTTCTCGCGCTCACCGGAGTCACCGCCGACGAAGACACCCGCAGGATCGAGCAATCCGGCGTCTCCGCGATCCTCCAGAAGCCGGTCAACGTGGGACTCCTGTTCCAGGCCTTGCGGAACTGTCAGACCGCCGCTCATGCGGCGAGCCCCTGACGGTCGCTACGCGAGCACGTCCCTCCGCACGAACACGGCGTACGCCACCCCCGCGGCGGCGAGCGCCCAGATCGTGAGAACGACGACCGAGAACGGGAGCGTCATTCCCGTGATGGGCGGCGGCGATCCGGAGTAATAGTCGGGCAGCGGCAGGTTCGTCACGAAGAGATAACGTTGCGCCTCCCAGGACGGCGCGACGCGCGGGAGGATCGTTCCCGCGATGAGCGCGGCGAGCATCGTCCCCATCGCGGCGGCGGTCGAGCGCAGCACGACCGACGTCAGGAAGGCGATCGCGCCGACAGTGAGCGCCGCGAACCAGGCGAGCCCGAAAGCGAGCAGCGCGTCCTCCCAAAGCGGCAGGGAGCGCACCCCGGCCGGATCGAACGTCTCGCCCGAGAGACGAAAGCCCGCGAGGACCGGCGCGCCCCATCCCCGGTAGCCGAAAGCGAGCCCGCCGAAGAGATAGGCCACGAGTCCTCCGAGGGCCACGGTCAGGGTGATCGCT
>DASXSX010000073.1:0-28313 GCA_036505815.1 Thermoanaerobaculia bacterium
CGAAGCTGGAGTCGGAGGTGGTGTTGTCGATGACGGCGGCGTAGGTGAACAGAGCCACGTTGGGGTTGTCCGCCGCCACCACCGCAAACGCGTTGGTCGTCGTCATCCCCGCTTGCCCCACCGCATCGAATATCCGGTTGATCTGCGTCCCCGACCGCGGGCCCAAAGTCACCGCCTGCGTCCCCAACAGAGCCGAGCCGTTGTACAGCTTGATCGTCGCGGACACGCCCGTGTCGTTGCCGTTGTACACGCCGATGTTCGTTCGAAACAGACCGTTGGAAAGCCCCGTCAAGACCGACGTCGAGTGCGCGTCGGAAGACTTCATCCCCGGCACGAACATCCCGTTGGTCCCGCCGCTCGCCACCGGCGAAAAGAGCCGGCTCGTCAACCTCACCGAATCCCCCGAGCTCGTAAACTCCACCGCCCCAGCCGTCGACGGCGCGTTGAACGCCGAAAAAATCATGTCGTCGAATGCCCTCGACTCCCGCGGCGAAAGCGTGAAGGTCACCTGAGGCGCCGTCCCCGGACACGCCCCCAGAAAACACCGGTATACCGCCGTCACCGACACCGGCGACGTGTACGACGTGTTGAATACCCGCACGTCCGAGAAAAACGGACTCGCCGCCGCGCCCACCGGCAGCGACGTCACTGCCGGCAGAGTCAACGTATCTGCAAACAGCGGCGGCGCCAGGAGGAGGGCCAGCGCCGCCGCCAGGAAGAGTCGCAGGTTTCGTTCGCCTTTTGTTTCCATGATGGTCATCCCCCGGGCGAGAGTGTATGGCGCAGCGCACGACCTGTCTTCCCCTTAACCCGACTCTAAGCCGGTGGCCTCGGAGCCCGTACTATCCTGTCCCGCCGTGACTTCCCCCTCTCCGGAGCTCGAGATCCTGCGCCGTGGGGCCGTCGACCTGATCGAAGAGGAGGAGCTCGCGCGGCGGATCGAACGGAAACGCCTGACCGTCAAGGTCGGCTTCGATCCCTCCGCTCCGGACATCCACCTCGGTCACACGGTCGTGCTCCGCAAGATGAAGCATTTCCAGGATTTGGGCCATCGCGTCGTGTTCGTCGTCGGCGACTTCACGGGAATGATCGGGGATCCGTCGGGCCGCAAGGCGACCCGGCCCCAGCTCTCGCGCGCCGAGATCGAGGCGAACTCGGCGACCTACACCCGCCAGGCTTTCCGGATCCTCGATCCGGACAAGACCGTCATCGAGTTCAACAGCTCCTGGCTCACACCGCTCGGCGCCGAGGGATTCATTCGGCTCGCCGCACAGATCACGGTCGCCCGAATCCTCGAGCGCGACGACTTCCAGAAGCGCTGGGCCGCGCGGCAGCCGATCGCGCTTCACGAGCTCCTCTACCCGCTCGCGCAGGGATATGACTCCGTCGCCCTCAAAGCGGATGTCGAGCTCGGCGGGACCGACCAGCTCTTCAATCTCCTGATCGGGCGCGACCTCATGCGCGAGGAGGGTCTCGAGCCGCAGATCGTCCTGACGCTGCCGCTCCTCGTCGGCACGGATGGGGCGGAGAAGATGTCGAAGTCGCTCGGCAACTCGATCGGGATCGAGGAGCCGCCTTTTGAGATCTACGGAAAGCTGATGTCGATCCCGGACCGGCTGATGTGGAGCTACTTCGAGCTTCTGACGGATCTCTCGCTCGATGAGATCGAGAAGCTTCGCCGCGCCGTCGAGCAGGGGACCGCGAACCCGCGGGACGTGAAGGGAGACCTCGCGCGCCGAATCACGAGCGACTTCCACGGCGCCGAGGCGGCGGCCCGTGCAGAGGAGGACTTCCGCCGGGCGTTCTCGAAGGGAGAGCTGCCCCAGGAGATCGAGACCCGTGAAGCCTCTGCGGAGCAGGGCACGGCCGCGCGAACCCTCGTCGCGGTCGGGCTCGCCGGTTCGATGCGCGAGGCGCGGCGCAAGATCGCGGAGGGAGCGCTCAAGGTCTACCCCCCGCGAGGGGATCCGCGCGAGGTCCGCGACGCGGAGGAGCGTCTTCCGACGGTGGAGCCGACGGTGCTTCGTCTGGGGAGGAAGTTCGTGCGGGTCGTCTGGAAATAGGGTTCAAGGATGCCGGCGAGCCTTTTCGACTTTGAACTTCGAACTTGGAACCTTGAACCCGGCTGCCGCCGCCCCTGACCGGAGAAACAGCGCGAGTCCGACCAGGAGGAAGGCGAGGATTCCCTGAAGCGACACGAAAGCGACAAGCTTGACGAATGCGAACCCGGGATGGACGAAACGAACGAGCCAGCCCGCGCCCTCGTCGAGCGCGGCGGAGAGAAATGCGCCGACGATCAAGAAGACGCGCGTTCGCTTCGCGTACGGCGCGAAGATCAGGAGATGGGTCAGCAGGAGCATGACGAGCGCCATCATCGGCAGGTGGGCGTGGGTCACTTCGAGCATCGCGCCGGCGGTGCGCGGTGGCCGGAACTCGGCCTCGGAGCCGAGGTAATAAGCCGCGATCGAGGCCGGCGTGAACCCGAGGCGGGACACGAAAAGAGCCAGGTTCGTCACCCAGAAGAGCGTGAGCAGCCCGATCGCGAGGCCGAGCGTCAGACGCATCAGGCCTTGCGTCTGGTATCCGCCGCGCTCCAGATACTTCACCGCGCCGCCTGCTGGGTGACCACCGAGTGGATGGCGAGCACGCGCCGCGCCGCCTCGGCGATGGATCGCGTCGTCAGCGTCGCCCCGGTGACGTGCGCCAGACCCCGGCCGACTGTGAGGTCGGCGTCGAGACGGCGCCCGGTGAAGAGGCGCAGCCAGCCGGGGCGAGGCAGGTAGTCCTCCGGCTCGTTGAAGGCGACCACCTCGACCCCCTCGAGCGAGCCGTCGGGACGCACCGTCACGAGGAGCGTTTCCGGCATCGTGCGCACTGTGTGCGTGTCGAAATACGCCGTACCCAGGAGCCCCTTCGGGCCGCGGCCCAGGTAGGCGACGACGAGAGACGAGTCGATCTTCGCCCGCGCGAGCCTGCTCGCCTTCTCCCGCTCGGCGTCGGTCAGGAAATACGTCTTCCTCTCGATCGTCGCCGGAGGCGGGAAGGCGCGGGCGAGGGCCTGCTCGCGCGAGGAGTACACCGGCTCGGCGCGGGCAGCCGCCGCTACGAACGCACAGAGAACGGCCGCGAGAGCGGCGCGTTTCAAAACAGCCATCCCAGCGCGAGGTTCCACTGATCCACCCCGGTTCGCGCCCCGTTTCGCGTGTCCTGGTAGTCGAGCTTGACGACGACCTGCGGGATCGGCTGGTACTGAAGACCAAACGTCCACAGAGAGACGTCGTTCGCCGGGTCGGCCGCGAATCCCGCCGGAACCGCGTCCTGCGTGTCGAAGCGCTCCCATCGCGCGAAGGGGGCGAGCGAGGCCGCTCCGCCCCGCGGGAAGAGAACGTCGTAAGCCGCCTCGAGATAGCTCCCGATGAAGCGCTTCGGGACCGAGTCCGCTCCCGACAGTCCCTCGAGTGCATTCACTCGCGCCGCGTCGCCGATCGACCCGCGCACCCCGAGCGCGCGGATCGCGAGGCCACGCCACCGCCACTCCGCGTGCGCGTCGAGAAGCGAGACCCGTGCATCGAACCGGCGGCCCCGCGACCTCCTCCCCTGCGCGGAGTCTCCCGTGTAGCCGGACGCTCCGACGAGGAGACCGGGCACGCCGACGAAGTCCAGGCGTCCCGTTGCGGCGAAGTCTTCGGCGCGCGCGTTCGAGCCACCCTGTCTCCCCTCGCGGAGAGGATCGGGCCCCGAGAAGCCGGCCGCGTCGAGACCGTCGACGAGATACGCGCGGTATGCGAAAGGCCCGGCGTCGCCGAAGACACCGAGCCCGAGCTCGCGCCACGTGGTCGGGAGGATGCGCTCCTCGACCTCGGGCCGCCGCGCACCGAGAAAGACGGGCGGCTCGTGGAGCTCGTTGACGAAGCCGAGTGGAAGAAGCACGAGCCCGGCTCGCAAGTTGACCTCGCGCCGGATCAGGTAATCCAGGTAGGCGAACTCGACGGAGACCTCGCCCTTCTCCTCCGCTCCTTCCCCGGTCGAGGCGTGCTCGTACTCGATCTCGGAGTTGAAGAGAAAGCGATCGTCGAACTTGTACCCGAAGTAGAAGACGGCTCGCGCGAGATCGATCGAGTCGGTGCGGTCCGACGGCGCGCCGTCGTCCCTTTCGCGGTCGAAGTTCTGATAGAGGGCTTCGCCGTACCCTCCGATCGAGACGCCTCGCGTCATGCCGTAGATCTTCGATGCGGCGGGACCGAGCCCGAATGCACCCCGGGATCCGGCCGGGGGCTTCTCGGGAGCGGCGGACTTCAGGTTCTCGATTTCCCGCGTGAGGACGTCGATCTGGCGGCGCAGCTCCTCGATCTGGATGCGCGTCGCCTCGTCGGCGGCCGGGGCGAGCCGGTCGAGCCGCCGCTCCAGCTCCTCGACTTTCTTCTCGAGCTCGCGGATCCGCTCGGCCGACTCCTGCGCGGGCGCGGCGACGACGAGCGCGAGCAGGAGAAGCCCGAAGGAAAGAAGTCGCCTCAAAGGAGCTTCCTCAGTCGGGGAAACTCCCGGCTGCGCCGGAGCTCCCAGCCTCGCCCGCAGGGAACGACGAAGAGCGCCGCGATCCCCCGACGGTCGGCAAAGGCGATTCCCGACTGCGGCCCGAGCACGAAGAGAGCCGTCGAGAGGGCGTCCGCGCGAATGCCGGTGTCGGCCACGACCGTGACGGAGCCGGCGAACGGAGCGGCCGCCCCGGTCGAGGGGTCCACGATGTGGCCCGGACGCTCCGAAACGCCGGAGGTCGAGACCGAGCGATCCCCCGGCGAAAAGCGGCAGAGCTCGCGGGCCGAGCCGGAGCGTGGCTCAGCGACCGAGACGTCGTCGAGATCTGCCCGGCGGAGGGCGCCCGTGCCGAAGAGAGAGATCTGCCCGCCGAAGTTCAACCGCGCGGCGGCGACCCCGTGACGCCGCAGCTCGACGAGCGCCCGGTCGAGGGCCTCCCCTTTTCCGAACCCGCCCGAATCGATCGATCCTCCGGCCGTTGTGAAGAACAGCGTGTGCGTCCGCGCGTCGAGACGCGCTTTCTTCCATCCGACGGCCTCCGGGCGCGCCCGGCGCGGATCGGGCTCGCGGCCGGTCAGACCGAGCGCTTCGGTGACCGCGCCGACCGTTGGATCGAAGGCGCCGTCGGTCTCGCGCGCGAGAGAGAGCGCCACCCAGAGGCTGCGAAACGTTCTCGGCGTCAAAGAAAACGGTCTGCTCGTCGCGTTCGCGAGAGAGAGCTCCGAGTCCGCCCTCCAGTTCGAGAGCCGCCGTTCGACCTCGTCGGCGGCCCGGAAGGCGGCCGCCACCGCGGCCTCGGTCGAAGCCCGGTCCGCTCCGAAGGCGTCGACCTCGAGAACCGTGCCCATCGCGGATCGCGCGCGCGTCACCCGGAACCTGTGGTCGTCGATGCGCGCCGCCGCCGTCGCCAGAAGGGTCCCGACGGCGAGGCCGCCGATCAGACTGAGACTCAGTCTCAACGTCGATCCCGCGATGCGCCGGGGCGGCGCGAGCGTGCCATCTCAGTGAACGAGGTGAGGACGGCGGCCGGCTTTGACCCGCTCGGCTGCCGGCAGCCCTTCGGCGTTCACCGCCCGCGGCCGGCACTGCCGGCAGATGCCGCGCATCTGGTGGCTGTGGGAGAGCGGCAGGAATCCGTAGCGCTCGCACACCTCGTCCTGCAGGCTTTCGATGCGGGGCTCGAAGAACTCGATCACCCGGCCGCACTCGTTGCAGATCAAATGGTCGTGATGCTCGCCGGCGCGAAGGCGTTCGTACCGGTACCCGATCTCTCCGATCCGGACGCGCCCGACGATCCCCGAATCGACCAGGAGCTCGAGGGTGCGGTAGATCGTGGCCCTCGAGATTTTTTTCCCCTTGCCGCGCAGGCGCACGAGGATCTCGTCCGCCTCGAAGTGCTCGTGACGGGCAAACAGCTCGTCGAAAACGGCCTGCCGCTCCGTCGTGAGCTTCAAGCCGCGCCGCTCCAGGTACTTGCGGAAGATGATGCGTTCGCGGGTTCTCATGCGATTGCGACTCAGTCTCAGTTGCAGTATTCTCCACGCCCCCGGGCTTGTCAACCCCGCGGCGGGAGGAACGTCCAGAGGTCATGTGGCAGGGATTCACCATCGCGCTGCGGGAGGGGATCGAGTCCTTCCTGATCGTCGCGCTCACGCTTTCGTACCTGAAACGGACAGGCCGCGCCGGGCTGGCGCGCGCCGTCTACCTCGGAATCGCGGTGTCGGTCGTCGCCTGCGTGGCCGCCGGGCTTCTCTTCTCGCAGGCGGGCAAGAAGCCTCTCTGGGAGGGGATCCTCGCGCTCACCGCGGCAGCCCTCGTGGGGAGCCTGCTCATCTACATGAAGCGCGTCTCCTCGCGCATGAAATCCGACATCGAGAGCCGGATCGAGAACCGGGCCCGGACTTCCTCGCTCTCCCGCGCGTTCTGGGGCGTGTTCGCGTTCACGCTCCTGATGATCCTTCGGGAGGGGATGGAGACCGCGCTCCTGGTCGCGACGGCCCTTTTCCAGATGCGGTCGACCGCCGTGGGCGCCGGGCTCGGTCTCGGGCTGGCCGCGGCCGTGCTCATCGCGTTCGCATGGATCCGGCTGGGACGCGGAGTGGACTTGCGCGGCCTCTTGAACGTCTCGGCGATCTTCCTGGCGATTTTCCTCGTTCAGCTCCTCCTCTACGGCGTCCACGAGCTCGCCGAGGCCGGGGTGCTCCCGAACTCGCAGACGATCCATGACGCGACGGAGATCCTCGGACCCGACGGCCGTGTGGGGCATCTGCTCGCGTACTCCCTCGCGATCGTGCCCACGCTGTGGCTCGGCGGGCTGTGGTGGAAGCGCCGCGCGGCGCGCGCGCACTTGACCGGAACGCGCAACGCCGCGTAGAAAAAGAGCCGGGACCAAAGACCCGGGTTGGAGCCGCCCCCCTGGCTACCGGGTCCTGCGTCTCGAGTCTTACAGCTCGCTGACCGCGCGCTGGCTGAAGAAGAGGTTCGGGAAGGCCTGCCGGAAGTACTCGGTCGCCTCGGCGACCAGCCGGTTCTCGCCGTTCTTCCAGCCCGGATCGCGGAAGCGATATTCCTCGCCGGTGTACGTGACGATTCCGAACTCGAGGCAGAGATTCTGTCCCGGCCGCAGCACGCAGGTGTTGAAGATCTCCTTGATGTTCTTCGCGTAGAGCGAGAAGTTCCCGCCCGGATCGGAGGGCTGGAACCACGAGACGTTGTCGCCGTCGACGACCAGGCGGCCGACGCTCTTCGTCGACGTCCCGAACACTCCGAGAAATCCGCGCGTCACGCGCGCGAGCCCGGCGAACTCCCCTTTCCGCGCGACCGGCGCTCCAGCGGTCGCGGCGGCCGGCTGGCCCGAGCGCAGCATCGCCTGCAGGATCGTCTCGGAGATTCCGGCGGCGCGAAGCTCGAGGATCTCCGCGGTCGTCAACTGGTAGTTGACGTTGTCGGTGCGGATCTTGTTCAGGAGGAACTCGTCGGAGAGCCCGGCCTGCTTCAGCTTCAGGACGTCCTGGTGCGGCCTCGCGGGAGGAGCGGGAGGCGACGCGAGGGCGATCGCGGGCTGATCGGGCACCGCGACCGCGAGCGGCGCGGGCGCGGGTGAACCGGCCGGGGGCGGCGGTGGCGGGACGTTCAGAGCCAGCGGCGTCGGCGGAGGCGGATTGGGCGGCGCCGGATTCGGATTCGGAGGCACGGGCGCACCGGTCCCCGGCGATGTCGGTCCGGGAGCCGGTGGAGGCGGAGCTTGCCGGGAGGTCTGGCAGCTCGAGACTCCGATCGCTGCGGCCAGGAGCAGCACCAAAACGCGTGTCTTCATGGCGTTTACCTCACTCGACGCCGGATTCTACCGCCGGGCCCGGAACTTGCTCCCTTCGTCAGCCGGCAGGAACAGGAGGCACGAACATGAAGTGGATGAACGCGTATTTGATCGGCTACTTCATCTTTCTCGCGGGCGTGGCTCTGGCTCTGTGGAAGATCGGAATCCTGGCCTCGATTGGATCGACCTGGGCCCTGATCGGCCTTGTGATCGCCGTCGGCATCGGCATCATGGTCTCGGTCACGAACAGCGGGGAAAAGAAGACGATCGAAGTCGATCGAAGCTAGTCCAGAACGCTCGAACCCTCGAGCAAGTCGGCGAAGACAAACCCGTCGCGCCGCACGACTTCGCCGCGTTCGACCGCGATTTCCCGTCGGAACATCGGTCCGGCGCGCGCGAAGGTGTGGAACTCCCCCAGCTCGCCGCAGGGATCGACGCCCGCCGGCAGCTCCGCGAGAAGTTCTCCATCGAAATCGCGTCCCGCGAAAGAGGCCGGCATCTTCTCCGGATCCACGCAGACCAGAACCGCGCGCAGGCCACCCACGAGCATTTCCCTCGCGAGAGCCCCGGTCTCGCGCTTCCAAAGCGGAAAGACGCCGACGAGGCCCGCTCGTTCGAGCAGCCTCTCCCGATAGGCCCGCACGTCCTCGAGAAAGAGGTCACCGAAGACGACGTGCGTGATTCCCGCCCTCCTCGCGCGCGCGAGCTCGGCGAGAAACGCTTCCTCGTAGAGCTCGTTCGGACACGGCGAAGGGATCGAGACGAGCCGGAGAGGAAGCCCGACCTCTTCGGCCTGCCGGACGAGGAGCCCCTCGCGGACGCCGTGCATCGAGACGCGCCCGTAGGCCGCCGTCACCGTCGTCAGAAGACCGACCGGTTCGATCTCCTTCGCGAGGTTGAGCACGTGGAGCGCCCAGGCGCCGTCCTTGCCGCTGCTCCAGGAGACGAGCGCTCTGGGTCGGCCCACGGCGCCGGTCAGTCGCGCGGAAGCGGCGGCAGCCGCTCCCACCCACTCGACTCGTGGCGGAACCGGAACGTCTCCGGATGAAGCGCTTCCGCCGCGATCTCGAGCGTCTCGACGAGCCTTGGACCCGGCCGATTGAAGTACTGCTGCCCGTCGCAGAGGACTACACGCCCTTCGCGGGCCGGCCGCAGGTTGCGCAGGATCGGGTGCTCCGAAATCGACTTGATGGTCTCGCGGCGCACGCGGGAAAGCGGGAAACCGCACGGGAAAACCAGCAGGGCGTCCGGGTCGGCCGCCTCGACCTCTTCCCAGGAGATCCACGCGGAGTGTCTACCCTTCTCACCGAAAAGGTCGACCGCCCCGGCCATCTCCAGGAGCTCAGGCATCCAGTTGCCGGCGGCCATCGGCGGAGAGAGCCATTCGATTGCCGCGACGCGGGGTCGTTCCGGCAGGCGCCCGGCGATTTCGGCAATCGCTTGCATGCGGTCGCGCATTCGGCCCTCGAGCGCGCGACAACGCTCCGGGACGTCAAGAGCTGTTGCGACGCGTTCGAAATCCGCGAAGACGTCCGCGAGGCTCGTCGGAGAGAGCGCGACGATCCGTGGACGCGTGCCCGGCCAGCTCTCGAGCGATGCCTCGACGTCGCCCAGGCTGACCGCGCACACTTCGCAGTGAACCTGAGTGAGGATGTGCGTCGGCGCGAGCTCGCGGAGCAGGTCTTCATCCACGGAGTAGACCGACAGTCCCTCGGAGAGAAGCGCCGAGACCGCGTGGTGGATCTCCGCTCCCGGGCGCTCCGGGTCGAGCTTCGGCGCGGTACAGACGGGCAGCTCTTCGACCTCTTCCGGAAAGTCGCACTCGTGCGAGCGGCCGACGAGCGCGCCCGCGAAGCCGAGGGCGCAGGCGATCTCGGTCGCCGACGGCAGAAGCGAGACGATTCGCGGCGTCACGCCCGGCTGTCCCACAGAACGTCCCGAACCCCGTTCCGCCGGTTCTCCCAGCGCGCCATCACGAACAGTGCATCGGACAGGCGGTTCAGGTACACGATCACGTGCGTCCCGACCGCCTCGCCCCTCGCCAGCGCCACGACGAGACGCTCCGCTCTCCGGCACACCGCGCGCGCGACGTGGAGTTGCGCGGCGGCCGGCGATCCCCCGGGCAGGACGAAGTTTTCGAGCGGCGGAAGATCTTCCGACAGCCGGTCGATCAGCCGCTCGAGCGCGTCGACGTGGCGCGCCTCGATCTTCGGCACCGGCCGTGCGGACTTGTCTTCCTCCGTGACACAGAGGTCGCTTCCGAGGTGGAAGAGATCGTTCTGAATCGTGGCGAGCGCCTCGACGAGCGCCGGATCCGGACCGATGGCGATCACGGCTCCCAGATGGCTGTTGAGCTCGTCGACGGTCCCGTACGCCTCGACCCGGGGGGAGTCCTTCGCGACGCGCTCTCCTCCGCCAAGAGAGGTCGTGCCGTCGTCGCCGGTTCGCGTATAGACCTTCGTGATGCGCGGCATGGTTCCTCTCTGGTCATCCCGAGCGAAGCGAGGGATCCCTCGTCGCTTCGCTCCTCGGGATGACAGTGTGAACGTTCAGAAAGACACCTCCAGGCCTCCGGCGATACGGCGGCCGGGCGCCGGAAAGCCGTTGGCCTCCTCGTAACGGCGATCGTTCAGGTTCTGCGCGCGCAGATAGGGCACGAGCGTTCCGATGCGGTAACGGGCATACAGGTCGAAGCGCCAGTAGGAAGGCGCCTCGACGCGCTCGGTGGTCGAGAGTGCCTTGACGTCGCTTCGCGGTCCGACGAAGACCGCGCGCGGAGACACCTCGAGCCGGGAAACCGGGGTCAGCGTCATGCCCAAAAACCCGCTGTGGCGGGGTCGCCGCAGAAGCGCCAGTCCGGTGTCCCGATCCTCGGTGTCGAGGTACGTGTAGCCGGCGTCCAGGCTAGCCGCTCGGGAGATCTTCTGCCGCCACGACAGCTCCGCGCCCCGGGACCGTGCGCGGCCGACGTTGAAGTTCAGGCCGGTCGCGAAGTCGTAGACGATCAGATCGCGGACTTCGCTCCAGAAGACGGACGCCGAGGCTCGCCCGCCGGCGACTTGGTACTCCCCACCGACGTCGTAGGAGGTCGAACGCTCGGGCTCGAGTTCCGGGTTGCCGGAAAAGGGATAGAAGAGCTCTCCGATCGACGGCGCGCGAAAACCGGTTCCCCCCGACGCGCGAAGCTTCCAGCGCCCCGTCCGCCAGGATACCGTGGCCCGCGGGCTCCAGACGTCGCCGAATCGAGAATGGTTGTCGTATCGCAGGCCCGCGGTCACGAGCCATCCTCCGGTGAGGTCGATCGCGTCCTCGCCGCCGATGCTCCAGATCGTCGCGTGCTCTCCGTCGAGGTTCACCCCGAAGTTCGAGGAGTCGTCGACCTTCCAGCGCTGCCACTCGACGAATCCGGTCACGCGGTGCGCGCCGGCTGAGAAACCGTCGGCCGCCCGCGCCTCGAGCGTCCGGGCATCCGTATGCGACTGGAAAAACGGGCTTTCGAAGGATGGCCGCGAGCGAACCCATCCGACTGTCACGCTCGCGGAATGTCCGGGCGCCGGTTGAAACGTTGCCGGCAGCACGATGCGGTCCTCTCGCGGAGAGTAACGATTCCTCGGGGTCTCGCCGCCGACCGGACCGGGCAGACCCAGTTCGCCGTCTGCGATCGATCCCTCGAGCGCCACGCGGGTTTCGCCGAACCGGCCCTCCAGCCGCAGCGAGCCCGAGCGCTCCCGCCAATCGTCGTTGACGCGATCCCCGTCGTCGCGCCGATCCCGGGCGCTCGCCGCGATTCCGAAGCGCGACGTCCCTGCGGTCGCGAAAGCCGCGAGCTCGCGCTGATCGTGATTGCCCGCTTCGCCGACCACGCGCCCCGAGAATCTGTCGCCGGCCGGCCGCGTGAAGACGTGGACGACGCCGCCGATCGACTCCGATCCGTACAGCGCGGAGAAAGGACCACGCACGACCTCGATGCGCTCGACGTTTTCGGTGGAGAGAAGCGAGAAGTCATAGCCCGGGAAGAACGGCGAGTTCACGCGCACTCCGTCGACGAGCACGAGCGTATGGGTGGAGTTCGCGCCGCGAAGAAAGACCGAAGTCTGCGCGCCTGGTCCTCCCGAGCGAGCGACGTCGGCGCCCGGCACCGAGCGCAGGACGTCCTGTACGGTGCGCCATCCGTTCCTCTCGATTTCCTCGCGCGTGACGACGGTGACTGCCGAACCGACTTCGTCGATGTCTTCCGGCGCCGCGGTGGCGGTCACGACCACGTTCTCGGAGACCGGGGGCACTTGCGCGACCGCGGACGCGAAGCTCGAGGCGAGCGCCACGATCGCGATCGCGACGATGTCGCGAATCGCGCGTCGCTCCGCTTCCCGGCGCGCGAGCATGTCGAGCCCGAACAACGTCGCGGTGCCGAGAAGCTCGGCCGCGAGCGTATTCCAGAACCAGGGAATCGCCAGGACGTAAGCAGTCGCGAGCCCGGCCTGCGTCGGCGGGTAGGTCCCCCCGGACGCCCAGACGGCAAAGTTCGTGGTCAGAAAGAAGAAGACCGCTCCACCGGCGGAGAGCGCCGCGAGACGTCCGGCCCGGGCGTTGCCGGAAAGACGTCGTCCGGCGAAGACCATCAGAGCGAAGGATCCATAGATGGCGATCCGCACGAGCGTGATCGCTTTGCGCCCCGTTCCCCAGTCGATGACGAGATCCGAGCAGAGCATCGCTGCGATCGGAACGGCCCACGCCCACCGGCGCCGGAGTCGGGCACCGGCGTAGAGACCGATGGCGCCCATGGCGATGAAGTTGGGGGGATGGGGAACGAGCCGGGAAAAGGCGCCGAGGAGAACGAGCAGAACTGCAGTCGTCATTCGAACCTCCCGTTCGACGAGACGAAATCTCCGGCGGCGAAGAGGACGTCCCGCGTCTCGGGAAGTCGAGAGCGCGTCTTCTCTCCTTTCTCCGTCGGAAAAGCGTTCCGTCCGGCAGGTTTCCTGGCTTCCGGATCACTCGCCGTCGGGCTCCTTCCCGGGCGCGCGACCGTCATCGATCTCACGCGTCCAGTGGTTTCTTGCCCGGGGCGTCCCCGGTGACAGTGGCGGGGGCCGCGCGGGATTCACACCCGCTTCCCTCGACCGAACGGAATCAAAGAACGAGCGGCGACGATACGCCTCTTCCTTTCCAATGTCATCCCGAGGGCGAAGCCCGAGGGATCTCTTCCAAGCCTCCTTTTCCGGTGTTATCCCGAGGGCGAAGCCCGAGGGATCTCGTCTTCGAACCGGAAGAGATCCCTCGCTCCGCTCGGGATGACAGCCGGGCGCGCTCGGAATGACAGCGAGGCGCAGATATCATCCGGCACAACGATGCCCGCACCGGACTACACGCTCGACCTCGATCGTCTGCGTCGCGTCGGGTTCCCGGAAGTCGTTCTCGCTCAAGGGAAGACTTCCGCGCAGATCGCCGAGATCTGCCGCCAGCTCGCCCGGGCCCACGACGTCCTCGTGACGCGGCTCTCGACGGACGACTGGGAGGAGCTCGCGTCGCTGCCGCTCCCCGGTCGCGCCGACTACGACGAGCGATCGGGGACGCTCCACCTCTCCGTCGGGAAGCCGATGGCGCAGGTCGAGGGCAACGCGGTGCTCGTCACCGCCGGCACCGCGGACACGTTCGTCGCCGAAGAGGCCCGCCGCACGCTCGAGTACCTGGGCGTCGCCTCCACGCTCGTCCCGGACGTCGGCGTCGCCGGAATCCTGCGCCTCCTTTCCCGGCTCGAAGAGGTCGAGCGCGCGGACGTGGTCATCGCGGTGGCCGGCATGGAGGCGTCCCTCTTTTCGGTCATCGGCGGGCTGGTCGGTCGACCGGTGATCGCCGTTCCGACTTCGCGTGGTTACGGCGCCGCGTTGGGCGGCGTTGCTTCGCTCCTCGCCGCGTTGAACTCCTGCGCCAACGGGGTCACCGCGGTGAACATCGACTCGGGCTACGCGGCCGCGATGGCCGCGTACCGCATTCTTTCGGGAGGGCCGCGCCGATGGGATCGAAGACGGACAAAGCGCTCCGGGACGCCCGTGAGTACATCCACGCCGCCGCGATCGGGGTCGACCGCAAGCGAAAGAAAGCGCTCCTCGGCCGGCCGACGACGCCGGTCAAAGTAAGGCCCGACACCAACGTCGCCGGGCTCCTCGACTCCTACCGCAACGCGTCGTTCCAGGCGCGAGCGCTCGGCAACTGCGCGGCCATCTTCGAAACGATGCTCCGCGACAAAGACCGGCCGACGATCTTCCTCGGTCTCGCGGGATCCTTGATCGCGGCGGGCATGCGCCAGGTCTTGACCGACCTGATCGAGCAGAACATGGTCGACGTCGTCGTCTCGACCGGCGCGATCATCTCGCAGGACCTCTATCAGGCGCGCGGCGGCCGCCACTACCACGGCAGCATCGACGCCGACGACAAGGAGCTGCGCGACCTCTACATCGATCGGCTCTACGACACCTTCATCGACGAAGAGAAGTACTGGAAGACGGACCTCGCCGTCTCGCAGTTCGCCGACTCGCTCTCGGGGAAGACCCTCTCATCCCGCGCTTTCCTCGCCCTCCTGGCAGAGAGAGCGCGTAAGGACCCGGGCTCGATCCTCGGTGCCTGCGCGCGGCATGGCGTACCGCTCTTCGTCCCGGCGCTGAACGACTCCTCGATCGGCATCGGCCTGACCGAGCACTATCACCGGATGAGGAAAATCGGACGGGAGCCGATGACGATCTCCTCCATCCGCGACAACTACGAGCTAACCCAGATCGTCGTGCAGAGCCCGGCGACCGCGGCGCTGTACGTCTCCGGAGGCGTCCCGAAGAACTACATCAACGACTCAATCGTGATGTCCTACATCTTCGGGATCGACACGGGCGGGCACCGCTACGCGATCCAGGTGACGACCGACGCACCGCACTGGGGCGGCCTGGGCGGCTCGACGCTCTCCGAGGCAACGTCCTGGGGCAAGGTGTCGAAGAAAGCCTCGCACGAGATGGCGTTCGTCGAGACGTCGGTCGCGCTGCCGCTCCTGTACGGTTATGCGCTGCAGAAGAACGCGGCCCGCGGGCGGAAGCGGCTGGCTTACAAGTGGAAGGAGGACGCGCTCCGGAAGGTGACGCGGGTCTGACGGCAATCCGTGCCCGAGATCAGCCGCTTCTTCGGAATTGTCATTCGTATGTTCGTCGAGGCGGGTGGACCACATCACCGACCGCACTTCCACGCCTACTACCAGGATCGCGTCGGAGTTTTCGGCATCGAGCCCGTCGAGACTATGGCGGGCTTGCTGCCGTCCCGCCAGGAGCGCCTGACGATCGCGTGGGCCGAAATTCACCAGCGAGAGCTCCTCGAGTGCTGGAACGCTTTGCAGACGGGCAGGCTGCCTTTTAAGATTGAGCCCCTGAGGTAGCGGACGTGCAGCACGAGATCCACCGAGTGACCGGATTCGAAAAGGTTGCCCCTTTTACTCTTCGTGTGCGTTTCGACGACGGAACCAGCCAGCTGATCGACTTTCGGCCTGTTCTCGCAGGGGAGATGTACGGCCCGCTGTCGGATCCGCACCTTTTCGATTCCGTCAAACTCGACGAGGAAGCCCATACCCTCCTCTGGGCCAACGGAGCGGATTTCGATCCCGCGATCCTGCACGACTGGCCCGTGAGAGGTCCGGCGCTCGCCCGACTCGCCCAAGGTTGGGCGGCTGTCGCGAGGTGAGTCGCCGTCACGAAGAAGGGATGAAACAAAAGCCCCGCTCGCGCGGGGCTTCGTTTTGCCGTTATCCGTTTTTCGGTCTTACAGAACTTCCCCCCGCAGCGGGATCTCGATCACCGAGCGCTCCTTGTCGGAGGTGAAGAGCTTGACGGTCCCCTCGAGCGCGCCCTTCTTGACCTTGTCGCTCGCCTTGACGACGACCGTATAGGACACGCCCTCCTGCGTCGGCACGACGTCGGTGATGAATCCGGGCACGGAGACCTCCGCGCGCATGACCTTGATCGGCACGGCCGGCTTGTTGTTCGTGACGATGATGTTGCGCGTGATCGGGTCCTTGCCCGCGGTGAAGTTTCCGAAGTTGACGGTCACCGGAGTGATCGAAACGCGCGGCCGCACGATTCCCGAGATCGGGATTTCGACCGTCGGCTGCTGGGTGACGCCGGTCGCGATCCGGATCGGCGCGTTCAGCAATCCCTCCGGAGCGTCCGGCTGCACGTTGACATGAACCTTGTACTGCTCGCCCGGACGTCCCGGGACCTTGTCCTTGTCGCCGGCGGGTAGAATCTCCGCCTTGACGTACGGCTGTGAGGTCTCGGCGATCGTCGGACGAAAGCCCTTCTCTTCGGAGACGAGAATGACGTCCTGGCCCGCGCTGTCCCCCTTGATCACGGAGAACCGGACGAACGCCTGGGGCAGAACGTCCACGAACGGCTTCACCATGGCCTTGATGAAGAGGTTCATCTGGGGCCGCTCGGGGTCGTTGGAAACCACGAGGACCGACTTGGAAATGGGCCCCGAGAAGCTCTTGGTGTCGACGCTCGACTGGATCTTTCCTTCGGCGCCCGGCTTGATGATCTTGTCGAACGACGCGACCGTGCACCCGCAGGATGGACGGGCGTCGGAGATGATCAGGTCCGAGCCTCCCGTGTTCTTCACGACGAAGGTGGCCTCGACCATCTGACCCTTGGCGACCGTGCCGGCGTCCTTCGTCTCGGGGGAGATCTCGATCTTGGGCGCGGCGGCAGCCGACTTCGCAGCGGCCGGCTTCGCGGCGGGCGGCTTGGCGGCGGGAGCTTTCTGCGCCTCGGCAACCGCAAAGACGAACAGGCCCGCGGCGACGAGGCAGGCCAACCTTCCGATCTGACGCATTTCCGATCCTCCTGTTTCCGTTGGTGCTTTAGAGTATGCCGAACCGGTCAAACTCGGGACTACCGGCGGAAATTCCAGAATCCGGCGCTTTTGCCGGCGATTCCCGCCTCTTGCGAAGGACCATGGCGCAACCGAAAAGCATTCACCTCGTGCCCATCGGAGGCACGGCCATGACGCCTCTCGCCGCGCTCCTCGCCGAGGAAGGGCATCGCGTCACGGGAAGCGCCCTCGACCTCTACCCGCCCATGTCCACGCTGCTCGAAGCGCTTCAAATCCCGGTCGCGAGAGGGTTTGCGCCCGAGCACGTGCCCGCCGACTGCGACTGCGTCGTCGTGGGAAACGCGGCGCTTCGCGACAACGTCGAGGCGGCCGAAGCCCATCGGCGCCAGATTCCTGTCCTCTCGATGCCACAGGCCATTCGCGAGCACCTGCTTGCGGGGAAGACGTCGGTCGTCGTTACGGGAACGCACGGCAAGACGACCACCTCGGCGCTCACGGCCTGGCTGCTCCTCGACTCTCACCGGGACCCGGGATTCCTGATCGGCGGAGAAATGAAGAACCTGGGTCGCGGCTATCGCCGCGGTGACGGTCCCGTCTTCGTACTGGAAGGCGATGAGTACAACGCCGCCTTCTTCGACCGCGGGCCAAAGTTCCTCCATTACGAGCCGCAAAATCTCTTCGTCGGGAACATCGAGTACGACCACGCGGACCTCTTTCCCGATCTCGCCGCAGTCGTCGAGGCGTTCCGCCAGGTCGTCGGGATCGTGCCGCCCGAAGGGACGGTCGTCGCGAACGTGGACGACGAGCGAGTCCGGGGCATCCTGACGGAAGCGCGGGCTCGCGTCGTCGCGGTGTCGCTCTCGGACTCCGCCGCGAATTTCTCCGCGTCCGGCGTCGAGTCGCGTCCCGAGGGAACGCGGTTCACGCTCACCGAGTCGGGACGCGAGGCGGGCCGGCTCTTCTCACCGCTCGTCGGAACGCACAATCTCAAGAACGCGCTCGGCGCGATCGCGCTGGTGCGCGGACTCGGGCTGTCGGTCGAGGAGATCGGGCGCGCGCTGCCGCGTTTCGCGGGCGTCCGGAGGCGACTCGAGGTCAAGGGCGAGAGGAAAGGGATCGTCGTCGTGGACGACTTCGCGCACCACCCGACGGCGGTCGCCGGAACGATCGCGGCAGCGCGCACGCGCTGGCCGGGACGAAGGATCTGGGCGCTCTTCGAGCCGCGCTCGAACACCGCGGGAAGGAAGCTCTTCGAGGAAGATTACGGGGACGCGTTCTCCGCCGCCGACGCGCTCGTCATCGGCCCCATCTTCCACGCGAAGCGGCTCAAACCGGAAGAGCGCATCGACCGCGCGGCGGTGCTCGACCGGTTCACGACGAACGGCAAACCGGCGTACGCGCCGGAGAGCCTCGACGAGATCCCCGGGATCCTGCGGCGCGAAGCGCGCGCCGGCGACGTGCTGCTGCTCATGTCCTCCGGAGCGTTCGGCGGACTGCCGGAAACGCTGCTCGACGAGCTTTGAACCGGCGGACGACGCTCCCTCGCGTCCTCGATGCGGCGGGACATCCGCAGCCCCTCGACGAATAAAGCGATCCTCCGAAGGCGTTCCGAAAACCAGTGGTTCGGTCACGCGAAGGATTTGTCGGTCGGGTCAAAGTGCTGTGCTTATCCGCAGTACTGCTCGCTCCGGGACCGGCTTTTCTATTCCAGATCCCCCGACCGCCGGTCGTGATTCCGGCTTCAGGCCTGCGCGTGATGGTTCTCGAAAGAGACGATCAGGACGCGGCGGCCTGGAGGGCCATCCGCGATCTGGGAGCCAATGTCGTCGCAACTTTGCGACCACCGAGCGCCGAGACCGATGAGCTCGCCAGCGCCGCAGGGCTGACCTATCTCGCTTTCCTGACCACCGACGACATCCGGGTCTTTGCAAGTGACGCATCGCGAATCGCCGAAGCCCGGGCCGAGCGCAGTCTGGCCGGCTTCTATTTCTGGGACGCCCAGGTCACGGAAGGATTCACGACCCCCGAGGCGCAGCAGCAGGCCTACTCGACTCTCAAGCTGCTCTTTCCCGGAAAGCTCGTTCTCTACCCGACGAGGCTCGATCCGATCGTCTGGAACCCAGACTTTCTCGATCGCTACTTTCGTCCGGAGTTCACCGATCTGGTGACGCCTTACTTTTACCCCGTCGGGACGACGGTCCTCGGAGAGGCGCGCGAGGGGGATGCGTGGTCGGAACGGCTCGGCGGACTGCTCTCTGCTGTGGCGCCCCGGCTCCCTCCTGGTAAAGGTGTGCTTCCCGTTCTTCAGGGCTTCGAACAGGAGGGCTATCCGTTCAGCTCCCGGTTCCTCGGCGAGCAGTTCGCGGTGTATCGAAACCTTTGGCCGAATCTTTCCAACGCCGCCGTCTTCGCTTGGAAGTTCTCGACAGCGGAGTCCGCGCCGCTCATCGAGATCGCCGGCAGACCGGATCTTCAGGAGGGTGTGTGTGACCTCTTCGCTCGTCTTTCCCGCGCATCCGACCGTCGCTCGAAACGCGCGGTTTCCTGGAGATGAGCGCTAATCCGACGTGGCTCCCTCGACCGCCGGGCGAATCTCGTCGCCGACTGACCCACCCGCCTTCTCTTTCTCGACGCGCGCCCCGAGAACGAGCGTGAAAGCGGGAAAGACCGTCGCCACGACCCGACTGAAGGCCGCATCCGCCGCCCACACCGGACCGTACGACGAGATCGAGAACGCCGCGACGTAGCCCAGGATCTGGAGGGCGAAGACGGCGAGCAACGGATCCGCCAGGCCGCGCCGGGTGACGAGCAGATACAGAACGATCGCGAGAAGCGACAGCCAGGCAGCGAGAGATTCTGTTCCGAGGATCCGTCCGAGCACCACCGTGAATCGGTGCGCGAGTTCCGGCCACCGGAACGGCTGAAGGAAGGTGAAATCGAACTCGCGCCGTGGCTGCGTCCCACCGAGAAAGTACAGCAGGCCCCAGTGCACGACGGGCGGAGCGACGAGTGCCCATCCGTCCCATCTCCGACGGATCCACAGCGCCGCCGCAAGAAGGAGCACGAAGATCGTCCCCTCCTGCTTGGTGGAGACGCAGAAGAGCGAGGCCATGGCGAGCCGCGTGAGAACCAGGGGCGAGCGATCGGAGAGGGAATCCAGAAAAGCAGTCGAGACGAGCACGAGGGAGAACGCGAAAGGCACCTCCGCCGTGCCGGCGTTGACCGCCCGATAGAGCGGAAAGCAGAGTGCGGTGAGCGCGCACGCGGCCGCGCCGGCGAACGAAGAAACGCGGCGCTTGAAGAATCCGAACAGGGCGAAGAGAGTCGCGAGCTCGCAGACCGGAAAGAGAAGCGCGAGAGCCTGGTCGTCCCAGCCGCCCGCGAAGGAAGCCAGCGTCGCGAGCGAGAGCGGAACGAGCATCGGATACTCGCGGTGCGCCCAGTAGAGGGCGGGGTCATCGAAGAGCCGCCGCGGGACGTGACCGGCCGTCGCGATCGTCTTGCCCTTCAGGCCCCAGATCGCCAGAAAGTCGGTCGACCACATCGGCTCCGCGAGTGCCTGGACGAGGAACAGAAGACATGCCGCGGCGGCGACGACGAAAAGCAGGAGTACGCCGCGCGAACGAAAGTGGCAAGTGGAGACCTGACCCTCAATGTGGCAAGTGGAGACCTGACCCCGCGCGGGGATCAGCAGCGCGATCGCGACGACGAGGAGGTCGAGCGCCAGGACCGGCGCCGGACCGCAGCCCGGCGCGACGGAGACGCAGAAGAGGAAGAGGAGCGATTGAACGAGGAATCCCGTCGAGAGGCTCCAGGCCGTGCGCTCGGCGCGCGTGAGATCTCCGGCGAAGAGCCGCGACACGGAGAAACCGACTGCACTCGCCGCGAGGATGCCGCCGAGGACACCGCCGGCCGCCGCGAGGAACGTCATCGTCGCGACAGCGTGCCGTGCGGAATCGCGATCGCACCGGGTGCGCCGGTGGCGTCGATCCGGTAGGCGGCGACGAAAGACGCCTCGCCCGAGCGGCGCGCGTCCACCACGCGGCGGGGAGCGAGCTGGTATGCCGCCTGATAGGCATAGACGTCCGGCCACGGCGGCGCGAGCACGGCGACCGTCGCGTTGTCCTGGGTCCGGCGGCGGACTTCTTCGAGGAAGACGGCGTAGTCGCGATCGAACCAGAAGCCAGTTCCTTCACCCGGGGAAATTCGTTCGCCGGAGACGGATCGCGCGAGAAGGTGCCAGCGGCGCTTCAGCTCTCCGGGCCGGAGGGTCGCGAGCATCGAGGCCGCCACGACGACGAGGAGCGCAGCCGCGAGACCGCGCCGGAGCTTCTCCGAAACGCTAGCCCCGGGCCGCATCCGGCCCGGCGACGCGATTCGCGAGGACGCCGACGTTCTCGACCTCGACTTCGACGAGGTCGCCGGAGGAGAGCGGGCCGACGCCCGCGGGTGTGCCGGTCAAGATCAGATCCCCGGGAAGGAGCGTCATCATCCGCGAGACGTACGCGACGAGGAACGCGGGTGAGAAGACCATGTTCGACGTGCGCGCCGCCTGCTTCACTTCGCCGTTGACCCGTGTCTCGATCGCCAGGTCCGAGGGATCGAGGTCCGAGACGATCGCCGGGCCGATCGGGCAGAACGTGTCGAACGACTTGGCTCTCGCGAATTGACCGTCCTTCCTCTGGAGGTCGCGCGCGGTCACGTCGTTCGCGCAGCAGACTCCGGCGAGCGCGTCGAGCCAGCGCTCCTGCGGCCAGCTCTTGATCCGCCGGCCGATCACGAGCGCCAGCTCCCCTTCGTAATCCACGCGTGCGGACTCGGGAGGGAGCACGATCTCCCCGCCGGGCAGCACGAGCGCCGAAGGCGCCTTCAGGAAGAGGAGCGGCTCTTTGTCGGGAACCGTGTTTCCGAGCTCCGCCGCGTGATCGCGGTAGTTGCGCCCGACCGCCACGATTTTCGTCGGCAGCGGCGGCGCGCCGGGAGCACCGAACCGGACGACCTTCAGGCGGTCACTCCTGCCACGCTTCCTCGGTCATCTTCGCCCGGTAGATCTCCCGCGCGTCGCCCATGAGCCGGACCGCCGTGAAGACGTCCCCCTCCCGGCGCGCGTTCACCACGAGATCCACGCCGCTCTTCGTCGCGCACGTGATCGGAAGCTCGGCGTGGCCCCTCACCGCGGCGACGAGAGCCGACGCGACGACGCCGGACCCGCACGACAACGTCTCCGCCTCGACGCCGCGCTCCCACGTTCGCACTTCGAGCCGCTGCGGGCCCGCGACCCGGACGAAGTTGACGTTGGCTCCCTCCGGCAGAAGCGAGTGACGGCGCAGCGGCGGCCCCAGCCGCTCGATCGGCAGGATCGCGAGGTCGTCGCGCACGAAGATCACGAGGTGAGGGACCCCGACGTGGATCGGCGTTCCGGTCGGGGGCAACCCCGCCGTCGGATAGCGATCCGGATTCACGGGATCGAGGAGGATCGGCTCGTCCGGCGCGATCACGTCCTTGAGCGCCAGGGTGACGGAATCGCCGCTGACCCGCGCGCCGATGTTCCCCCAGCCGGTCTCGAGGACGAGCTCCTGGTCCGGGGCGAGACGGCGCGTCACCGCGTAGCGCGCGGCGCAGCGGGTCCCGTTGGCGCAAAAGGAAGCGAGGCCGCCGTCGGCGTTGTAGTAGTCGAGGTGGATGCGGCCGTGCTCCCCGCCGGAGAGAAAGAGCACGCCGTCGGCGCCAACGGAGAGTCCGCGCCGGCAGAGCCGCGCGATCCGGCGCGAGTCCTCCTCCGACAGCGCGCGGCCGTCCGCCTCGAAGAGGAGGAAGTCGTTTCCCCCCCCGGCCATCTTGACGAAGTGCTCGGGGATCGCCACGAGTGAAGTTTAGCTTTCGGCGCCCGCTAGGCGACTTTGGACTTTGGACCAAGTCTTCGCCCGCGCGGCGCTATATCATTCGCGTCTCCGGGAGGCACTCTCAGGTCGGATGCTCGGAACCCTCGGCCACTACGACCTCCAAGAAAAACTCGGCGCGGGCGGGATGGGAATCGTGTATCGTGCGCGCGACGCCGTCCTGCACCGCGAGGTCGCGGTCAAGGTCCTGCCGGACACCTTCTCGAGCGACCCGGAGCGGCTCGCGCGGTTCGAGAGGGAGGCGCAGCTGCTCGCCTCTCTGAGCCACCCGAACGTTGGCGCGATCCACGGAATGGAGGAAGCGGGTGGAGTGCGCTACCTCGTCCTCGAGCTCGTGCCCGGGGAAACGCTCGCGGAACGGCTCGCAAAAGGGCCGCTGCAGGTCCCGGAGGCTCTGGAAGTCAGTCGCCAGATCGCCGAGGCGCTCGAAGCCGCGCACGAGAGGGGAATCATCCACCGTGATCTGAAGCCCGCGAACGTCAAAATCACGCCAAAGGGTCGGGTCATGGTTCTCGACTTCGGCCTCGCGAAGGCCTTCGCGGTGCCGACGGGCGCACCCGACCTCTCGCATTCCCCGACCGTGACGTTCGAGGGGACGCGCGACGGTGTGATTCTCGGAACAGCGGCCTACATGAGCCCGGAGCAGGCTCGGGGCAAGTCTCTCGATGAGCGAACCGACGTCTGGTCGTTCGGGTGCGTGTTGTACGAAACGCTCACCGGAAGCTCGCCCTTTGCCGGCGAAACCGTCTCCGACATGCTCGCGGCGATCCTGGGGAAGGAGCCTGAATGGGACCGGCTGCCGAAAGAGACGCCCGCGGTCGCGCGGAGGCTGCTCGGCCGCTGCCTTCGGAAAGACCGGGAGCGGCGTCTCCATTCGATCGCCGACGCGCGCATCGAGCTCGAGGAGGCGATAGCCGGGCCGGTGGATATGGAAGCGCTACCAGCGCCCGGCCGTCGAGGCGGAATCCTCGTGGCGGCTCTCGCGGGCCTCGTCGTCGGCGCGCTCGGCGTGTGGCTCGCCACGTCCGGAGTCGGTCGAGAGAAGGCGAAGCCGACGACCCCCGTGCGCTTCGCCGTCCAGCTTCCGGCGCGCGAGGCGATCGTCACCGGCTTCAATCCGGCTCTCGCGCTATCGTCCGACACCACTCGTCTGGTCTACCTCGCGCAGAGCGGCGCCCAGAGGATGCTCTACATGCGACGCCTCGACCAGCTCGAGGCGAAACCGATCCCAGGTACCGAAAACGGCGGGGTGCCATTCTTCTCGCCGGACGGACAGTGGCTCGGTTTCCGGCACGGGCCGAGCCGCAAGTTCAAGAAGATCGCGCTCTCCGGCGGCGCTCCGCTCACGATCTGTGAAACGGAAACCGCTAACGGCGTGAGTTGGGGACCGGACGGCACGATCATCATCACGCCGCAGACGCCGAGCGGGGTCGCACGCGTGTCCTCGAGTGGAGGCCCCCTCGAGCCGTTGACCAAGCTCGACCTTTCGAAGGGCGAGAGGAATCACCGCTTCGCGGAGTTCCTCCCGGGCGGTAAAGCCGTGCTGTTCACAGTCGGCGTTGCCGACATGGAGAGCTACGACGAGGCACGCATCGCGGTCCAATCCCTCGAGACCGGAGCGAGGAAGACCCTCGTCGAGGGGGGAACATGCGCGCGCTACTCCCCCTCGGGCCACATTGTGTATGCCCGCGGCGGAACCCTGCTCGCCGTTCCCTTCGACGCAAAGCGTCTCGTGGTGACCGGGCCACCGGTCCCGGTGCTCTCCGGAGTCTTCGAGAGCGTCAACAACGGCTCCGCTCAGTTCGCGATCTCCGCGGACGGCTCGCTCGCCTACATTCCTGGTCCCGCCGAGGGCGCAAAGCGGCTTCCGGTCTGGGTGGACCGCGGCGGCAAAGCCGAGCCACTTGCGCTGCCGGAGCGCCCCTACCTTCACCCGCGGATCTCGCCCGACGGAACCCAGCTCGCGATCGAGATCGAAGGCCCCAATCACGACTTCTACGTCTACGAGTTCGGTCGCGGCATGTTGACGAAGATGACGTTCGACGGTGTCTCACACTGGCCTCTCTGGACGCCCGACGGCCGGAAGCTCACGTTCCGCTCCTGGCGGACGGGCTTCTTCACGATGTGGTGGATGCCCGCCGATCGAAGCGGCCCGGAGGAACGCCTGACCAACGTCGGAAGGATGCAGAGCCCGGCCTCCTGGTCGCCGGACGTGCGCGTCGTGGCGTTTACTCAGGCGAACGACGACACCGGTCCGGACGTCTACGTCCTCGATCGGACCGCGCGGCCCGAACCGCGCCCATTCGTCCGGTCGAAGTTCGCCGAAGGCTCGCCCCGCTTCTCGCCCGACGGCAGGTGGATCGCGTACACGTCGAACGAGTCGGGGCGCAACGAGATCTACGCGCAGCCATACCCCGGTCCGGGACCAAAGATCCAGATCTCGAACGAAGGAGGGACGGACGCCGTGTGGAGCCCGCCGGGTGGAGAGCTCTTCTACAGAAACGGCGACAACATGATGGTCGTCGCGGTCACGACCTCTCCGACTTTGAAGGCCTCGGCGCCGAAGGTCCTCTGGGAGGGGCACTACTCGCACGGCACGAGCTCATCGTGCGGGCCTCCGGGGCCGACCTCCTCGAACTACGACGTCACGCCGGACGGGAAGCGATTTCTGATGATCCGGGATCGCGACCAGGACGCGAACCCCAATACGATTCACGTTGTGCTGCACTGGGCGAACGAGCTCGCTCGGATCGCGCCGCCGAAGAAGAGCTGACTCAGAACGTTTCTGCTACCGCTTCCGGCGACGGCTGGCTCACGTTGCCGGCGGTATCTACGGCGACGACCGTGTAGCGGTACCGCCGCGCCGGCGCAACCGCGTTGTCGATGAAGAACGCGTCGGCGATCGGCTTCTCAGTCAACCGGACGGCGGGCGCGTCCCCTTCGCCCCGGAAGACGACGTAACCCGCGAGGTCGGGCGCCGCGACCGGATCCCAGAGAAGCCGCACGAGACCGGCTTCGGGAAGCGCGTCCAGTCGCGCCGGCGCGGCCGGAGGAAAGACGTCCCGGTAATCGACTCCCTCTTCGAGGGCCGGAACGCCTTCGACTTTCGGTTTTTCCGGGAGCGTCGCGCGGACCGTGTAGACGGGCTTCGTGCCGTAGGCCGCGGTCGTGTCGACGTATGCGGTCCCTTTCACCGGGTCGGCGTTCAGCGGCGCCTCGTACTCCTCTTCGGCGAGCGGGCGGCGGTACACACGGTACCCGCCGACGGTTGCCGGCCGGCCGAGCAGGTCCGTTTCGGGCGGCAGCCACTCGATGCAGATGCGTCCTTCCTCCGGCGTGACGCGAACGATCGCGGGAGGGCCCGGCGGAACGTCGGGCGAGAACGTCGCGATGTTGGAGAGCGGGCTGCGCTCGCCGCCCCGGCGCACCGAGACCACCGCGTACGCGAGCAAAGTGGGAAGTTTGGCAGCGGAGAGAAGGGGATAGAGCGGATCGCGGTACACGACCGTCGCTCCGCGCGTGCGTTGCGCGATGGCCGCAACCGGAAGGAGGTCCACGCGCTTCGCCTCGTGGAAAAACGCGGTTTCGGCGAGACGCACATTGGCCGCCTCGCGGCGCGCCGCGGAACCTGGCGCCTGGTCTCCCGCCGGAGCGGGACCGTGCGCGACCGGCGGGCGCGTGGTCACGAGCGCGGGAGAAGGATCCACGACCCGGTAAATCTCGAGCGACGCGATGTCGCGAAGCGGATCCCCGTTCATCAGGCGGTCCGGGTAAGAAAAAGTCAGGACGGCGTCCGAGCCCTCCTGCTCGACAACGAGATCGGAGATCGGCGCGGGGCCGCGCGGGAGCGGCGGCTGCGGGTCCCCTTTCTTGCCGCAGGCAACGGCGAGGGGGAACAGCAGAGCGAGCGCGGTCCGCCCGAGATGGCGCGTCTTACAGGACGTAACGGGACAGGTCCTCGTCGCGGACCAGGTCGGCGAGCGCGGCCCGGACGTCCTCCACTCCGATCGAGATCGCGCGGCCGGCGTTCTCCGGTCCGGCGAACGAGATGTCTTCGAGGAGCCGCTCGAGAATCGTGTGCAGCCGGCGGGCGCCGATGTTCTCGAGCGCGCGGTTGACGCGCTCGGCGTCGCGCGCGATCTCGCGGACCGCCTCGTCGGAGAACGTCAGGTCGACCTCTTCCGCCGAGAGCAGTGCGCGGTACTGCTTCAGGAGCGCGTTTTCCGGCTCGGTCAGGATCCGGACGAAATCCCCTTCGGTCAGCGAGTCGAGCTCCACGCGGATCGGAAAGCGTCCCTGGAGCTCCGGGATCAGGTCGGACGGCTTGGACACGTGGAACGCGCCGGCCGCGATGAAGAGGATGTGGTCGGTCTTGACGAAACCGTACTTGGTGTTGACGACCGTGCCCTCCACGATCGGGAGCAGGTCGCGCTGGACCCCCTCGCGCGAGACGTCGGGCCCGCTCCTCCCCGACTCTCGCCCGGCAACCTTGTCGATCTCGTCCAAGAAAACGATGCCGTTCGACTGCGCGCGCTCGACCGCCTCGCGCGCCACCTGGCCCGCGTCGACGAGGCGCCCTTCCTCCTCCGCCTGGAGGATCTCGCGCGCGTCCTTCACCGTCGTCTTGCGCCGCTTCTTTTTGCCGCCGAACAGCCCGGGCAGCATCTCCTTGACGTTGATGTCCATCTCCTCGACGCCCTTGTCGGTGACGATCTCGAACGACGGGAACGTCTTGTCCATCACCTCGACCTCGACCAGGCGCTCCTCAAGCCGCCCCTCGCGAAGGAGGAGCCGCAGCCGGTTGCGCGCCTCTTCGATGTCCGAGTCGGAGAACGACGGCATGAGGAGCTCGACCAGCCGCTGCTCGGTGCGCGCTTTCGCGCGATCGCGGATCTCCGCGGTCCTCTCGTCGCGCACCATCTGGACGGCGACTTCGGTCAGGTCGCGGATGATGGATTCGACGTCGCGGCCGACGTAGCCGACCTCCGTGAACTTGGAAGCCTCGACCTTCAGGAACGGGGCGTCGGCCAGCCGCGCGAGCCGGCGCGCGATCTCCGTCTTTCCCACGCCGGTCGGGCCGATCATCAGGATGTTCTTCGGGAGGATCTCCCGCGACATCTCCGGATCGAGCTGCTGGCGCCGCCACCGGTTCCGCAGCGCGATCGCGACCGCGCGCTTGGCGCGGCCCTGGCCGATGACGTACTTGTCGAGCTCCCCGACGATCTCGCGCGGCGTGCGGGCGCCGGCGTAAGATCGGACCTTCGGGGCGGGTGTCGCCGTCTCGCCCGGAGCCGTCTCGCCGGGCATCAGGAAGACCACCTCAGAGCTCCTCCAGCGTGATGCTGTCGTTCGTGTAGATGTCGATCTGGCCCGCGATCGCGAGCGACTCGCGCGCGAGCTCCGCGGCCGAGAGGTTCGGACAGTGTTTCAGAAGCGCCCGCGCGGCGGCGAGAGCGTACGGACCGCCGGAGCCGACGGCGAGGATGCCTTCCTCCGGAGAGATGAGGTCGCCCGTGCCGGAGAGCAGGAGCGAGCTGTTGCGGTCCGCGACGATCAGAAGCGCTTCGAGTTGGCGCAGCATCTTGTCGGTCCGCCAGTCCTTCGCGAGCTCGATCGCGGCCCGCTCCAGGTTTCCGCGGTACTCGTCGAGCTTCGCCTCGAACCGGGAAAAGAGGGCGAACGCGTCCGCCGAAGACCCC
>DASXSX010000074.1:0-3551 GCA_036505815.1 Thermoanaerobaculia bacterium
CAGATAGATCGCCGCGTCCGAGGGTTCAACGGTCAGGCGCACCCATGTGTCGCCATGCTCCGCTTCCCGCCGGTCGCGCCACTGCCTGCCGGCGGCGGGCGGGCGATCGCTCTCGCGTTCTCTTTCGATCTCCTCCTCGCGGTCGCGATCGCGGTCCCGGTCGCGATCGTCGACGTACCCCTCGGATCGATCGAGCTCCCGCGGACGCTCGCGGTAGCGCGGGGCTCCGCTCCCGTACGTCTCGTCTTCTCCGGTCCACGGTTCGGTCGAGTTGCCTCGCTTCGCCCAGTACCGGTGAATTCCGGCGGGAGGCGGCGACTCCTCGTAGCTGCCGTAGCGCGGCGCGCCCGGAATCTTCGCGAGCTTGTCGTCGACGTCGATCTTCACTCCGGGTCGGGCGTCCACGTCGATCGTCCGCGTCTGATAGCCGTCCAACCGGAACTCGAGACGGTAATGACCGCGGCGCAGATAGAGGTAGTCCGGAAAGCCGTCGAAATCGTCGGCGGTGCCGATGTACTGGCCGTCGAGATAGACCCGCGCGCTCTCCGGTGACACGTCGGTGTCGACGATCGCCCAGTCGCGCGACCGGCCGTAGCCGCCGTATCCGGCGCCGTAGCCGTAGCCGTAGCCGTAATAGCCGGGATAGGGCCGGTACCAGGGGTCGTACCAGAACGGGTCATACCAGTACCCCCAGCCCCAGAAGAAAGGTCGGTATCGGACGTAGACGGCGGGTCCGCGGTGCCCGCCCCGAAATCCGCCGCGAAAGCCGGCGCCTCCTCGGACGTGGGCGGCCGAGAGCGGAGCAGCGGCGGCAAAGAGCGCGACCAGGCCGAGTGCGAGTGTCAGCCTTTTCATACAGTCCTCCAAGAGATGAGACGAGCAAACCCGACGCCACGTTGACCGCACCGAGGGCCTCTGCGAAGTCGCGTCTTTTGAGGAGGATCGAGGAACGCTGCTCCGGGCGCCCGAGTCGGCCGTGACCTCTCGAAAGGCCACGGCGTCACCCGGAGGAATCGCCCGACCGAGTCGTGCCCGCGGGAGGCGGAGCGCTCGTCGCCGACCACCCCCGAGCCTCGAGGCTTCGCGCGAGACCGCGGAGGTAATCGTCCCGCAGGACCCGGTCGAGGGCCCGGCGCCCACCGGGCAGCTCCCAACGCTCGGCGAGTGACGCCCAGGCGGCGCGTAGCCGCTCGCCGAAGCCGGAGCCGTTCACGAAGGTCAGCGCCTGGGGAACGCCCAGGAACGCGCCGAGCTCCGGATGCTTCTCGAAGAAGATTGCCGCGGCCTCGCCCGACCTCTGCTGACGCCGCCGGAAGGATTCGAAGCGGATGTCGTGGTAGTGACGCGCCACCGCCTCGGGACGGTAGAGGATTTTCATCCCCTGCCGCGTCAGGCGGTACGCGATCTCGATGTCCTCCCACGCGGCGTGCGGGAACGTGGTGTCGAAGAGACCCGCTTCCTCGAGCAATCTCCGCGGGAGCGAGATGTTCGACGTGTAGAAGAAGTTAAACGGAACCGACTCGGGATCCTCGATCAGACCGTAGCCGAACTGGAGACCGTATTCGTTGATGTGGTGGAGAAACGGAGAGACCCGCCGGTCGCGCGGCCAGGTCGTGTAGCCGAGGACGGCGACCGGGCCCTCGCGCGGCTCCGAGTGGGTTCGCGCGTGGACGGCGAGGAGTGGCGGCTCCGGCACGGTGTCGTCTCCGAGGAAGACGACGATGTCGCCCCGCGCTTCCTTGACGCCCCGGTTGCGGGCGCGCGCCGGCCCCGAGTTTTCCTGAAAGAAGCAGCGCAGCGGATAGGAGGCGCGGTACGCCCGCAGGGCAACGGGGGTCGAATCGCCGGAGCCGTCGTCGACGACGACGACCTCGAACTCGGGAGGCGTCTCCTGCCGGCCGAGCGCCTCGAGAACCTGGAGCAGGGTTTCGGGGCGGCGATGCGTCGGGATGACGACGGAAAACGCGGTCAGGCGGCGCCTCCGACGAAGATCTCCTCGAGAGTGGTACGGACGAGCTCCGGAGCTCGGGCCAGAAACTCGCGGAAGAAATCGGATTCGAAGCGGTCGTCGCCCGGATAGGTTGGGACCAGGCGCAGCGGAAACTTCGCAAAGATCTCGGAGTCCGCTCGCTTCCGGCGAGACTGGACGGCGCGCCGTTTTGCCGCGAGCGACTCCTGGTTCCGGTGGATCCACAGAAGAGCCTTGAGATGCGCGACCGTCAGAGGATCCGCGAGCCGCACGGGCGGCGGGGCGCCGTCGGCGATGCCGAAGAGACGGCGTGCGAAAGACGGCGAGGGACGCTCCTCTGCATAGGGATCGCGGCCGAGCTCGGACGCGCCCGGGTTGCGGGCCGCGAGCATCTCCGAAATCCGGATGAGAAAGGCCGCGAGCACCGACGGCATCAATGCCGCGAAGTATTCCCGGTCGAAGTTCTTGTAGGCCGTCGCGAAGGCGTTCTTCTCGAAGAGGTAGCCGCGCGAGTAGATTCCGAGCGCCTCGCCGGTTGCTCCACCCCGGTGGCGCGCGAGGGCGCGCGGCTCGGCCACGATTCGGCGTCCGAAGATCCACTGCCGCCAGCCGAAGTCCACGTCCTCCAGGTAAGCGAAGTAGTCCTCGTCGAAGCCGCCGGATGAGAAAAAATCCGCGTGCTTGACGGCCATCAGCCCGCCGCAGGCGAACAGACGCTCTTCGCCGGCGACGCCGTCCGCGAGCGCCGCGACCGGCCGTCCGACCTCCCTCTGGAACGCGTGGCCGTCGAAGGTCAGGAAACCGTCTGAGAAATCGTTGCGCTCGCCGGTCGAGTCGGTCAACCTCCCCGCGACGGCGACCACGTCTCCTTCGGCGCGATCCAGCGCCTGCACGAGCCGCTCCGGCGCGTCGGGCTCGACGACGGCGTCGTCGTTGACGAAGAGGAGAAAACGCCCGCGCGCGGCTTCCGCGCCGAGCCGGCATCCGGCGGCAAAGCCGACGTTGCCGCCGGCGGGGACGCGGCGCGTCGTCGGATGCCGGCGCAGGAGCTCGCCGACCGGGAGCTGCGACGCGTTGTCCACCACGATGATCTCCGCCGAGAGACGGCCGCGGCAGGCCTCCTCGAGCGCCGTGAGCGCTTCGAACAGGCGCTGCCGATCGCGATGGTGGACGACGACGATCGAGGCGTCCGGAGTCTTCATCGGCGGCGGCCAGAGTAAACCAAGGTCAGAACGGGGTTACGTCGAGACCGCTCGACGGCGGAATCGTTTCCAGAAGCGCGGCTCGGAAGAGTCCGGCAGAGGGAGCCTTCCCTCCTCCACATGCGCGCTGCGGCACCAAAAAAGGAGCGGTTGCGCGACGCGTTCCCAGGTTCTTTCTTTCGCGAATCGCCGGCCCGCTTCCGCGCTCGCGGCGTGGCGCGCGGGATCGGACAACGCCCCGATCACGGCCTCCGCGAGAGCTTCGGGCGATCGCTCGACACGGCGGCCTGCGCCGGCGTCCTCGAGCTCGCGCGCGAGCGTCCCTCCGGCGACCGAGATCGAGGGTACGCCGGCCCATGCCGAGTCGAGCAGCCGCGTGC
>DASXSX010000075.1:0-11047 GCA_036505815.1 Thermoanaerobaculia bacterium
TGACCGACTCCGGCGGCTTCCAGGTCATGAGCCTCTCCTCGCGCCGGAGGATCACGGAAGAGGGGGTCGAATTCCGGACGCCGGAGGATGGAACGCGGCATTTCCTGACGCCTGAGCTCGCAGTCGAGCTTCAATCGGAGTTCGGAGTCGACATCGCGATGACGCTCGACGTCTGCCCGCCCTTTCCTGCGGAACGGCGGGAGGTGGAAGAAGCGTGCCGGCTCTCGCTCGACTGGGCCGAGCGGTCACGCGATTCCTGGAGTGGAAAAGGTCTGCTCTTCGGGATCGTGCAGGGCGGGATTCATGACGACCTGCGACGAAGTTCCGCCGGCCCGCTCGTGGACCTCGGCTTCGACGGCTATGCGATCGGAGGGGTCGCGGTGGGAGAGCCCAAGGAGGCGATCCGCGCGATCACCGGATTCACCGCCGCGCTCCTGCCGGTCGAAAAGCCCCGGTATCTGATGGGGGTCGGCACGCCCGCCGATCTCCTCGCTTCCGTCCGGTGCGGAGTGGACTTCTTCGACTGCGTCCTGCCGACTCGCCACGGCCGCATGGGCCACGCTTACACGCGCGCCGGCGAAATCACGATCAAGCACGAGCGGTTCAAGGAGGACCTGGTACCGCTCGATTCGGAGTGCGCGTGCCCGGTCTGCCGCCGTCATACCCGGGCTTACCTGCGGCATCTCTTCGTGCTCGGAGACTTCTCCGCTCCGATGCTGCTGTCGATCCACAACGTCTTCTTCTACCTCGAGTGGATGAAGCGGATTCGAGAGGCGATTCGCGGCGGAGAGCTCGCGAATCTGGCGGCCCCCGCGGAGGGGAAGATCGCCTAAACGAACCGCGGAGTCTCTCGCATGCTCCGATGGTAGCCTCTCGCGCCGTGAGAAAAGCGTTCCTTCTCCTGCTCGTGCTGGCGCCGATTGCGATCGCGGGACCGGCGCCGAAAGCCGAAGACCTCCACGCCCGCGCGTTGCTCCTCCATCGAAGCGCGATCATCGTGGACACCCACGAGGACGTGCCGGAACAGCTCGAAAAGGAGTGGGTGGACATCGGCGTTCGACAGAAGACCGGCCACGTGGACATCCCGCGATGGAGAGACGGCGGAGTCACGGCTCCATTTCTCGCGGCTTACGTCTCGTCGTCCTACGCGGCATCGGGAACATCGGCGAAGAAGGCACTCGAATTCATCGACCTGATCCGGCGTCTGATCGACTCGCATCCGGCAGACCTCGTCTTCGCCGACTCCGTCGGCGGCATCCGCGCAGCGAAGAAGCAGGGAAAAATCGCCGTCCTGATCGGGATCGAAGGGGGGCACGCGATCGAAGACTCACTCGCCGCCCTTTCGGCGTTTCACCGGCTCGGTGTTCGCTACATGACCCTGACGCACACGAACACGAACAACTGGGCCGACTCCTCGGGATCGTTTTTCTCGTTCCGCTACGACCCGGCGAAGACGGCGGTGCACAACGGCTTGACCGACTTCGGTCGGGAGGTGGTGCTCGAAATGAACCGTCTCGGAATGCTGGTTGACGTTTCTCACGTCTCCGACAAGACGCTCGCCGACGTCCTGGCCGTCTCGGCGGCGCCGGTTTTCGCCTCCCACTCTTCCTGCCGCGCGATCGCGGACATGCCGCGCAACCTGACCGACGAGGGGATCCGCGCGATCGGCTCGAAGGGCGGCGTCGTCATGGTCAACTTCAGCTCGACGTTCGTGGACCAGAAGGTCGTGGACGACTTCAAAGCCCGCAAGGCGGCTCTGGCGCCCAAGGCCGCGGAGATCGCGGAACGCTACAAGGACGACCCGAAAAAGAGGGACGCGGAAGTCTCGGCGCTGCTGGAAAATCTGCAGCGCCCCCGCGCGAACTGGACCGCAGTCGTCGATCACATCGAGCACGTGATGAAGATCGCCGGCCCCCGCGCCGTCGGACTCGGGACGGATTACGACGGCATCGAAGACCCGCCGGATGGTCTGGAGGACGTCTCGAAGCTCCCGGTGTTGACCGAGGAGCTCCTCCGCCGCGGGCACTCCGAGGAGGAAGTGCGCGGCGTGCTGGGAGAGAACTTCCTGCGGTTCTGGAAAAGAGCGGACGCGATCCGCGCGACCGTGCCGCCTCGCAAGGAGCCTTTGCCCTTCTCGAAGCCGTAGCCGGGAAGACGGTCCGATATGATTCGCCGATCATGAACGCGCGGCTCGCCGACCTGCTCCAGGCCTCTCCTCAGACACCGGGAGGAGGCTTGATCCAGTTCCTCCCGATGGTCTTCATCTTCGTCATCTTCTACTTCCTGTTGATCGCGCCGATGCGCAAGAAACAGAAAAAACAGCAGGAGCTGCTCGCGCAGTTGAAGAGAGGGGACGAAGTCGTGACCGGCGGGGGTCTCTTCGGTCGGATCGCGGCGTTCGACGAAGCGCACGGGGTGGTCGTTCTGCAGATCGCCGACAACGTGAAGATCAAGGTCCTGCGAACGTCGATCGTGGGGCTTGCCGGCGAGCCGGAGGCGACCGTTACCCCGGGCTCCTAGACTTTTCTACAGTTCCCCGGGGTCCGTTCTCGTATACACTTCACGGTTCTTTTTTCAGGAGGAAGCCTTGTCCAAGAGGGTTCGCTGGCGGGTGCTGCTGATCGTCCTCGTCGTCGCCGGGATGATCACGGGCTACATCGCCATGGGATACGCCAACGCCCGGCGCGAGTGGATCGGACCGGGCAAGCCTCCGCTGTCCGAAGCGCTCAAGAAGGGCATCAAGCTCGGACTTGACCTGCGCGGCGGAATCCATCTGGTGCTCCAGGTGAACACCGCCGACGCCCTGAAGGCGGAGCGGGACGACGCCGCCGAGCAGCTCCAGACGCAGGCCCGCGAGCAGGGACTGACTCTCGGAGGAGTCGAGTTTCCGAACGAGCGCGCTTTCGCAGTCACCGTCACGCCGGCGACCGACGAACGCAAGCTCGAGGAGACGGTGAAGCGGTTCCTGCCCGACTGGACGGTCTCGACCGCGGGTGGGAAGTGGATTTTTACTCTCAAGGACCTCGCGCGCCGGCAGATCGAGGACAACTCCGTCTCACAGGCTGTCGAGACGATCCGCAACCGGATCGACGAGTTCGGCGTCGCCGAGCCCCTCATCGCCCGGCAGGGCTCCGACCGGATCCTCGTCCAGCTTCCGGGCATCGACGATCCCAAACGGGTGAAGGACCTGATCAAGAGCACGGCTTTTCTGGAGCTGAAGCTCGTCGACTCGGGACCTTCCCCCGACCGCACCGCGCTCCTGGCGCCGTACGGGGGTCAGCTTCCGCCGAACCTCGAGCTCGTCGAGGCGGCGGCCACGCCCGGACAGAGGGAGCAGACGTGGTACCTGGTCCAGAAGGCGGCGGTCATCACGGGACGGGACCTGAAGAACGCGCGGCCCACGCAGCGGCAACTCGGAGGAAACGCGGTGTCGTTCTTCCTGAACGCTGCCGGGGCCGAGAAGTTCGCCAAGGCGACCGGTGAGAACGTCGGCAAGCGGCTGGCGATCATCCTCGACCATCGCGTCAAGTCCGCGCCGACGATCAACGAACGCATCCACGACCAGGGGGAGATCAGCGGCAGCTTCACACCGGAGGAGGCGAACGACCTGGCCCTGGTGCTGCGGGCGGGTGCGCTGCCCGCCGGCCTGACCTACCTCGAGGAGCGCACGGTCGGCCCGTCGCTCGGTCTCGACTCGATCCGCAAAGGGGTTACCGCCTCGATCGCCGGCGCGCTCTTCGTCTTCGTCGCCATGACGGTCTACTACCGCCTTTCCGGTCTGAACGCGGTTCTCGCGCTGATCCTGAATGCCATCATGCTGCTGGGAGCGATGGCCCTCTTCAACGCGACGCTCACTCTCCCCGGCATCGCCGGGTTCATCCTGACGATCGGCATGGCGGTCGATTCGAACGTGCTCATCTTCGAACGCATCCGCGAAGAGCTGAGGGCCGGTCGCGCACCGAAGACCGCGATCGAGAACGGCTTCTCGAAGGCGTTCGCGACGATCATCGACACTCACATGACCGTGATCATCTCGGCGATCTTCCTCTTCCAGTTCGGCACCGGTCCCGTGAAGGGTTTTGCCGTGACCCTGATCCTGGGTCTCCTGATCTCCATCTTCACCGCCGTCTTCGTGTCGCACACGATCTTCGAGCTGACGTACGGGCGGCGCCAGCACATCGACGCCCTGTCGATCTAAGGAAACCGGCATGGAACTCTTTCGGCAGACCAACATCGACTTCCTCAGGTACAAGTGGATCGCGATCGGCGCTTCCTGGGTGCTCATCGCGGTCGGACTGTTTGCGATCTTCGTGCAGAAGGGTCTGAAGTTCGGCATCGACTTCGCGGGAGGAACGCAGATCGCCGTGCGGTTCACGCAGCGTCCCGACCTCGACCACCTGCGCAAGATCCTTGACGCCGCGAACCTGGGCGACACCGGCATCCAGCGCTACGAAGACCCGTCGAAGAACGAGGTGCTGATCCGCGTCCAGCAGCAGAAGCGCGAAGGCCGGGACGTCTCGCACGACGTTCAGAACGCGCTCAAGTCCGGCCTCGCGGCGCCGGGCGCCGACCCCTCCAAGCTCGACCTGAACCGGGAAGGGAAGGACACGCTGGGAGCGCGGCTCACGGCGGCGGATCCCGATCACGTCTCCGGACGGCCGGACGTCGTCCCGGCGGATTACTACGGGAGGATCGCGGAGCGGATCATCGCGTACCGCTCGCGGGTCGGGATCTTCCATTCGACCGCCGATTTCGACCGGGTGCTGGACGTCTCCGCGCCCGTCAAGGCGTGGCTGAAGGCGAACTGTTACGCCGGCCCCTTCGTGCTTCTCTCCGCCGAGAACGTCGGCCCCCAGGTCGGCGCGGACCTGCGCAAGAAGGCTCTGCTCGCGGTGGTCTGGTCGATCGGCGGGATGCTCGCCTACATCGCGATCCGCTTCCGTTCGCTTCCGTTCGGAGTCGGCGCGGTCGTCGCGCTCATCCACGACACGCTCATCACCGTCGGCCTTCTGGCGCTGATGGGACGCGAGTTCAATCTCGTGGTCGTGGCGGCGCTGCTCACGCTCGTCGGCTACTCCGTGAACGACACCGTCGTGGTCTACGACCGCGTGCGCGAGAACCAGCGCACTCCCAAGAAGGAGTCGCTCGAGTCCGTCATCAACCGGTCGATCAACCAGACGCTCTCCCGAACCGTGCTCACTTCCGGGGCGACGATGCTCGTTTGCGTCGCGCTCTTCTTTCTGGGCGGCGAAGTGCTGAACACGTTCGCGCTGGCTCTCATCATCGGCATCATCGTCGGGACGTACTCCTCGATCTACGTGGCCGCCGCGATTGTCGTCATCTGGAAGGATCTGCGGAGCCGCCGCAAGCTCCAGGTGGTTCCCGCGCCGAAGCCCGCGGCCCCCGCGCCGCCGCAGCCGACGCGGAAGAAGAAGTCGGGGAGGCGCTAACTCTTACGGTCGGGTCCTCGCGGCGTTAATCTAGTCCCGTCATGATCCGATTCGAGGACATCCTCGACCGTGTCGAGGCCTATAACCCGCAGTCGAACCAGGATCTACTGCGTCGCGCATACGTCTTCTCGGCCCTAGAGCACAAGGGGCAGGTCCGGCGCTCCGGGGAGCCCTACCTCGTCCATCCGCTGAACGTCGCGGCGATCCTCGCTGAGATGAAGGCCGACGACGTCTCGATCGTCGTCGGGCTCCTCCACGACGTGCTCGAGGACACACTCACGACGAAGCAATCGATCGCGAAGCAGTTCGGCCCGGAGGTCGCCGAGCTCGTGGACGGGCTCACCAAGATCGGAAAGTTCTCGTACGTCTCCCGGGAGCAGGAGCAGGCCGAGACCTTCCGCAAGATGATCCTCGCGATGGTGTCGGACCTGCGGGTCGTGCTCGTCAAGCTCGCCGACCGGCTCCACAACATGCGAACGCTGCAGTACCTGCCGGAAGAAAAGCGCCGCGAAATCGCCCGGGAGACGCTCGACATCTACGCGCCGATCGCGAACCGGCTCGGCATGGGCCTCGTGAAAGGGGAACTCGAGGACCTCGCTTTCATGCATCTCGAGCCGGAGGAGTACGCCCGCGTCGCGCTCGACGTCGAGCGTCGCATGAAGGGCTCGCAAGCGATGATCGAGAAGATCCGGGCGCGGCTGGCGACGAAGCTCGCGGAGTCGGGGATCGCCGGCGAGGTCACCGGGCGGGTGAAGCGCTACTACTCGATCGCGGAGAAGATGCGGCGGCGCGAAGTGGATGCCGCCGAGCTGTACGACGTGCTCGCCTTCCGAATCGTCACGCCCGAGACGCGCGACTGCTATGCGGCCCTCGGCCTCGTGCACCAGCTCTGGCGGCCGGTCCCCGGACGGATCAAGGACTACATCGCGATGCCCAAGCCGAACTTCTACCAGTCGCTTCACACCACCGTGATGGGGGAGGCGGCGCAGCCCTTCGAGATCCAGATTCGCACGCGGGAAATGGACCTGATCTCCGAACGCGGCATCGCGGCGCACTGGAAGTACAAAGAGGGGAGGCTCGGCCCCCACGCCGACGACGCGCGCTTCCAATGGCTGCGCCAGCTCGTCGACTGGCAGAGCGAGGTGTCCGATCCCCGTCAGTTCCTCGCGTCGTTGAAGGTCGACCTCTACCCGGACGAGGTCTATACCTTCACGCCGAAAGGGGAGGTCTTCGCGTTCCCGCGCGGCGCGACGCCGCTCGACTTCGCCTATCGGGTCCACACCGATGTCGGCCATCGCTGCGTCGGTGCCCGCGTCAACGGCAAGCTGGTTCCGCTGCGAACGGCGCTCGCGAGCGGCGACATCGTCGAGATCCTGACGGCCCCGAACCAGGCGCCGTCGCGGGACTGGCTCTCCTTCGTCGTGACGAGCCGGGCCCGCCACAAGATCCGCCACTTCATCCAGGCCCAGGAAAAAGCGCGAGCTGTCGAGCTCGGTCGTCGCCTGCTCGAGCGGGAGCTCAAGAAGTACAGGAAAACCATCAAGAAGCTCGAAGCGGAGGGCAAGCTCCAGGCGGAGCTCGGAACCTGGGGCTTCTCGAGGTCCGAAGACCTGTATGCCGCCCTCGGCTACGGCAAGCTCGCTCCGCGCAATGCGCTCGAGAGGCTGATTCCCGCCGACGAGCTCGACCGTCCCGAGCCCCCGAAACCGGAGACGGCGGTCTCACGCGTCGTGCGGAAGATTCTCCCGTTCGGAGCGCCGGACATCATGGTCGTCGGCCACAATGACCTGCTCGCCTCTCTGGCGAAGTGCTGCAACCCGGTTCCCGGTGAAAAGATCCTCGGCTACATCACGCGGGGTCGCGGGGTCTCGGTCCACTCCGACAACTGCCCCAACGTGCGCAACCTGCTCTACGACCCGGAGCGACAGATCGATGTCGCCTGGGCGGGGGAGAAGGGCGCCTCCTACGCGATCGAGCTCGACGTCGTCACCGACGACCGGCCGGGTCTGCTCGCGGATCTGACGCAGGCGATCGCCGGCGAAGGATCGAACATCCGCCGCATCGAAGCCCGTTCCTCGGAAGATCGGAGAGGCTACGTCTCGGTGTCGCTCGAGACGTCGGACTTGAAGCACTTGGAGAAGATCTTCAGCCGTTTGAAGGCGATCTCCGGGGTGCGGGAAGTGGTTCGGAAGTACAACGTGCCGAAGGCGGGGGAAAGAGACTAGGCCTTCCAGGTCGCGCGCGGGGCCGGCTTGATCACCTTCCCCGATCGCAGGCACCGGGAGCAGGCGTTCACGCGCCGCGTGGTGCCGGGGCCGACCACGGCACGCACCGACTGGAGATTCAGGTGCCACTTGCGGCTCGTGACGTTGTGGGCGTGGCTGACGTTCGACCCCGTCATCGGAGTCTTTCCGCAAAAGTGGCAATGCTGAGCCATCGGATCTCCTCGTCGAAGCGGTTCCCGCCGTCAAAAAACGCGGCATCGTACAACGTCGGGTCCGAGGTTCAAAGTTCAAAGTTCAAGGAACGGCCATTTCAGGCGAACTTGGGACCCGGAACCCTGAACTTTGAACGCGCGTCAGCGCCTCTAAACCTTGACTGTAGAAAAACTTTCTGCTATTTTCGATCCCAGCCGAAATAACCCAAGGTCAAAGCCCACAACCGTATGAATTTTTTCGGTGGTGCGGTAGCGTGCTGTTCCGAAAGTCGAAGAACCTCGTAGGCCTCGACATCGGCTCGTCAGCCGTCAAGCTGGTCGAGTTGAAGGATGTCAAGGGCGGGGGATACCGGCTGGTGAAATCGGGTCTGGAGACCCTTTCTCCGGAGGCGATCGTCGACGGGGCGATCATGGATGCGTCCCTCGTCGTGGATACCGTCAATCGGCTGGTTTCGACCGCCAACGTGCGCAATCAGGACTTCGGAACCTCTCTTTCGGGGCACTCGGTCATCGTCAAGAAGATCAGTCTTCCCGCAATGTCGCCGGAGGAGCTGGCCGAGTCGATCCGCTGGGAGGCCGAGCAATACGTCCCCTTCGACATCAACGACGTCAATCTGGACTACGTCGTCCTGGAGTCGGGCGCGGGAGACACGATGGACGTCCTCTTGGTCGCCGTCAAGAAGGACAAGATCGGCGATTACACCAGCGTGATTTCCCAGGCAGGGCGCAACCCGATGCTCGTCGACGTGGACGCCTTCGCGCTCCAGAACGCCTTCGAGGCGAACTATCCGATCGAATCGGGCCGCATCGTCGCCCTCGTCAACGTCGGCGCTTCGGTCACGAACGTCAACATCCTTTCGGGGTCGAATACGATCTTCTGGCGCGATATCTCCTTCGGGGGCAACCAGTACACCGACGCCATCCAGAAGCAGCTCTCGCTCTCATTCGATCAGGCCGAGTCCTTGAAAAAAGGGGAGCGGACCGGTGACCATTCCGTCTCCGAGATCTTTCCGATCCTGCGCTCGGTGTCCGACGACCTCGCACAGGAACTTCAGAAGACATTCGACTTCTTCCTCGCGACGACGTCCACCCAGAGGATCGACCAGCTCCTCCTCTCCGGCGGTTCTTCGCGGGTGGTCAACTTCGACACGCAGTTGAAAGAGCGCTTCGGGATGCCGGTCGAGGTGATGAACCCGTTCCGCCAGATCGATATCTCGGGTACCCCGGCCTCCGCGGAGTGGCTCACGGAAAACGCGCCGAGCCTGGCCGTCGCGGTGGGGCTCGCGGTCCGCCATGTCGGAGACGAAGCGGCTTGATCCGGATCAACCTCCTCACGGAGGCCCGCGCGGCAGCTGCGCGCAAGAGAGCGCCTTTCCTGCCATCCGGCGCCCGGTTGAACAACCTGATTCTCTTGGGCGGAGTCGTCCTGGGGTTGCTTTACATCGGCATCATGGCGCTGACCCTCACCCATCGCAGCAGGGACCTGGACGAAGAGATCGCGAGGGCGAACGAAGAGGTCGCGCGGCTGCGCTCCATCATCGACGAGGTCAAGGGCTACGAGGACAAGAAAACGAGTCTCGAGGCCAAGATCCAGCTCATCAACAACTTGAAGACGAACCAGAGGGGACCCGTCCGGCTCATGGACGAGATTTCGCGCGCCCTTCCCGACCTCGTCTGGCTGACGGATCTGTCCGTCTCGGGGAACCAGGTCGTCCTGAAGGGCCGAACCCTCTCGCCCAACGCGGTGGCGACATATCTGGAAAACATAAAGAAAAGTCCCTTCTTCGCCGAGCCGGTCTTCCGCAACCTCGGCAAGGAGAGCGACACGCAGGGCACTTACACGTGGGAGATGAGCCTGACGTTCACGAACGCGCAGGCGCTCGCGGTCGCTCCCCTGAAAGCGCCCGGGACCGAACCCCCTCCACAGCCGGCGAACTCACCGGCCCCCGGAACTTAGGAACGAAGCGTGGCGATCGATCTGAAACTGGAAGACAAGCCGTGGTACCACGCGCTCGCCTACGGGCTCGCCATCGGTATCCTGCTCGCCGGTGCCGTGCACTACGCGTGGTTCCGGGGCTTGAACGCGGAGATCAAGGCGAAGCGCACGCAGCTCGAGGGGCTCCAGCAGGAGATCCAGAAGGGCCGGGCCGCGGAACGCAAGCTTTCGCAATTCCGGGAAGAAGTCCGGCGGCTCGAGCTCGAGCTCGCGAAGCTGCTCCAGGTGCTCCCTTCCAAGCGCAACACGGAGGAACTGATCAAGAGAATCGAGACTCTGACCCGGCAGGGGGATTTCACCCTTCGGAAGTTCACGCCGGGAGATTTCGTCCCGAAGGATTTCTATTCCGAGTGGCCGATCGATATCGCGCTCGAAGGGACTTACCACAACCTCGCTCTCTTTTTCGATCGGATGAGCCGTTTTTCGCGCATCATCAATGTCGAGGATCTGAAGATCAACGCGCTCGCGAACATCCCGCAGAAGTCGATCTCCGCCAATTTCGTGGCGAAGACGTTCATCTACACGGGGGAAGAGTCTCTGGCCCGACCCGCCGGAGCTCAGCCCGGCGCCCCAGGCGCCCCTCCCGCTCCGGCCGGCGTCAGCGCCCGCAAGTTGAAGGAGCGGGCGGAAGGGAAAGGGGTCGAGTGAAAATCCCGCTTATCGTCGCCGTCGTCCTTTCGCTCGCAGCTGGCGTTGTCGCCGCGCCGCCTCGCCCGACTCCGACGGCGAAACCGACTCCCGTACTGGCGCCCGGAGCCATTAATTCCCCCGGTCAGGCGATGATCGAGCAGGAGGAGGCGGCGCTCTCCGGCCGCTCATACACCTACGACCCGGCCGGCCGGCGCGACCCGTTTCGCTCGCTGCTGGTGCGCCCGGAGGACCGCGCGAGGGGCAATCGGCCCGCCGGAGTCGCGGGGATGTCGATCGATGACATCGCCATCTACGGCATCTGGAAGACCCGCTCCGGTTACGTCGCGCAGGTCCGCGCCACCGACAACAAGAGCTACCTGATCCGTCCGGGCGACCTCCTCTACGACGGCGAGGTCACTCGCGTCGGACCGAACGAAGTCGTGTTTCGCCAGAACATCAACGATCCGCAGAGCGTCAAGCCCTTTCGGGAAGTGACCAAGCAATTGAACGTGACACCCAAACCGTGACGAACCG
>DASXSX010000076.1:0-3548 GCA_036505815.1 Thermoanaerobaculia bacterium
GAGATACTGGCCGGTGGTGACGACCTTCTCGACGTTCTTCTGCTTCTCTTTGGTGTCGCCCATGAGCGGCTTCACGTAGACGATCCGCTCGCCCTTCTTGCCGGCGATCTTCGCCCAGTCGTCGGGGTTGGTCGTATTCGGCAGATCCTCGTTCTCCTTGAACTCTTCGCGCACGGCATTGAGCAGGTCGCCGGCGCTGATCCCCTTCTCGCCGCCACCGATCAGCCGCTTGAGGGCCAGCTTCTTGGCCCGTCGCACGACCGACTCGATCATGGCTCCCGAGGAGAAGTCCTTGAAGTAGAGGACCTCCTTGTCGCCGTTGGCGTAGGTCACCTCCAGGAAACGGTTCTCCTCGGAGAGACTGTACATCGCTTCGACCGTGGCCGCGATCATGGCGTCGATGGCGCCTACGGCGTCACCGCTGAAGTGACGGGTTTCCGACTCCGCGATCGGGATCTGGGTCGTGAGGTACTTCCGGAAGATGTCGCCCGCAGCGCCGCGATCCGGCCGCTCGATCTTGATCTTCACGTCGAGGCGTCCCGGCCGCAGGATGGCCGGATCGATGAGGTCCGGCCGGTTGGAGGCGCCGATCACGATGACGTTGCGCAGCCCTTCCACGCCGTCGATCTCGGCGAGGAGCTGGGGCACGATGGTCGTCTCCACGTCCGAGGAGATGCCGGTACCGCGGGTCCGGAACAGCGCGTCCATCTCGTCGAAGAACACCACGACCGGCACGTCGTCGGCCGCCTTCTCCTTGGCCTTGACGAAGATCTCGCGGATCTTGCGCTCGGTCTCGCCGACGTACTTGTTCAGGAGCTCCGGCCCCTTGATGTTGAGGAAGAAGCCCTTGATCTTCTCGCCGCGCTTCTCCGAGATCTTCTCGGCGAGGTTGTTGGCCACCGCCTTGGCGATCATCGTCTTCCCGCAGCCGGGCGGGCCGTAGAGGAGCACCCCCTTCGGGGGCGTGAGCTGGTGCTCCTTATAATAGTCGGCGTACAGATAGGGGAGCTCGACGGCGTCCTTGATCGCCTCGATCTGGGTGCCGAGCCCGCCGATGTCGTCGTAGCCGATGTCGGGCACTTCCTCGAGCGCCAGATCCTCGACCTCGCTCTTCGGCAGCTTCTCCAGCAGGTAGCCCGACTTCGCATCCATCAAGAGGTGGTCGCCGGTCTTGAGCCGCAGCTTGCGGAGCGGATCGGCGATGATGCCGACCTTCTCCTCGTCGGCGCGCAACGTGACCACCGCGCGCTCGTCGTCGAGCTGTTCCTTCAGGATGACGATGTCCCCCTGGATCTCGTAGCCGGCGGCCTCGACGACGTTCAATCCCTCGTTGAGGACCAGCTCCTGACCGGGCTTGAGCGTCTCGGCCTTGATCGAGGGGTGCAGGTTGACCTTCACCTTCCGCCCCTGCGACAGGATGTTGACCGTCGCGTCCTCGTTGACCGAGAGGTACACTCCGTACGTCGAGGGCGGCGCACAGAGCTTGTCGACCTCTTCCTTGAGCGAGGAGATCTGCTCGCGCGCCTCGTACAAGGCGTTCACCAGCTTCTCGTTCTGGTTGAACGCCTGGACGAGCTGGCGATTGGCTTCCCGCAGCTTGTTCTCGAGGACCATGAATTCCTTCGGGGAATCCTCGAGCTTCTTGCGGAGATGCACCGTCTCCGCTTCCAGGGACCGGACGTACGCTTGCAGATCCTGCACCTGGATCTCGTACTCAGTGAGCCGGCGACGGGTGCCGGAATCGGACATCGACGCGGGAAGGAACTTGGAGAACCCTTCACGACTTGGGCTACCCTTTTTCTCGAACTCCTTCATAGCCCATCCCTTCTATCCTGACCCCAGGTGAGCGGCTCGTGCATGCGCTCAACTCCGCCGACTCTGCCCGAAGTATAGGCGGCTGTAAAAAAGAAAGTCAAGGTTCCGAGGGTCTTGCGCGCCTTTCGGGCCCGCGATTTTCCTCGCGTTTCATTCGCCGACGTCGTCCCGCGCCTCCTCGCTATCGTTCATGGGAGCAAGTTCCGTACCGAGCGTGCGCGTGGAACCCTCTCGTGGAGCAAACGGTTGGCGTCTTCATCAGGTTCCTCGTATAAGAACGTATGCGCCTCGCACGTCTCGGGTGCGTCGTCATCTTCGGCGCGGCAGTCCTTGCCGCATGGCCGTCCGTTTCTTCTCCTCAATTTGCCTCAGGAAGGAAGGAAGTTCGGGTTGGAGCCGTCGGAATTCCTTCCACGCTCGATCCAGCGGTGGCCCTCGAGGGAGCCTCCGCACTCATCGCACGACAGGTGTTCGACACGTTGGTCGCGTGGAAGGAGGGGACCACCGACATCGAACCGGCGCTCGCCACGCGATGGACCGTGTCGCGCGATGGTCTGACGTGGAGCTTCACGTTACGTGACAATGTGCGCTTTCATGACGGAACGGCACTTAACGCAGCAGAAGTTGCCGCGAGTTTTGATCGTCAGCTGAAAGATAGCCAGCGTGTGCCGGTGGTGTGGACGGCACTGCTGCGTGGCACACCTGGAGTGGTGAAGGAAGTGCGCGCCGCCGACGCTCGTACGGTGCAGTTCGTCCTTCTCCAGCCGTACGCTCCGCTGTTGACGGTCCTCGCTCACCCCGGCTTCGGCATTGCCCGGCAGGTGTCGGCCGCCGACGGGACTGTCAGATTTATCGGCACTGGCCCTTACAGGTTGGCCGACGCGTCAGGTGGCCGGGTGACGCTCGACGCGGTTGCCGGACACTGGGCGGGGCCGCCCCGCGCGGAGCGGTTGATCTTTCTCGAGGTAGCGAACGACGACCATGCCGAAGCGGAGTTCGACGCTCGGGCTCTCGACCTGTGGTTCCCACCAGGGGCGCCACGACGAAACGAAGGGGCGCTCTCCGTTCCCGGGATCCAGGTCGGGTACCTGGCGTTCCAAACGGAAAAGGAGCCATTTTCTCGTAAGAAAATCCGACAGGCCGTGGCGGCTGCCATCGATCCTGCGGCGGTCGGTTCGGCGCTCGGGCGCACGGCGGTCCCCCTCCAGTCGTTCCTGCCGGCCGGGACGTGGGCGCGACGCGAAGGCTCTCCGATCCTCGGCGGTACGCGCCGCGCGGTGACCGGGCTGCTCGCCGAAGGCGGGTGGCCCAAAGGCTATTCGCCGACGCTGCTGGCGCCGAGCGAGTTGCCTGGCTTCGACGTCAGCGCCCTGGCTGACGCACTCAAGACGAGCCTGCAGGCGGCCGACATCCCGGTGCGCGTACGTCTCGAGCCCGATGCCGCCCTCCGGACGGCGCGTGGCTCGGGCGAGCACGACATCGCTCTCGCCGAGGCCACCATCGCGGGCGGTGATCCGCATCTCTTCCTCTATCCACTGTCGACGAGCGAAGGCGCCAGCCGGGGACCACAGACGTTGAACTTCTCCTTCTATAGAAACCCCCGGCTCGATGACATGCTGATCCGCGCCAGCCAGATCGCCTTCCGGCCCGAGCGCGCGCGTCTGTACCAGCGCGCCCAGGCCGTGCTGTCCGAGGAGCTCCCGTGGATCCCGCTCTACGTGCGCCTGGTGTGG
>DASXSX010000077.1:0-8622 GCA_036505815.1 Thermoanaerobaculia bacterium
GCTCGCCGTTTTTTCCTGGCAGCTCGGCAAGCGGCCGCTCCTGCCGTTGAACGACCCGGAGCTGCAGGAGGCGCTTGCGCATGACTGAGGATCGCCGCGGGGACAGGTCCCACGGACCTGCACCCGCCACAGACGATCGGATAGCCGGCCACGAGACGAGCGACGTCTCGATCGGCCCGATCGTCAAGTTCGGAATCGGCCTCGCGGCCGCCACGATCCTCATCCAGGTGGCGGTCTGGGGGTACTTCCGCCTCCTTCAAGCGCGCGAGCGCCGGGAGGACCAGCCCGTATCTCGCATGGTTGCGGCGAGCCTGCGACGCACGCCGCCGGAGCCGCGGCTGGAGCCTGACCCGCTCGCCCTGCGACATCGGGTCCGCGCAAGCGAGGACGCGGTGCTGACGACCTATGGCTGGGTGGACCGGAGCGCCGGCGTGGCGCGGATCCCGATCACGCGCGCGATGGAGATCTTGGTCGAGCGGGGTCTGCCGGTGACGAAACCGTTGATGCCGGCGCCGACGCCGGGAGCAGGACACGGAACGCAGGACACGGGACGCGAGAAGAACCCATGAGACGGGGGCTCGCCGTCATTTTCACGGTACAGGTCGCGTCGACTCTGTTCGCGCAAGCCACGCCCGACTCCCGCCCGCCGATTCTGCGCAACGTCGCGATCGAGCAACACCTCGACCGCCCGTTGCCTCTCGATCTCCCCTTCCGCGACGAGGCGGGACGGTCCGTACGTCTCGCCGACTACTTCGGGAAGCGGCCGGTCGTGCTGGTGCTCGCGTACTACAACTGCCCGATGCTCTGCACGCAGGTCTTGAACGGCCTCCTCTCCGCCTCGAGGGTCCTCTCGTTCGATGCCGGCCGCGAGTTCGAGATCGTGACGGTCAGCTTCGACCCGCGGGACACTCCCGAGGCCGCCCGCGCGAAGAAGGAGCCGTACGTCGCGCGCTACGGGCGACCCGGCGCGGCGGCGGGCTGGCACTTCCTGACGGGAGAGGCGCGGTCGATCGCCGGTCTGACCGAGGCGGTCGGGTTCCGGTACGCGCGGGACGAGGCAATCGGCCAGTTCGCGCACGCGAGCGCGATCTATGTCGCGACGCCGGACGGGCGACTCTCCCGCTACTTCTTCGGTATCGAGTACGCGCCCCGCGATCTGCGTCTCGCGCTCGTCGAGGCGTCGCGCGGGAAGATCGGAACGCCCGTCGATCAGCTCCTCCTCTACTGCTACCACTTCGACCCGGCCGCCGGACGATACGGCGCCGTCGTGATGAACATGGTGCGGGTCGGAGGGGTCGCGGCCGTTCTCGTCCTGACAGTCTTCCTTCTCCTGATGTGGCGAAGGGACCGGCGGCGGGATGCGGCGGCGATGCCTTCGCAGCGCGGAGAAGCATGAGGGAGACCTTTCCCCTCTTCCCCCAGCAGGCCTCGTCGATGGCGCCGCGCGTCGACAATCTCTACTTTTACCTGCTCGCGGTCAGCGCCTTCTTCGCGGCCTTGATCGCGCTCGCGGTCATCTACTTCGCGATCAAGTACCGGCGGCGCTCGGAATCGGAAACCCCTCCGGGAGTCGAAGGATCGATGAAGCTCGAGGTCGCCTGGTCGGTCATTCCGCTGCTCATCACGTTCACCTTCTTCTTCTGGGGGGCGAATCTCTTCTTCGCCATGAACCGTCCACCGCCCGACGCCCTGGAGATCTCCATCGTCGGAAAGCAGTGGATGTGGAAGATCCAGCACGCCGACGGACAGCGGGAGATCAACGAGCTCCACGTCCCGGTCGGCCGCGCGGTCCGCCTGACCCTCACTTCCGAGGACGTCATCCACGACTTTTTCGTACCGGCTTTCCGCATGAAGAAGGACGTGGTGCCCGGCCGCTACTCGACGGCGTGGTTCGAGGCGACCCGGCCCGGTCGTTACCACGTCTTCTGCGCGCAGTACTGCGGCACGAAGCACTCCGCAATGACCGGTTGGGTCGAGGTCATGGATCCCCTCGCGTTCCAGAACTGGCTCGCCGGCGGGACGGGCAGCGAGTCGCTCGCTTCGGCCGGCGCGAAGCTCTTCGCGCAGCACGCGTGCAACACCTGCCACCGCCCGGACTCGCTCGCCCGCGGGCCGAACCTCGAGGGCCTCTTCGGGAAGACGGTGAAGCTCCAGGACGGCCGGACGCTCGTCGCCGACGAGAACTACATCCGGGAGTCGATCGTGATGCCGAACGCGAAGATCGTCGAAGGCTTCCAGCCGATCATGCCGACCTTCCAGGGACTGATCAGCGAGGAAGGCCTCCTCCAGCTCGTCGCGTACATCAAGTCGCTTTCGAAGGCGGGGCCATCACCGGCGGGAATCCCGCCGCCGGTGAAGGAATCCGCTCCGGAGCGGGAGGCGCCGAAATGAGCACGGCTGTCGTCGCTCCCCCGCCGGAAGCTCCTGCCGTCGAGCCGCCCGTCCACTACCTGAACGCCACCTACGGCGTGAAGTCGTGGCTGCTGACGCGCGACCACAAACGGATCGCGCTCCTCTACCTCGCGTCGATCACGTTCTTCTTCTTCCTGGGCGGCCTCTTCGCCCTGCTGATCCGGCTCGAGCTGCTGACGCCCGCCGGCGACCTCGTGCAGTCGCAGACCTACAACAAGCTCTTCACGATGCACGGCGTCATCATGGTGTTCTTCTTCCTGATCCCGTCGATCCCCGCGGTCCTCGGCAACTTCCTGATCCCGATGATGATCGGAGCGAGGGATCTCGCCTTTCCGAGGCTGAACCTGCTGTCCTGGTACATCTACATGGTCGGCGCGCTCTTCACGCTCTGGGCGGTGGTGCACGGCGGGGTCGATACCGGCTGGACCTTCTACACGCCGTACAGCACGGCCTCTTCGAACACCCACGTCATCGCCACCGCCGTCGGAATCTTCATCACCGGCTTTTCCTCGATCCTCACCGGCTTGAACTTCATCGTCACGATCCACACGATGCGCGCGCCCGGCCTGACCTGGTTCCGCCTGCCGCTCTTCGTCTGGTCGCACTACGCGACGAGCCTCATTTTCGTGCTCGCCACTCCGGTCATCGCCGTGACGCTTCTCATGGTCGCCGTCGAGCGGCTATTCCACCTCGGCATTTTCGATCCCCGGCTCGGCGGCGATCCGATCCTCTTCCAGCACCTCTTCTGGTTCTACTCGCATCCCGCCGTCTACATCATGGTGCTGCCGGCCATGGGCGTCGTGTCCGAGCTCGTCACGACGTTCTCGCGCAAGAACATCTTTGGTTACAAGTTCGTCGCGTTTGCCTCCATCGGGATCGCGGTCCTCGGATTCCTCGTCTGGGGCCACCACATGTTCGTCAGCGGCCAGTCGGTCTTTGCCGGGATGATTTTCTCGATTCTTTCATTCCTCGTCGCCATTCCCTCGGCGGTTAAGGTCTTCAACTGGACGGCGACGATGTACAAAGGGTCGATCTCCTACCGGACGCCGATGCTGTACGCGTTCGGCTTCATCGGCCTCTTCACGATCGGCGGGTTGACCGGCCTCTTCTTGGCGACGCTCGGGGTGGACGTGCACGTGCACGACACCTACTTCATCGTCGCGCATTTCCACTACATCATGGTCGGCGGCGCGATCATGGGATACCTCGGCGGGATCCACTACTGGTGGCCGAAGATCTCGGGAAAGCTCTACCCGGAAGCGTGGGCGCGCTTTGCGGCGCTGGTCGTCTTTCTCGGTTTCAACCTGACCTTCTTCCCGCAGTTCATCCTCGGCTATCTCGGCATGCCGCGGCGCTACCACGCCTATCCGGAAGAGTTTCAGGTCCTGAACGTCATGTCGACCGCGGGGGCTTCGATCCTGGGCGCCGGTTACATCATCCCGATGATCTATCTCGTCTGGTCGATGCGATACGGCCGCGCCGCGCCGGCAAATCCGTGGGGCTCGACCGGGCTCGAGTGGGATACCCCGTCGCCGCCGCCCACGGAGAACTTCCTCACGACTCCGGTCGTGACGGACGAGCCATACCACTACTCGCCCGGGGAGGTCGAAATCGTTGGCTGACGCGACCGCACCCGCCACTTCGGACGCGTCGGCTGCTCACGCCGGGCCGCGCGAGCTCCAGCACCAGTTCGACACGGTGGAGCAGCAGCGCGACGCCTCGTCGCTCGGGATGTGGGTGTTCCTCGTCACCGAGATTCTCTTTTTCGGAGGCCTCTTTCTCGCCTACACCGTCTATCGATCCCAGTACGCGAGGGCGTTCGCCGAAGCCAGCCGGCACCTCGACATCACTCTGGGGACGTTCAACACCGTCGTCCTGATCGTCTCGAGCCTGACGATGGCGCTGGCGGTCTTCTCGGCCTCGACCGGGCGCCGCCGGGCGCTCCTCGCGTTCCTGCTCGCGACGATGGCGCTCGGCGGCGTCTTCCTCGGCGTCAAAGCGGTCGAGTACGGACACAAGTTCCACGACCACCTCGTTCCGGGGCCCCATTTCCGCTTTCCCGGCCCTTACGCGCGGCCGGCGGAGATCTTCTACTCGCTCTACTTCGCGATGACAGGACTGCACGCCGCCCACATGGTCATCGGCATCGGGCTGCTGACGGTGCTCGTGCTGCAGGCGCGGAAGGGTCGCTACGGGCCGGGCTATTACACGCCCGTCGAGGTGTGCGGGCTGTACTGGCACTTCGTCGACATCGTGTGGATTTTTCTGTTTCCCTTGTTGTACCTGATTGGAAGGCACATTCACTGATGGCGCAGCACGTCTTACAGAGCCGTCATCCCGAGTCCTTCGCATTCGCTCAGGACAGGCTACGCGAGGGATCCCTCGGACCTTCGGTCCTCGGGATGACGGCTCCTGAGGGAGCGTGATGGCGCAGCACGTCGTCCCCCCGAAGGTCTACTTCGCGGTGTTCACCGCCCTCTTCGTCCTGACCGCGACGACGACGACCGTCTCGTTCATCGATCTCGGTCCCTGGAACACCGTCGTCGCGCTCGGCATCGCGTTCCTGAAGGCGACGCTCGTCGCTCTCTTCTTCATGCACGTCAAATACAGTCCGCGACTGACGCAGATCACCGTCGCGGGCGGGCTGTTCTGGCTGGCGATCCTGATCGTGCTGACTCTCTCGGACTTCATGACCCGCGGTTGGCTGCCCATCTACAGGTGATGCCGTGACCGACCTGCCGCCGGAGCTTCGAAACCTCTCCCGGTTCCGCGTAGTCCGCAAGCTCGGCGCGGGCGGGATGGGCGAGGTCTTTCTCGCCGAAGATACGCGGCTCGGGCGGAAGGTCGCACTGAAGCTCCTGCCCGAGGGACTGCTGTCCGACCCGGAGATCCGGCGCCGGTTTTCTCAGGAGGCGCGCGCGGTCTCGGTTCTGAACCATCCCCAGATCGTCACGATCTACGACGTCGGCGAAGCGGGCGACCGGGACTTCATCGCGATGGAGTACGTGGACGGTCAGACGCTTCGCGAGTTGCTCGCTGCCGGACCGATCGAAGTGCGGCGGGCGTTCGACCTCGTCGCTCAAGCCGCCGGCGGGCTCGCCGCTGCCCACGAGAGCGGGATCGTTCACCGGGACATCAAGCCCGAAAACCTGATGGTGACCCGGAACGGCCAGGTGAAGATCATGGACTTCGGGCTCGCCAAGCTCGTGGAGCGGCAGATCGCGCCTCTCCTCGAGAGCGGTCTCGCGACCGTCGCCGAGACGCCGCAGCCGGCCTCGCACGGGACGGCGACCGGCGCGATTCTCGGAACCGTGTCCTACATGTCCCCGGAGCAGGCGCAGGGGCGTCCCGTGGATCACCGCACGGACGTCTTCTCTCTCGGGCTCGTCCTCTACGAGGCGCTGACCGGCAGCCGGCCTTTCTCGGGAAAGAGCGCGGTCGAGACCCTCCACGCCATCATCAACGAGGAGCCGGTTTCCGCAGTCGAGCGCAACCCGCGCGTGCCTCCCGAGGCGCTCGCAATTCTGGAAAAAGCGCTCGCGAAGGATCCGGCCGAGCGGTACCAGCACGCCGCCGACTTCGCGCTCGACCTGCGGCGCGCGAGGCGCGCCGTCGAGTCGGGGATCTCGAGACCAGGAATCCGAGTCGCGGCGCTGCCGGCCGCCGCCAGGCCGCGCCCGATCCTGTGGGCCGGCGTCGCGCTCGCGGTGGCGGCTCTCGCCGCGGGCGCGTGGTACCTGGGCCGTTCCAGCGCGCGGCCTGGCGGATCGAACCTCGCCGATGTCACGCTGACCCCGCTGACGAGCGAGCCCGGCTACGAAGGCGAGCCGACGTTTTCTCCCGACGGCGAGACGATCGCCTACGTCTCCGACCGGACCGGCAACTTCGACATCTTCCTGAAGCAGGTCTCCGGCGGCCCGGACGTCAACGTCACGAACAATCCCGCGGACGACGTACAACCCGCGTTCTCGCCGGACGGAAAGCAGATCGCTTTCGTTTCGACGCGCGAGAGCACGACGCACCTCACCTATGAAAACTTCGGCGTTCCCCCGACCGGCGGCGACATCTGGGTGATGCCGGCCTTGGGCGGAAGTCCGCGCCGGATCGCCCAGTCGGGCAACTTCCCGTCCTGGTCGTCCGACGGCTCCTCGCTCGTCTTCATGGGCGGCGGCGCCTTCAAGAAGAAGATCTTCCGCGTCCAAGCCTCCGGAGGGGAAGCGCAGGAGTTCGCGATCCGCCCGCCGAAGGGAGTGGCATGGTTTCGGTTCATCCTGTATCCGACGCTCTCTCCGGATGGAAAGTGGATCCTTTTCCAGGCGGAGCAGTTCCGTGTGCACGTTGTCCCGACCTCGGGCGGAGAAGCGAAGCTGCTGTGCCGGGGGCGGCGTCCCGTCTGGGCCCCGGACGGCCGGTCGGTCGTCTACTCGAACGCGGATCCGGGGAAGAACTACTCGCTCTGGAGGATTCCGTTCTCGCCGGCGAAGGGCGCAGCCGACGGCCCCGCCGAACCGCTCACCGTCGGACGCGGCGTCGACACCCAGGCCACGATCTCGCATGACGGAAGGCAGATCGCGTTCACCGCCCTCGAACAGACGTTCAATCTCGAGGTGCTCCCGTTCGACACCGAGCTCGGACGGGTGACCGGAGAGGTGAAGGTCCTCACCTCCGGCAACAACGACATCGAGTGGAAGAGCCTGTCCCCGGACGGCAGGTCGGTCGCCTACGCGAACGGAGGCCGGATCTGGAGGCTCGACCCCAGTAAGGCCGGGTATCCGCTGACGGGCGACCCGGCCTTCATCGACGGCCAGCCGAGGTGGTCCCCCGACGGACATTCCATCATCTTCGAACGGGCGCCCGCGGGCGAACCAGGGAACTTCGAGCTCTGGCTGATGGCCGCCGACGGCGCGGGCCCGCGGCAGCTCGTCGCGAAAGCCCGGTCCGGGTACTGGATGCCTGACAGCCGCGGGATCACCTACTCCTCGACGTCCGATTTTTACCTGTACCACCTCGATCTCGCGACCCGAAAATCCCGCCGGGTGACCGACGAGGAGACGCGGGCGCCGCTCCACCTCGTGAGCGCCGACGGCAAGTGGATCGTCTACCAGTCGTCGGCCCAGAGCTACATCACGATTCACGCGCATCCGATCGACGGCGGGGAGACGCGCGTGGTCAGCTCGACTCCGGGCCAGATGGGGAGCGGGCATCCGATGCTCTCGCCCTCCGGGAACTGGTTCTACTACCAGTGGGAGCACAAGAACGTGTACCGGCTGCCCGGGCCGTCGCAGGGTTGGCGAAAAGCCGAGCCTCTGAAGGTCACGAACTTCCCCGAGTCCGGCCTCTTCATCGAGGATCCCCGCCTTTCGATGGACGGGAAGCAGCTCATCTACTCGCGCGGACGGATCACGGGAGATCTTTGGCTGTTGAAGCTACCGAAACGGGCCGCCGACCGAGGGTAGCGAAGCGGATCGCGTGACGTCCGCGGAGGAACGCGCTCTCGCAGGAAATCAACGAGAAGGACGTCGGCGGCTGTTGCGTCTCCTCCGCGAGCGATCCCCTCGAATTGCTGCGAGTTCCCCTTCCCATGCTCCACTACCAGCGAGCTCGAGAATCTTCCGGGACTTGATTCGGCGTACGAAGTCTTCCAGGGCACGCTCGACAGTCCGCGAATATGTCCGCTCGCCGGAGAGCCGCACAGCCTCTTCGAGGAGTTCCTCGCTCAATAGAAGACTCGTGCGTTTCATCGGTAGAGTCTACCGGTGACTCCAACGCCTCAAGCGCCCGCCGCGGCCTCGGTCCGGCTTCCCCGCGCCGTCAGGAACACGCCGGTCAGGATGAGCGCCCCGCCGGCGAGCGTCCGCGCGGGAAGCTTCTCGCCGAGCACGATGGCGCCGAGCACCACCGCGATGAGCGTGTCGACGAGAGGGATCGTCCCGACGATCGAGACCGGCACCCGTTTGATCAGCCAGAAGAGTCCGACGAAGGTCAGCGCAGTCCCGAAGACCGTCAGATAGGTGAGCGCCGCGACCGCCTGCGGAGTCCACCGGGCCGGTGCGCCCCGTTCGAGAAGCGCCGCCATCGCCAGCAGGAACGCCGATCCGACGAGTGTCTGGGCCCAGACGTTTCGCACGGGCTCGACACGGCCCAGATGTTTCTTGACGATGATGTTCGCCACCGCGGCCACGATCGCGGAGCCGAAGACGAGCGCTCCGC
>DASXSX010000078.1:0-17038 GCA_036505815.1 Thermoanaerobaculia bacterium
GACGTCGCGATCGCCATACGCGGCGAGGGCGCACCGAGAGCCTCCTCCGCCGATTAGAGAAAGGAACCGACATGCAGATGCTCGGGCTCGTGGCCATCGGGGTCGTCGCCGGCGTCGCGGCCGGTATGTTCGGGATCGGGGGCGGGCTCATCATCGTTCCGGCGCTCGTGCTCCTCTACCGTCTCTCGCAGCACGCGGCGGTCGGGACCTCGCTGGGAGCGATCCTCCTCCCCGTGGGCGCGCTCGGCGCGTGGGTCTATTACCGCAACGGCAATTTGAACGTGCGCTACTCGCTGCTCATCGCGGCCGGGCTTCTCGTCGGCGGATTCCTGGGGGCAAAGCTCGTCGAGCCCGTCTCGGATCTGACGCTCCGACGTCTCTTTGGAGCGTTTCTCCTTCTCGTGTCGGTCAAGATGATCTGGGGGAAATAGGAATTCCGTTGTAGAAATGCGGGTTGGCACCTGCCGGACACTCAATTTCCGAAAGGAGTCACTATGAAGAAGTTCTTTTCGCTCGCTCTCGCAGTGTTGTTGTCGGCCGCGCTCCCGGCCGTTTCCGCTCTCGCTCAACAGAAAGAGCACCCCAAGGAACATCCCCAGAATCCCCCATCCGGAAAGAAACTCTCGACAGACGACATCGACGCGGCGATCCGGGCCCACATCGAGGAGAAGTCGAAGGCGTCCGATGGCCGCTTCGAAGTGCGGGACGACGTCTTGAGCAAGACCTGGAGCCTCGAGCTCGTCCGCGTCCACAAAGACAAGCTGCAGGCGCTCGCCGACGGCCGCTACTTCGCGTGCGTCGACTTCAAGGCACCGGACGCGACGATGGTGGACGTGGACTTCTTCCTGAAGAAGGACGGGGAAAAGCTCGCGGTGACCGACACGACCGTGCACAAGGTCGACGGCAAGGCGCGCTACAACTACGAGGAGAAGAACGGGGTGTGGGTGCGCGTCGCCGAGAAAAGTTAAGGCGACGATGAAGCCCGCGATCATCCTCCTTACCGCGCTGGCGGCGGCCTCCGCATCGCCTCCCTCGCGCGAGCCGTCCGCTCGCTCGATCCGGGCGACTTACGTCGCCACGATCGAGAAGGTACCGGCCGGTGTCGAGCGACTCGAGGTCTGGGTACCGCTGCCGACCGACACGGAGTTCCAGCGAATCCGGAATCTGAAGATCGAGAGCCCGTATCCGTGGAGCGCCCGCCGCGAGCGGGAGCACGGCAACTCGTACCTGTACTTCTCGGCGATGCAACCGCGCACGGGACGATTCGAGACCCGGGTGAGTTTTGACGCCGAGCGTGCGGAAGTTCTCCGTCCGGCGCTCCGGCTGGCATCGCGGCGGGAGCCCCGCCCCGAGGACCTTTCACGCTATCTCCAGCCGAATCGCCTCGTGACGTTGTCCCCGCGCGTGCGCGATCTCGCGCGGCGCATCACGTGGGGCCAGACCACGGTCGAGGGAAAGGCGCACGCGATCTACGACTGGCTGGTCAACACGATGGTCTACGACAAGACGACGCCCGGCTGGGGAATGGGCGACACCGAGCGCGCCTGCGACGTGCAGAAGGGGAACTGCACCGACTTCCACTCGCTGTTCATTTCGCTCGCGCGCGCGGAGGGGATCCCCGCGCGCTTCGTGATCGGCTTCCCGCTGAAGAAGGATCCGGCCGGGACGATCCCGGGCTACCACTGCTGGGCGGAGTTCTGGCTGGAAGGGGTGGGTTGGGTGCCGGTGGATGCTTCCGAGGCGTCGAAGAGCTCGGAGCCGGCGCGACGCGATTACCTCTTCGGCAACCTCGATCCCGACCGGATCCAGTTCACCGTGGGACGCGACCTGCTTCTCGATCCGCCGCCCTGCGCCGAGCCGCTCAATTACTTCATCTATCCGCACGCCGAGGCGGACGGTGTTCCTCTCACGCCGGTGTCGATCCAGCTCGAGTATCGCGATCTGCCGGCCGGCGCGATCGCGGCGACGAAGTAGCCTATGGGGACAGGCCCCGTTTGGGGGTCTGTCCCCGGACCCCGACCTGCCGGTGGCGAAAGCAGCCCACGAGGTGATCGTTCACCATCCCGACCGCCTGCATGAACGCGTAGCAGATCGTCGGTCCGACGAAGCGGAATCCGCGACGTCGCAGCGCGCGGCTCATCTCGCGCGACTCGGCGGTCTCGGCGGGGACTTGCGCGGAGGAGCGCCACGCGTTCTCCTTTTGCTCGCCGCCGGCGAGGTTCCAGACCTCTTTCTCGAAGGAACCGGCTTCGCGCCGCACGCTCATGACGGCGCGGGCGTTCGACAGGACCGATTCGAGCTTTCCGCGGTGCCGGACGATTCCCGGATCCCGAAGCAACCGATCGATCGTCCGCGAGCGGAATCGGGCGACGGCGGCGGGGTCGAATCCCGCGAACGCCCGCCGGTATCCATCGCGCTTTCGCAGGATGGTGAGCCAGGCCAGGCCCGCCTGCGCACCCTCGAGGGACAGGAGCTCAAAGAGATGGCGGTCGTCGAACGAGGGAACGCCCCATTCCACGTCGTGGTACTCCCGGAGCAGAGGATCGCCTTCGGCCCACGGGCAGCGTCGGACAGTCACGGCTGAATCGCCAGATGCGTCCCGCCGAACACTTCGAGCGCCGCGCCGGTAATCGCGGCCGCGTCATCGGAGGCGAGGAACAGCACGGTCCGCGCGACGTCGCGGGGCCAGAGCTTTTCCGCCAGCGGCTCGGTGCGGGAGGGCGCGCCCGTCTCGTCCTCTCTGTTCTCGACCGTCCCGGGGCAGACCGCATTGACCGCGATGTTGAAGCTGCGGAACTCCCGCGCGAGGCTCTGTGTCAGCCCGATCAGCCCGAACTTCGCGGCGCTGTGAGCGGCCAGGTTCGCCTCTCCGCGCATACCGTGGATCGAAGACACGTTGACGATGCGGCCGCGCCGCCGGCGCATCATGCCGGGCAGGACGGCGCGACAGAAGTTCGCCGCGCCGGTCAGGTTCGTTGTGAGGACCAGGTCCCACTCCTCCGAGGACAGCTCGAGGAAAGGGCGCCAGAGGAAAACGCCCGCGTTGTTGACGAGGACGTCGATGGGGCCGAGCTCCGCTTCCGCCCGCTTGACGCAGGCCTCCGCGCCGCCTCGGTCCCGGATGTCCGTCGGGATGGCGACCGCACGCGCTCCGGCCTGCTCGACGGCGTCCGCGGTCTGGAGCAGCTCGGTCTCGGTGCGCGCGACGAGCGCGAGGCGCGCACCTTCTTCCGCGAAGCGCAGCGCGACCGAACGGCCGATCCCGCGGGACGCTCCGGTGACGAGGACGGTCCGGTCGTGGAACTTCATCGCGCGGGCGCCCGTCCGCCGAGCTCCTCGTAGAGGTCCTCGGAGAAGAGCCGTTCGGCGCCCCGAGCAGTGAATGTCGGGCCGCCGGCCAGCGCGACCGTGCCCTCTTCCGGGAGAGCACGGTCCACCTTCACCCGCACGATCGCGAGAGGAAAGATCTGCCGGTCGGGATCGAAATCGGAAGCGTGGCCACGCCCCGCCTTCGTCTGCACCCAGACCGCCTTGTTGCGGGCGAGGTACAAGAGCGTCGCCGTCTTGCGCCGGATCAGGTTGGCCGCCGTGCGGCTGCCGGCGCGCACGGCGACGGCGAGGACCGTGCGTGAGCGGGCGCGGACCTCGCCGAGCGTGAGGAGGGCGGCCCTCGGGAGCCCACCCGGATCGACGGTCAGGAAAGGGAGTGCGAGCCGACGCCGCGCGCGGAAACCCGCGCCCGAGAGCGCAAACTGGACTTCCACTGGCAGCTGGTCGAGCTCCATTGTCACAGTTTATTGCGAGCGACGGGCCGAGAGAGGCGGACAGCTCCCGTTTGAACTCTCTGTCCGCCGTTCGCGAAGCGAACGCCGCGGACCCAGTCATATGATCGGCTGATGAAAACAGTTCGGCGTCGCGCTCTTGTCCTCGGAGCCGCGGGGGCGATCGCGTCGTTCTTCCTGCCCCGGCCGGCCTTCGCCGACGAGAAGGCGGACCGGGTCGCCCACGAGCTCGTTGCCGCGCTCGGCGGCGAGGCCGCCTGGGAAAAGGCGCGGCAGCTTCGCTTCGACTTCATCGTCGAGCGCGAAGGAAAACGCGCGGCCGAGTTCCACCACGTCTGGGATCGCTACACCGGAGACTACCGGCTGCTCGGCACCGACAAGTCGGGAGCTCCCTACGCGGTCTACTTCAACGTGAACACCCGCGAAGGCAATGCATTCGTCAACGGCCGGGCGGTCGAAGGCGAGGAGAAGAAGAAGCTCCTCGAGACCGCCTACGGGCGCTTCATCAACGACAGCTACTGGCTGCTCGCGCCGTGGAAAGTCTTCGACCCCGGCGTGCACCGCGACTACGACGGAGAAAAGACCGGCCCGGACGGGGCGCTGTGCGACGTCATTCGCCTGTCTTTCGACAACGTCGGCCTGACGCCGAAAGACGTCTATTGGCTCTGGGTGACGCGCGACGGAAGACACATGGTCAAGTGGCAGTACGTCCTCGGAGGCGCACAGGAAGATCCCACGTCCGCGCTCTGGAAAGATTGGAAGACCTTCGGCGGCATCTCGCTCTCGCTCGAGAAGACGCTCGTGGGAAAGCCGGTCCGGATCCTCTTCGAGAACGTTGCCGTCTCGCCGTCGCGCGACGACAAAGATTTCGTGGCTCCGTCTGCTCCCGCGCCCTCCTCTCGATAGCAGGGGATCCCTCGCGGAGCCTGTCCTGAGCGAAAGCGTAGGACTCGGGATGACAGCGAAGACGCTCGGATGACAGCGGAGACGATGACGACGAAGGGAGCGCTCCTCGCTGTTCTCTTCGCCTGCGGATGCGCGACCGTCGCGGCGCCCGGTGTCTCTTACGTCAGTGCTCCGACGGCGAGCCTGCCATCGCCCGCGCGATACCTGGTGCTCGAGCCGCCGTCCTATTCCCGTTCCCCGTCTCGCCGCTATCCGATGCTCGTCTTTCTGCACGACGGGTATGGAAACGTCCGCACGCTCGATCGCCGGGGTGTCGCGGCGGAGCTCGCCATCCGGATGTCGGACGGACGGCTTCCCGAGTTCCTCGTGGTGGCGCCGGGCGCGCCCGGCTCCTGGTTCTCGGATTCCTTCGACGGGAAGCGGCGGTGGGAAGAGTTCCTGACCGGGGATCTCCTTGGCGAGATCCGGAGCCGCTATCGCGTCCTGCCGGGAAAGGCGGCGCGCGCGATCACCGGCATCTCGATGGGCGGCTACGGCGCCATCAAGATCGCGCTGAAGCATCCGGACCTCTTCGGCTCGGTCTCGGCTCTTTCCGGCGCGCTCATTCCGATCCGCCCGGAAGACATCCGGCGATACAGCTGGATCACGCGGCTGACCCTGAAGCGCGTCTTCGGAAATCCTCCCGATTCCCGCACGCTCGCCGCCAACGACGTCTGGGACCTCCTCTACGAAACGCGATTCGAGAAGCCTCCTTTCTCGGCTCACCTTCGCGCGGGCACGGAAGACTTCTACGGCCTCGACGGAGTCGCGGCGCAGTTCGGGTCGTACATGAACGAGCATGGCATTCCGACCGAGGTCGTGCTCGAGCCAGGCGGACACGAGTGGGCATACTGGAGGCGCGGGCTCGTTGCGATCTGCGAATGGCACGCGAAAAAGTTTTCGTATGATCCGGCGCGATGAGCACTCCTCTGTCATCCGGAAACTCCTACTTGGCGCTGTCATCCCGAGGTCCGAGGGACCGAGGGATCCCTCGCTCCGCTCGGGATGACAAAGGGGAGGACCGCCTCGTCCTTTTCGACGTGGACGGCACGCTCCTTTCCGCGGGCCGCGCCGCCCGCGAATCGATTCTCGCGGCACTCTCCGCGGTGCTCCGCTGGGAAGGCTCCGCCGACGCGAACGACTTCTCGGGAAAGACGGATCCGCAGATCCTCCGGGAGCTCGTGCTCGAATCCGTCGGCGCCGAGCGTTTCGAGTCGGCGCTCTCGGACGTCCTGGATCGCTACGTCGAGGAGCTCCGCCGGAGGCTTCGGCCCGAGGCGGTCGTGCCGAAACCGGGGATCCCGGCTCTGCTGGCGCGGCTGGCGGCGGAGCCCCGGGTCACGCTCGGCTTGTTGACCGGCAACGTCGAGCGCGGCGCCCGGATGAAGCTCGAGCCACCCGGCTTCAACCGGTATTTCCCGTTCGGGGCGTTCGGCGACGACTCGCCCGACCGCTACTGCCTGCCGCCGATTGCCCTGGCGCGGGCGCGCGAGACGACCGGGAAGGATTTTTCCCCCGGCTCGGTGGTGATCGTCGGCGACTCGGTGCACGACGTCGCCTGCGGGCGCTCGCTCGGCGCCCGCGCGATCGCGGTCGCCACCGGTCCGACGCCGGCGGAAAAGCTGGCGGCCGAGCGGCCGCACGCGCTCTTCTCCGATTTCTCCGAGGTCGAGGCCGCGGCGGAAGCGATCCTCCGATGAGGGAAGGAGCCGCGCTCCTCTTTCTCGCTGCATCCGCCGCCGTGCGCTGCGGCGCATCGGCGCCACCGTCGGCCGGCCCGCTGACCGCGACGTCCCGGGCTCCGTACGAGGCACCTTCCGCGGCAAAGCACTCGATCGAGATCCGGGTGGACTCGCGCGCGGCCCACGATCTCTTCGCATTCCTCGCGCGTCCGGCCTTCGACGCCCAGGAGGCCAGGGCGATCGAAGCTCTCCCGGCGGTCCGGCTCTCGGTCGAGGACTCCGGGCGGACGCTCGAGACCTTCGACCACGATCTCGCGGCGGCGTTCGATGAGCAGGTCCGCAGCGGGGTATTCGACCTTCACCCGATCCGCGCCGGCCGGGCGCGCTGGGAGGGACTCCTCACCGCGCTCCCGTCCCGGGAGGCGGACATCGCGCGGATGGCGGCGGAGCGCGCGGCGGCGCTCCTTCCCGCGGACCGGCCGGTCTCTGCACGCCTGCAGGTCCTTCTCTCGTTCGGTCTCGCCGGGCTCGCGGACCATCTGATCGTCGTCGGGCCCGACGGCAACGACGTGATGATCGTGGATCTGTCGCGAGCGCTCGGAGAGTCCGCGTCCGAAACGGTGGACAACCAGATCGAGCGCCTCGCGCGTCTCGTCGCGGGAGAAGCGTTCCGGCAGGGTTGGTACAACTACCGGAAGGCGAGCCCTGCCTGGATCCGGCGCGACCCGTCGCTCGGCGAGCTCGCCCCACTCTTCCAGATGGTGACCGAGCAGGGGCCGCCGTCGCTTTTTCACGTCGACGAAAACTTCTTTCCGCTCTCCGTGTGGCTGAAAGAGCCGATGAAGCGGTCGATCGCCGAATTGAACCGCGCCGCGGAGAGGCTCGTCGAGTCGGAGAAGGACCTCGAGAAGCGGATGGCGCTCACGACCGAGATTCAGCGGCCGGAGTTCGCCCAGCGGGTCGCGGGGCCCGCGGGAGCATTCCTCTGCGACGGGATCATCCAGAACTCCGGGCTCGAGTCGTTTCGAGCGGCGCTCGCGGCCGGCCCGAAAGCGTTCTTCGCTGCGTACGACCGGGCGCAGAAGAAATCGCGCGACCTCATACCGCTTTCGCCGGTGATTCGCGAACGGCTCGGAGCACCGAAGTAGCTCGATGTCGCAGGATCGTCCGCTTCGCATCGCCGGCAAGGAAGTTTCGACGGGGGAGTGGATCGACGTGCGATCACCCTGGTCGGGCGAGCTCCTGGCGCGGGTCGCGAAAGCCGGCTCTGCCGAGATCGAGCTGGCGATCGCCTCCGCGGCGGCGGGATTCGAAGAAACCCGCGTTCTTCCGGCGTACCGGCGCTCCGAGATCCTGCGACGGCTGCGCGACGCGGTCGAGGCCCAGCGCGCCGAATTCGTCGAAACGATCATCGGCGAAGCGGGCAAGCCGCGCCGCTACGCGGAAGCGGAGGTCGAGCGGGGGCTGACGACGATCCGTCTCGCTTCGGAGGAGGCGACGCGGTTCGAGGGCGAGGTCGTCCCGGTGGATATCGAGCCGCGCGGCGAAGGCGCTTTCTGCGCCGTTCGCCGGTTTCCCGTCGGGCCGGTCACGGCGATCACGCCCTTCAACTTTCCTCTCAACCTCGCGCTCCACAAGGTCGCGCCCGCGCTCGCCGCCGGCAATCCCGTGATCCTGAAGCCTTCCCCGCGCACGCCCGTGACGGCCGACCTCCTCGCCCGCGCCGTCGAGTCCTCCGGCTGGCCGAAGCGCGCGTTCTCGCTCGTCCATGCGGATCCGGACGTCGCCCGGCCACTCTGGACCGACGACCGGATCCGCTGCGTGAGCTTCACCGGGAGCGACGTGGTCGGCTGGAAGATCAAGGAGGAAGCGGCCCGCAAGAAAGTCACCCTCGAGCTCGGGGGAAACGCGGCGGCCATCGTGTGCGAGGACGCGGATATCGACGACGCAGCGGGAAAGCTCGCCACCGCCGCCTTCGCCTACGGCGGCCAGGTCTGCATCAAGGCGCAGAGGCTCTTCGTGGCGCGTCCGGTTTACGAGCCGTTCGTCGCGGCGTTCCTGGCGGCGGCGACGCAGCTCGAGCCTGCTGATCCGGCCGACCCGTCGACGACGGTGGGACCCATGATCGATCTGGAGAACGCGCTGAGGGTCGAGTCGTGGGTCGAAGAAGCGAAGCAGGCGGGGGCGAAGCTCCTCCTCCCTCCACGGCGCGAGGGCGCGAAGCTCTGGCCGATCGTTGCCGCCGACGTCCCGAAAGGCACGAAGCTCCGCGAACGGGAGGTCTTCGGTCCGGTCGCGACGGTCGAGGCTTTCGACGGGTTCGACGACGCCCTTGCGCGGGCGAACGACAGCCGGTACGGTCTCCAGGCGTCCGTTTTCACCCGGGACATCTCGAGGGCCATGAAGGCCTTCGACCGGCTGGAGGTCGGCGGTGTGATCGTCAACGACGCTCCGACGATGCGAATCGACAACTTCCCGTACGGCGGCACGAAGGCGTCCGGGTTCGGGCGGGAGGGCGTGCGCTATGCGGTAGAAGAGATGACCGAACCGCGTGTACTGTTTCTCAAAGAATAGAGAACCCGATGAGCCAACTGGCCGGTTCCCCCATTTGCAGAGACGCGATACGGTCGTGTTCTATGATTGATCGCCAGAAAAACCGGGAGTTCGCGTATGCGTGCGGCCCTCCCAGCCGATGAAGACGCCCGTCTCGAGGCATTGCGGGAGCTGGAAATCCTCGATTCCGCTCCCGAGGAGGATTTCGACGACCTCGCCCTGATCGCGTCCCAGATCTGCGGGACTCCGATGTCGATGATTTCTCTCATCGATCGCGACCGGCAGTGGTTCAAGGCGAAGGTCGGCGTCGAGACCCGAGAGACGTCGCGCGATCTCGCCTTCTGCGCGCACGCGATTCTGCAGCGTGACCTCTTCGTCGTGCCGGATGCGACGAAGGACCCGCGTTTCGCGGGCAATCCGCTCGTCACCACCGATCCCAAGATCCGCTTTTACGCCGGTGCTCCGCTTCGGACGCCGGAAGGTCATGCGCTCGGGACCCTCTGTGTGGTGGATCGACTCCCGCGCCAGCTCACCGAAGAGCAGGAAACCGCGCTGCGCGCCTTGTCCCGGCAGGTCGAGGCCCAACTGGAGCTGCGCCGCCGTCTGATCCAGGAACGCAAGGAGGCCGGCGAGGCGCTGCACGAGAAAGAAGTCAGCGTCAAGCTCCTTGCGGAGCAGATGCCGGCGGTTCTCTGGTCGGTGGACCGCAATCTGCGCTTCACGTCCTCGATGGGCGCCGGCCTGGCGAACCTGAACCAGAGGCCGGACCAGTTCAAGGGCCTGACGCTCTTCGACTACTTCGGAACCGCCGATCAGGATTTCGATGCGATCGCGGCGCACCGCAGAGCGCTGGCCGGAGAGTCGGTCACCTACGAGACCGAATGGAAAGGACGAACGTTTGCATCCCACGTCGAGCCGCTCCGGCACGCCGACGGCAGGATCTACGGCGTCATCGGGGTGGCTTTCGACGTCACCGATCGGAAGAACATCCAGAAAGAGCTCGAGCAATCCGTTTCAGTGCTGCGCGCGACGCTCGACTCGACCGCCGACGGGATCCTCGTGATGGATCACGACGGCAACATCCTCACCTACAACAAGAAGTTCCTCGAGATGTGGAAGATCTCGGAGGAGACTGCCGCCTCCGCGCACCGCGACGACCTGCTGGAAGCGGTCCTCGATCAGGTGAAAGATCCGGGAGGTTTCGTCCAGCTGGCGATGCGGTCGTACGCCCGGCCGGATGCGCCGACCTTCGACGTCGTCGAGTTCAAGGACGGCCGGATCGTTGAGCGCTATACCCGGCCGCAGATCCTCGGCGGCAAGAGCGTCGGGAGGGTCCTGTCGTTCCGCGACGTCACCGCCCGCCGCCGCGCCGATCGGGAGATCGAGGAGAACGTGTCGCTTCTCAAGGCGACGCTCGACGCGACGACCGACGGCATCCTGGTGGTCGACGAGAACGGAAAGATGGCGAACTTCAACCGGAAGTTCATCGAGATGTGGCGGATTCCCGACTTCATCGCGGAGTCGCGCGACGACAATCGCGCGCTCGCCTGGGTCCTCGACCAGCTGAAAGACCCGGAGAAGTTCATCAAGAAGGTCAAGGAGCTGTACGCGCAGCCCGAGTCGAAGAGCTACGACTGGCTGGAGTTCAAGGACGGCCGGATCTTCGAGCGCTACTCGCAGCCGCAGAAGATCGGCGGCAAGACCGTCGGGAGAGTCTGGAGCTTCCGGGACGTTACCGAGCGCCGCCTGATGGAGATGACTCTCAAGCGCCAGGCCCGCTACTTCGATCACATCTTCGACGGGGTCGTCGTGACCGATCTCGACGGAAAGATCGTCGACTGGAACCCCGGAGCGGCGCGGATGTTCGGTTATTCGAAGGAGGAGGCGGTCGGCAAGACCCCGGCACTGCTGCACGCCCCCGGCGACTCCGAGCTGACGGGCAAGATGCTCTCTTCGATGAGGCGGGAGGGACGTTGGTCGGGCGAGATGCCTTTCGTGCGGAAGGACGGCTCGGAGGGCGTCGCCGAGACGCTCGTGGTCTCCCTGGGGGACGAGTTCGGGCGACCACTCGCCGCGATCTTCGTCAACCGCGACGTCACGGAATTGAAGCGGCTGCGGGAGGAGAGCCCGAAGACCGCAGCTCGCTGAGGCGATTCGGCTTTGCGCTACTCGGCTTTCCCGCTCCCCGGCTCGTACTTCCAGGCCGTGCGCCCGACCGCGCCTTCCGCAAAACGAACGTCCACATAGTCCTCGAAGTCGATCTTCCGGTCGAGTACGCCCGTCTGGATCATGAGATCGCGCACCATGTCGAAGTCGGGCTTGCGCGGCGAAAGCCGCGTGTAGATGACGCGGTCGAGCGGCTCGGTCAGCGCGTGGCGCAGGAGCTCCGGAGGCTGGTTGTAGTAATAGCGCCCGACGAAGTCGGCGGCATGCTCGCGGTGCGAGCGTCCCTGGTCGAGCCAGAGACCGGACCGCGCGATCCCGTCCACGAGCACCTGGAGCGCCTGCGGCCGCCGGTCGATGACGTCCTGCCGCGCGACGACCACGCAGGACATGTAGTCCGGCCAGTACTCGCGCGCGTGAAAGAGAACGCGCCCGAAACCGCCCAGCTCCGCCTGCGAGGGGTAAGGCTCTCCCATGGAGAACGCGTCGATCGCGCGGGCGGCGAGGGCGCCCGCGACGTCGGGTGGCGCCATCTCGACCATCTTCACGGAGGACGCGGACACGCCATGCTTCGCGAGCGCCTTGAAGACGATCAGGCGCTCGTCGGAGAACCGGCTCGGAATCGCGATGACGTGGCCTGCGAGATCCTCGACCGAATGGATGGGGCCGTCCTTCCTCACGACGACGGCGCTCCCATAGCGGTGGCCGAGGTAGATGATCTTGATCGGCGCGCCCTGCGATTTGAGCGCGATCGCCATCGGCGCGACCATGAACCCCACCTGCATCCGGTCGGAGAGGAGCGCCTCCTTGATCTCGGGAAATCCCTGGAACATCCGCGGGATGAAGATGTTCCCGTCGAGGGAGTACCGGGAGATGAAGTCGGTCACCGGACACGTCAGATGACACGTCACGGGGATGTACGCGACATTCAGCTTCCGCTTCGCGAACGGCTTCCGGTCGTTCACGAAGCTCGACCAGTCGACGTTCAGCGCGAAGTGCGCGGCCGTGAGTGCGGCGGTCCACACGGCGACGGCGACGACGATCCGGCGAGCGCTACGGGACATTGAACCCCCAGCGGACGGCGCGGAGCCGCTCGATCTGTGCCACGAGGAGGTTGAGCGCGAGGCCGATCAAGCCGATGAGCAGCATCGCGGCGATCACGAGGTCGTATCGCTTGCCGGCGTTTCGCGAGTCGATCACGAGGTAGCCCAGCCCGGAATTCACGGCGATCATCTCCGCGGCGACGACCACGAGCCAGGCGACGCCGAGCGCGACGCGCAGCCCGGTCAGGACGCGGGGGAGCGCAGCTGGAAAGATCACCCGCGAGAAAAGCGCTGGAGTGGACAGGCCGAAGTTGCGGCCGGCGTGGAGAAACATGGACGGAACGTTGCGAACGCCGTTCATCGTCGCGACGACGATCGGAAAGAACGAAGCGAGAAAGATCAGAAAGATCGCCGCGGAGTTGCTCACGCCGAAGAGAACGATCGCGACGGGGATCCACGCGAGCGGGCTGATCGGCCGCAGGAGCTGGATCACGGGATTGATGGCCCGCGCCGCACCGGAGTACCAGCCGAGCGCGATCCCGGCCGGGATCCCCAGGGCGAGAGCGAGCGAATAACCGGCGCCGACCCGGATGAGCGAGTCCCGGACGTAGATCCCGAGCACGCCCCTGCGGGCGAGCTCGCCGAGACCTCGCGCGACCGCGAGCGGAGACGGAAAAATATCGGTGTGCGAGAGCCGGACCGCGGCGTGCCAGAGCGCGACCAGCACCGCCGCCGTGAGGGCAGGGAGCAGGATTGCCTCCAGCGCCCGGGGCTTCTTCTCGAGCGGAGGAGCGTCGGCGGGCCGGTTCGGACTGGGTCCTTTCGCGTTCATATGCGGTGGGCGAGCCCGATCTCTTCCAGGATGCTGTCGCGCAGCGCGAGATAGCGCGGCGAGGACAGGTCGCGCGGGTGTGGCATGTCGACGTCGACGACCCGCCGGATCGAGCCGGGGCGCGCCGAGAGTACGACGACGCGGTCGGCCAGCTGGCAGGATTCTTCGATGTCGTGGGTCACGAAGAGGATCGTCTTCTTCTCGGCCTCCCAGATGCGGAGGAGCTCGCTCCTCATGACGAGTCGGGTGATGGAGTCGAGCGCGCCGAACGGTTCGTCGAGATAGAGCACGTCGGGATTCACGGCGAGAGCCCGGGCGACTTCGACGCGCTGCTTCATGCCGCCGGAGAGCTCCTGGGGATAGGCGCTTTCGAAGCCTTCGAGGCCGACGAGCCGGACGTAATGCGCGATTCGTGCGGCCTTCTCCTTCGGCGGAAGGCCTGAGATCCCGAATCCGATGTTTCCCTCGACCGTCAGCCACGGAAACACGCCCCGCTCCTGGAAGACGAAGATCCGGCGGGGGTCGGGCTCGCGGACCGGCAAACCGTCGATCGTCACCTGACCGCTCGACGCGGGGAGGAATCCGCCGAGGATGTTGAGCAGAGTGGACTTGCCGCAGCCCGACGGTCCGAGGATGCAGACGAGCTCGCCGTCGCGGACGTCGAGGTCGATGTTCTCGAGCACCCGGATCTCGTGGCCGTTCGTATGGAAGGCCTTCGAGAGACCCTGGATACGGACCTTGACCGCGGTGGCTGGCGTCATGGGGCGGCTGAGGCGCGGGCCGTGGGGTCCTGTCGTTCGATGCGGGGCTCGTCGGCATCGGCGGCGGTGTATCCCCATGCCAGGGCCTTCGACCGCTCGAGGCTGCGCATCATCGCATCGAGCGCGATCCCGATGACGCCGATCAGGACCATCCCCGCAACGACGAGGTCGTAGCGGTTGCCGGCGTTCCTCGCGTCGATGATGAGGAAGCCGAGCCCCGAGCTGACGGCGATCATCTCGGCCGCGACGACGACGAGCCACGCGATCCCGAGCGAGAGCCGCAGCCCGACGAGGACCTGCGGCAGGATCGCCGGATAGATCACCCGGCGCAGGAGCTCCGGCGCGCGGAGCCCGAAGTTCCTCCCCGCGTTGACGTGTACCAGCTCGACGCCGCGGACCGCGTTCATTGCCGTGAGAGTCAGTGGAAAGAGGGATGCGAGGAAAATGATGAAAACCGCCGAGACGTCTCCCACGCCGAACCAGAGGATCGCGAGCGGGATCCAGGCAAGCGGCGAGATCGGGCGGAGTATCTCGAAAAGAGGCGCGACCGCCATTCCTCCGCGTCGATACCAGCCGAGCACGATACCGAGCGGGATTCCGACGAGGACCGCTGCGACGTAGCCCCACGTCACCCGGAAGAGCGAGGCGACGACGTGTTTCACGAGGAAGCCGCGCTGCGCGAGCTCGCCGATCGCGCGGAGCACCGCGAGGGGCCGCGGGAGGAGCTTCGGTCCGCCGCCGGCGGAGAGCGCGAGATCCCAGAGGACGACGAGAACGGCGATCCCCGAGAACGGGAGCAGTTTGCGGGCGAGGGTGCGCGCCGGGCGCGCGCGCCGGCTTTCGGGGGAGAAAAAATCAGTTGGAACCGGGCGCGCCAAGGCCGCGGAAGTCTAGCAAAGGATCACCTTCCCTTTGTCGTCCCGAGCGAAGCGAGGGATCCGACAGCGAAGCTGTCGTCCTGAGCGAAGCGAAAGGATCTCTTGATCTCAGCGAGAGATCCCTCGTCGCTCCGCTCCTCGGGACGACGGATTCCTCGTCGCTGCGCTCCTCGGAAGGACAGGGAGGGAAGGGCGTCGACTGGCGGAGGAGGAGAGATTCGAACTCCCGGTACCTTTCGGTACAGCGGTTTTCAAGACCGCCGCCTTAAACCACTCGGCCACTCCTCCGAAAAATCAGTTTAGCAGCCACGCCCACGCCCTCGTGCAACCGCGCACCTCCGCCGACTCGATTGTTGCTCCGTCTCGGGACGCCTGATCCGAGATCCGACGTCGCTCGGTCGGTCGGTTTCGCATAGAGAATTGGACAAAGAATTTCACGTGGGTTACCCTGTGGACAGAAACAACGGAGTAATCCAGCGATTCGGCGTCTCAAAACAACCAGAGACTGGCGACGTCACGCCTCCCGAGCGGCACTGACGCTTCTCGGAAGCGTGGCCTTCGCGTCCTCCCTGCGCGCGGATAACGACTTCCGACAGTGCGCGAACAACGAGACGACCGGTACGGTGACCGGCCTCGGCAATTGCCACTGGATCGGGTCGATCCTTCAATCGGGCAACTCCCTCTACGTGGAAGGGATGTCGGTACCACAGCAGGCGATTTTCACCGCCATCGCTGCCACCGTCGGCAACGTTCACACGCTGACCTTCGAAGTCGATTTCACGAAGGGCGGCGGACACGGCTATGACTGGCTGACCTCCTACGCTCAGGCAGTCGCCGCGGCGGCGACCGCCGGGATCACCCTGACGCTGAACCCCTGCGGTCCGGAGCTGCCGGCAAGCCTCGTTTCCACCTGCAACTCGTTGCGAAGTGGAACGAACACCTTCACCGTCACGGTTCCCGATGATCCGTTCGTCAGCAGCGACGGATCCACACAGTCCCGGATCAACGGCTACGAATCGATCTACGGTGATCGGACGATCATGATCTACGGAAATGCGTCGATCTCGGCCGCGTCACTGACACTGACCCATAGCGTTCCGGACCTCGGCGATACGGGCGATTCAACGGTCTTCTACACGCTCTCCTGGACTTCGACTTCGACGGCGGTTCTGGTCGAAATGGCGGGTCATCTCGCCAAGGGAGGCACGGAGCCCGATGCCTGGGGTGTCGGCCAGGGAGTGAGCTCGATTCAGGGAGGACCCTCCCACTTCAGCCTGCGGCAATTGGACGGCGCCTCGACGGGCGGTCAGGACAACTCGATCAATTCTGGGGGCGTCGTTCCGGCGCAGACCGCGACTCCGACTTCCACCCCGACTTCCACCGTCACGCCGACACCGAGCGTCACGGAGACAGCCGTTCCTGTGCCGACGGAGACTCCCACGCTGACCGCCACGGCAGGCACTCCGACGGCGTCACCGACGCAGACGCCGACGACTCCCACCGCAACGCCGACTCCGACAGAGACCCCGCTCACGGCGACGGCGACACCTGTCGCGCCAGGGCCTTCGGTGACGCCGACCGTGGTGCCCGGAGTCGCGACCGCGACCGCGACGCCGACCCTCGTACCGGGGAGCATCCCGACTCTGTCCGTCGGCATGCTCGCTCTTCTCGCACTTGCCATCGCCGGCCTCGGTCTGTTTCTGACGCGCCGCGCCTAGTCGAGGCGGCGGCGTCGAAAGTACCAGCGCCGCCAGACGAGACATCATCCGGTCCCTCGCGTCGTTCGGTTTTCCTGAATCCTCCGGGCGATCTTCGTCGCGAGCTTCCGGGGCGAGAAGCGCGCGCCCAACGCCAGGACCCGGTTCGCTACACCCGGGACCAGCACTCGCTTGCCTCGCTTCGCCCCCTCCCAGCCCGCGCGGGCTACGGTCGCTGCGTCGAGTACGAGCGGACCCCGAAACATCGGCACGTCGCCCATCCCAGTTTTCTCCTGGAACTCGGTCAGGGTCGGACCGGGGCAGAGCGCGGTGGCGGTGACGCCCGTGCCGTCCAGCTCTTCCGCGAGCGCTTCGGTGAAGGAAAGGACGTAGGCCTTCGTGGCGTAATAGACGGCCATGAGCGGCCCCGGCTGGAACGCGGCGGTGGAGGCCATGTTCAGGACGATGCCGCGGCGGCGCTCGACCATCCCCGGCACGACGAGCTTCGTCAGATGCGTCAACGCGAGGACGTTCACGCGAATCGTGTCGAGCTCCTGTTCGAGGGGCGTTTCCCAGAAAAACCCGTGGACGCCGAGGCCCGCGTCGTTGACCAGCACCTCGATCGGTCCGCGCCGCTCCTCTGCCTCGGCGATGACGCGAGAAGGGGAGTCGGGGAGCGTGAGGTCCGCGACGACGATCTCC
>DASXSX010000079.1:0-15730 GCA_036505815.1 Thermoanaerobaculia bacterium
CTCGAGCCGGTCGCGCAGCTGCTCGATCGCTTTCGATTCCTCTGCCGGGCGCTGCCGCGCGAGCCGCGCAGCGACGCCGAACCCCACGATTCCGACCGTGTTCTCCGTCCCGCCGCGGACCTTCCTTTCCTGTCCTCCTCCCGGCGTGTGGGCCCGGAGAGGAAGCCCCTTTCGGACGTAGAGCGCGCCCACGCCCTTGGGGCCGTGGAGCTTGTGGGCGGAAACGGAAAGGAGATCGACCTCCCAGTCGCCCGCGTTCACTGGAATTTTTCCGGCCGCCTGGACGGCGTCGGTGTGGACGAGGATCCCGCGCGCCCGGAGCTCCGGAGCGATCTCTTCGATCGGGTAAACGCCGCCGTATTCGTTGTTCGCGGCCATGAGCGAGAGGAGCCGCGTGCCGTCGACCGCGGCGTCCCGGATCCTCTCCGGATCGAGGGCGCCGGTCGGGTCCGGAGAGACTACGACGACTTCGAGGCCGTGCTCTTCGGACAGCCGTGCGACAGGCTCCCGCACCGACGGGTGTTCGACCGCGGACGTCACGACTCGGCCCGGCCCGCCGGTGACCGAGCCGAGAATCGCGAGCGCGTTCGCCTCGGTCCCGCCCGACGTGAAGAAGATCTCTTCGGCCCGCGCGCCGAGGAGAAGCGCAACTTCCTCGCGTGCTTCCTCGATCGCGCGACGCGCGCGGCGTCCATCGGAATGGACCGAGGACGGATTTCCGTACAGATCCAGGGCGGCCGCCATCCCCTCGCGGACCTCGGGATCCAACGGAGTGGACGCGTTGTTGTCGAGGTAGATCATGAGGGCAGGTTCCGCTCTCCAGGTCCGATTGCATTATCGCGCACACTGTGTCGTAAAACTTTCGTTAAGGAATGAGGATACGGACCAGAGGGTTAGAATCCACGCGGGCCAGACGCGATGAGGCGATCCGTTTCCCTGCTCTTCCTCGCCGCCTTCCTCCTTCTCCCTGGAGCCGGCTCGAGTCAGAACGCCCGCGAGCCGTCGAAGAAAGAACGGATCGCCGCGCTCCCCGAGGAGGACCGGAAGTGGCTGACGGGGTTCGTGGCGCCGATCATCCTTCCGGAGGAGGAGAAGCTCTTCCTGGAGCTCACGGATCCTCATCAGCGGGAAATCTTCAAAGAAGAGTTCTGGAAGCGCCGCGAGAAGGATGGGTTGGCGTCTCCCATGGGTCCGGGTTACCGGCAGCGGTTCGATCACTTCCGGGACCTGGCCTCGACCACCTACGACGGCCTCGCCAGCGATGCCGGGAGGATGGTCCTGCGCTTCGGGGAACCCTCCCGGGTCGAGGAGTTCCTCGACTGCAACGACGCGCTTCGCCACGTCGAGGTGTGGACCTACCAGACCTCGTCTGGGCAAGCAAAGCAGTACCTGTTCTATCGTCCGATGTTCGGCGGGATTCGAAAGGTCTGGAGCCCCGCCTTCGGCGATCGGGAGCTCCTCCAGCCGGCGAGCTGTCTGACGACGCTCGCGGAGCTCTGTCTACCCGCGTCCGCGCCCGCCACCGGTATTTCCTCCACGGACCCTGCGTGCGCGCAAGCGGGCGGGAGGTCGAAGCGCTGCGGCGACTCGGGCTGCCGGCTCGCTCGAATCGCTGAAGAGATTCGCAGCCGCCAGAGCGGCACGGCCGCCGAGGTGGCGGCGCTCTCGCAACCGCCCCGCGTCTCGACGGAGGACCTCTCCGAGCTGCGCAAGAGATTTGGCGGCCTGCCCGCGCCGACCGCCGCGAAGCCGATCGACGTCGCCGGGTCCACGGCCACCGCCCCGGCGCCGCCCGCTCCTGCCGCCAAAGAGCCTTCGAAGAAGGAACGTCTCGCGGCGCTCCCGGAGGGCGACCGCAAATGGCTGACGGAGTTCGTCGCCCCGATCATCCAGCCAGAGGAAGAGGCGCTCTACCTGAAGCTGACCGAGCCGCACCAGCGTGAAAGCTTCAAGGAAGCGTTCTGGGCGCGGCGCGAGAAGAGCGGTCTGCCGTTTCCTCTCGGTCCCGGGTACCGGCAGCGCTATGAGGAGCTGCGGCACCTCGCGGACGAGAAATACGACGGCTGGAGGCAGGACGCCGGGCGGATGGTGCTGCGCTGGGGCGAGCCGGCCACGATCGAGGCGGCGAGGAGCTGTGCGCCGACGAATTTCCGAGACCTCGAGATCTGGACCTACAACAACCTCGGCGGAAGCGGGCGCCTGACGGAACACTACTTCTTCTACCGTCCCTCGATGGGCTCGCCGAGGAAGCTCTGGACGGTCGGCACGCGGGACAGCGACATTTTCGAGCCCGGGTCCTGCCGGAAATCGTTCAAGGACCTTTACCTGGACTGCAATCCGGGGCTCGTCGATCCCTGCATGGCCGCCTGTCAGCAGCTCTGCGACGTCTTCAAGATCTTCCAGGAGATCGTCGCGCGTCAGGGAAGCGAGAACGGCGCTCAGATGGAGCTCGCGAAGCTCCTCGCGCCGCCGAAGGTCACGACGGAGGATCTGAACGAGCTCTCCGGCAAGTTCGCCGGCCTCCCCAACCCCAAGGCGAAATCGATCGGCGTCGAGGGTCCGAGCGCAATCGCGAAGCCGGCGGACACCGGTAAGGCGGCGAAGGCCGCGCAATCCACGCCGGCGCCGGCGCACCGCAAGCTCTCCAAGAAAGAGGTCAAGGAGCTCTCGGCGCGCCTCGCGCCGAAATATCGCGAGTTCCTTGAGCTCGTGGATCTGATCATCACCGACGAAGAGAAGGAGGTCTTTGTCCAGATCGCCGATGACTACCAGAAGGACCGTTTCATCGAAAGCTTCTGGCGGCGGCGGTCGATCGATTCGCAGGGCTTGCGGACGGACTACCAGGCCGTCCACACGCGCCGCGTCGAGATGGCGAAGGAGCAGTTCAAGAACCTCTACAGCGAACGCGCGAAGATGCTCATCATCAACGGGCCTCCGGACGCGGTCGTTGTGATCGACTGCCCCGAGGTCTACGTTCCCATCCAGATCTGGTACTACGACCGGCTCGAAGTCCTGAAGAGCAAGGTCTATCTCATCTTCTACGAGCCTTACGGGCTCGGCGACTACAAGCTGTGGCTGCCGATCGACGGCGAAGGCGTGCTCCAGGTGGGCGGGGGGTTCGGCAGCTCGTCGGGGATGCGCTCGCCGACGAACCGTCGCGTGGACTATGACCGCTGCCTCGAGACCCGCACGCTCCGCCAGGCGATCGCGTACTCGACCGCCGTGCTCGGATCCGGCGCTTCGTCTCTGGCCGGATCGGGCAAGCTCTTCCAGCCGCCGACGATCGAGACGGAAGGCATCGATCAGATCCTGACGATGACGACCGAGCTCGCGACCGGGTCGGTGCCACTCGGCGTGGCGAAGCTGGTCCGGTTTCCCGAGATGCGGGCGAACAAGATCGGCGTCGACCTGTCGCTCCTCGTCTCCAAGAGCGACCTCAAGTCGCGGGACCTCGGTGAGGAAAAGTTCTACAACGTCGACGTCATCGGCGAGATCGTCAAAGGCGAGCGGTTGATCGACAATTTCAAGTACCGCTTCGACATCCCGACCCAGGAAATCGGAGGTGAAAAGATCCCGCTCACCGTGCGGCGCTACCTCTATCCGGGCGACTACAACCTCGTCCTGAAGGTCTCCGACGGAAACCAGAGCGCAGAAGGCCGGATCACCGACAAGCTGACTGTGCCCGAGCAGCCCGATGCCCCGCCGCCCCAGGTCGCGGCGGCGCGCGCCGAAGGTCGCGCGACCGTCGTCAAGGCGCGGGACCTCGGGCTCCTGCCGTCCACGATCTCGCTTCTGCCGGTTGCCAAAGAGATCGCCACCGGTCTCCAGCGCTTCGAGACGCGGGTCGCCGAAGGGGTCAAGGCGGTCGACTTCTACCTGAACGGCTCGAAGATCATGACCAAGACTCGCCCTCCCTTCGACGCAGACCTGAACCTCGGGCCGCTCCCCCGCCGGCACACGGTGCGGGTGGTGGCGTACGGGTCGGCGGGGCGGGCGATCGGCGAAGACGAGTACATCGTCAACGAGGGACGCGAGATCTTCCGCGTGCGAATCATGACTCCGGAAAAGGGCGCGCGGGTCTCCGGGCCCACGCGAGTCGTGGCCGCGGTCGCCGTTCCGGAGGGCAAGACGCTCCAGAAGCTCGAGATCTACTCGAACGAACGGCGCGTCGCGACTCTCTACCAGCCGCCGTTCGAGCAGACGGTCAACATCCAGGAGGGCAAGTCGCTCGGCTACGTGCGGATCGTGGGGACGCTCGAAGACGGGACCGTCGCGGAAGACCTCCGTTATGTGAACGCGCCCGCGTACATCTCCGAGGTCAGCGTCGACGCGGTGGAGCTCTACACGACCGTGACGGACAAGGGCCGTCCGGTCGCGGGCCTGCAGGGGTCCAACTTCAAGGTCTTCGAGGACGGAGTCGTTCAGAAGGTCGAGTCGTTCGAGTACGTCAAGAACCTCCCGCTGACGCTGGGAGTCCTCGTGGACACGTCGGCTTCGATGCTGGAGTCGCTCCCCGAGGCTCAGCAGGCCGCGCTTTCCTTCCTGGACTTCTCCATCGGTCCGAAGGACCGTGCCTTCACCGTTTCGTTCGACAACGAGCCGTACCTTTTGACGAAGTTGACGAACCGGAAGGATCGACTCTTCCGCTCGCTCGCCGGGCTGCGCGCGGAGGGATCGACCGCGCTCTACGACGCGATCATCTACGGGCTCTACCAGTTCACCGGCGTCAAGGGCAAGAAGGCGCTCGTGATCCTCTCCGACGGAAAAGACACCTCGTCGAAGTTCGACTACGACACGCTGGTCGAGTACGTCAAGAAGGCGGGGATTTCGATTTACGGGATCGGCCTCAAGATCTCCGGAGCGGACCTCGAGGTCAAGTACAAGCTGAACAAGCTCGCGCAGGCGACCGGGGGCCAGACCTTCTACATCGACTCCCCGAAGAACCTGGAATCGATCTACCGTCAGATCAACGAGGACCTCCGCAGCCAGTACCTGTTGACCTACTACTCGACGAACACCACAGCGAAAGACAAGTGGCGCAAAGTCGAGGTGAAGGTCGAGCCGACGAGCCTTCAGGCGAGAACGATTACGGGGTACTACCCGTAAGACCCCTCGCCGTCATTCCGAGCGAAGCGAGGAATCCCGCGGAACTCGTGAGGGATTCTTGGGCCCTTCGGGCCTCAGAATGAGAGGCTGATGACCCGTCTCCTCCTCGCCTCCTCTTCCCCGCGCCGGGCGGAGATTCTGACTGCGCTCGGCATCCCGTTCGAGGTGACGTCGGCCGAGATCGACGAGATGCTCGTTCCCGGCGAGTCGGGAAGTGAGGCTGCCCGCCGCTTCGCCCGCGAGAAGGCCGCGGCGGCTGCGGCGCGTCACCCGGACGTCTGGGTTCTCGCCGCGGACACGCTCGTCCTGCTCGACGGCGCCATCCTGGGAAAACCCCGCGACGACTCCGACGCGGCCGAGATGCTACGGCGACTCTCGGGACGCGAGCACCGCGTCGTGACCGCGCTCCGGCTCACGAGAGGCTCCGGCCCTGGCGCCGAGGCGGTCGAGGAAAGCCGGGTCAAGATCGCGCCGCTCGGTGAGGACGAGATCCGATGGTACGTCGCGACCGGAGAGCCGCGGGACAAGGCGGGGGCTTACGCCATCCAGGGACTCGGGGCGAGGTTCGTCGAGTCGGTCGCCGGATCGTTCACGAATGTGATGGGCCTGCCCGCTCGAACCGTTTACCGGCTTCTCCGAGAATCTCCCGATCCCGCTCTCGTTCGGCTCGCTCTCGCTTTCGCTCCAGCTTCATCGCGTACATTCGCGCATCCGCTTCGGAGAGCGTGATCGGCAGCTCGACGTCGGAGCGGTGCATCGCCCATCCAACGGAAAGCGTCGGCTGCAGGTTGTCGGTTCCCGGGATGTTCGGCAGCCGGCGAACCAGCTCCTCGGCCTTCGCGGCGGCCGATGGCTCGTCGGTCCTCGGCAGGACGATCAGAAACTCGTCGCCGCCCCAGCGAAACACGTAGTCGGTCTCGCGAACGCACGCCGTCAGGTAGTTTGCGACGAACTTCAGCACGTCGTCTCCGACTGCGTGTCCCTTCCGGTCGTTGATCTCCTTGAATCGGTCCACGTCGGCGAGCAGCACGGACAGCGCGGCGCCATACCTTCGGGCGGTCGCGAGCTCCCGGCGGATGATGTCGTTGAAGTAGTGCCGGTTGTAGAGGCCTGTCAGAGGGTCGCGGATCCCCAGCTCCTTCAACTGCTCGTCGGAGGACACGAGCTGGTGCATCTCCGCCGCGAGCTGCATCTGGCTCGCTTCGAACAGCAGAATGATGATGCCGACCGCGATCATCATCTCGAGGAACATTGCGAGGAAGCTGCCGTACTGAAAGAGCGGGGGCATCTGCTCCGGAAGACCGAACCGGCCGAGCGCATACGCCATCAGCACGCTTGCGATGCCCCAGAGCAGAAACGATCCGGAGAGCAGGACCCGTCCCGCGGGCGACCCGGGGGTGATCGCGAAGGCCATGGCGGTGATGGTGTAAGCAACAGCCATCGCGATCAGGATCGGGACCGCTCGCTCCGCCGCTCCCTCCTGGATCTCCGACGTCCACCACGAGAGCGCCAGGACCGGGAGAATCCAGAGGAACTCACGCATGCTGGACCGCACCTTTTCGTCGCGGAATCTTCGGACCCCGCGCAGAAGCAGCAAGGCATGCGCGAGGAGACACGAATGGATGAAGAAGTAGAAGCCGCGACTGCTCCCGAGATAGGGGAGCAGGAAGAGCCCGGTCAGCGCGGCCAGCAGAAATGCCCAGGAACCGATCCAGTCGAGGAAAGCGCGCCGCCGGATCTTCTGATACAGCAGGAGAAAAACGATGAGCAGTAAAGCCGTCCCGGCGGACTGGACCAGCAGCGGAAACTGGTAGACGGGCATTGGATTTCTCGGCTGAGTGGAGAGAATCTTAACCCGGAAGTGCCCGCCCCGGCCGCGTCGAGCGGCCGCTAAGATCGTCCGAATGGTTGGCAGGATCGCTCTGGTTGGCCCCACGACGGCCGTCGCGCGCTCGTTCGAGGCCCGTCTCGCGCCCCGATTCCCGGAGAGCCGGGTCCTTCCCGTGTCGCTCACCCGCTTCCTCTCCGATCGGCGCGCTCCCACGCGGGTCGTGCTCTGCCCGGCCGGCCTCGGTCTCGCCGACGACCTCGCGTTTCTGGCCGATTCGCGCCGGCGCGCCCTGTGGCCGGCCCCCGGAGCCGACCTCTTCCGCGCGATCGCCGGTCTCCGCGGCTCTCACGACGAACCGCCGGTCGGCGCGATGCCGTCGGCGGCGACCCGATCGGGGCGGAGAACCGCGCTTCTGCTGGAAGGCGACGTCACTTCCGAGCGCGCGCGAGGAGCCGCATCGTCGGCGGCGCCCCGGCAGTGGATTGCCGAGCGCGTCCAGCGAGTCCGGATCGAAGAACCCCTTCTCGAGGAGCTCCGGCGGCTCGGCATACGGTGGTCGGTTCTGGAGCCCGTCGAAGTCGTTGGGCTCGCGGCCTCCCTGTCACTCGCCAGGGCGCGGCGGCGCTGGGCCCGATTACTGCCTTCGAGCGTACCGGTATGGGTGATACCGGCCGGTTCAAAGTTCGAGGTTCGAGGTTCAAAGTAAGATCTTCGACAACTCCACCTTGAACCTCGAACCTGCAACCTTGAACCAGAGACGGAGGTCGCGATGTATCCACTCTCCCGTCGCGCGCTCGCCGAGTTCATCGGCACGATGGCTCTCATCTTCGTCGGCGCCGGGTCGATCCTCTCGGACCGGCTCGCCGGCGGAGGCGTCTCGCTCGTCGGCATCGCCCTCGCGCATGGACTCACGATCGCCGTGATGGTTTCGGCCTTCGGGCACATCTCGGGGGGTCATCTGAACCCTGCCGTGACGGTCGGGGCGTTCTTCGCGCGCAAGATCTCGCCGGGCGACGCCGTCGTCTACTGGATCTCTCAGCTCGCCGGCGCGGTCACCGGAGCGCTGCTCCTGACGCTCGTCTTCGATCCGGCGACACGGCAGGCGGCGAACCTCGGCACGCCGGGGCTGGGGGCGGGAGTCACCGTTGCCCAGGGCCTCGTCTTCGAGATCGTGGCGACGTTCTTCCTGGTCCTGGTGGTTTGCGCGACCGCCATCGACGAGCGCGGCGCGTTCACGGTCGTCTCGGGACTCCCGATCGGGTTCGTCATCACGTTCGACATCCTCGCCGGCGGGCCGGTCAGCGGCGCTTCGATGAACCCGGCGCGCACGTTCGGTCCCGCGCTGGTCGGCGGATTCTGGGCGCATCACTGGATCTACTGGGTGGGGCCTCTCGTCGGAGGAGCTTTTGCCGGGCTCCTCTATTCCTCCCTCTATCTTCGCCGGGCGCGGGTTCCTTAAAGACCGAAGTCGCAGCGGCGCCGCGCGGTAAAATCGCTCTCCCTTGGAGAGCACGCCCGTCGCGCCAACGCTCGCCGAGAGGGACTTCCCTCTCGGCGTGCCTGGCTTCACATACCAGGACCTGCACCGCGAGAAGCGTCTCGCGGAGCTCGACCGCGTCTTCTTGGAAGAGCTCTCGGAAGGCGATCCCGCCCTGGCGGAAAAGCTCGCGACCTGGCGCTCCCGCCCGGACTCGCTCGACGCGATCGCCCGATCCCGGCTGCTCGTCGAGGCGGCGCGGCCCGTGGCGCGATTCGTCGCCCGACTCTTCGGGATTGAAGCCGAGTGGCGTGCGCAGGCGGCGGTCGCGTCGCCCGAAGCCGTGCTGTTCCGATTCCGGCGGGACTTCCTGCTCCGGCGAGCGGTCCGGGCGACACCTCCCGCCGACCCGGATCTGCCAGCTCTCGAGCGGGAGGCGCGAGCGATCGAAGTGGAGCTCTTCGGCGAGCTTCCGTGGGAGAGCGATCCGGAGCTCGCCACCTCGCGAATGGGAGCGGAGCTGCTCGACCTGGAGGCCGAGCACATCGAGGCGGTCCGGCAGAAGAAGCGTCCCTCGGTCTCGGAGGAGACCCGTCGGCGCACGGCGGAGCTCGCGAATCGCGCGGCCTCCGCATCCCCGGACCTCCCGCGGCCGCGGGATGCGTCTGACGAGGCGGCGCTGGAGTTTCTCGAAGCGCTTGTCGTCCGCTACGCGACCTGGTGCAAAGCGAGATTGCACAACCCGGACTTGCGGCGCGAGATCTCCCGCTGGGTCTCGTTCCGGCTCCCCGAGCCCTTCGACTTTCACCGGCTGGTCCAGACAATTCGTCCGAACCCGGCTCTGCCCGAGGAGAGGGTCGGTCCCGCGCACCGGCGCCGACGGCGCGAGGGGTTTCGCCTGACCGACCCGAGGATGTCCCGACGGGAGGTGCTGGGCGAAACCCATTACTGCATCCTCTGTCACGAGCGCGACAAGGACTCCTGCACGAAAGGGTTCTTCGACGGGAAGACGGGAACGTGGCAGAAGAACCCGCTCGGGATCGAGCTGAGAGGCTGCCCGCTCGACGAAAAGATCTCCGAGATGCATCAACTCCGGAGGGAAGGCGACTCGATCGGGGCGCTCGCGCTGGTGGCGATCGACAACCCGATGTGCCCCGGGACGGGCCACCGCATCTGCAACGACTGCATGAAGGGGTGCATTTTCCAGAAGCAGGATCCGGTCAACATCCCGCAGATCGAGACCGGTGTCCTGACTGATGTTCTCGCGCTGCCCTGGGGGGTGGAGATCTACGGCCTGCTGACCCGATGGAATCCGCTGTCGCCGGCGCGCCCCTACCCGCTCCCCTACAACGGCAAGAAGGTTCTCGTGGTCGGCCTCGGCCCCGCCGGCTACACGCTCGCGCACTACCTCGTCAACGAGGGCTTCGGCGTGGTCGGAATCGACGGCCTGAAGATCGAGCCTCTTCCCGCCGACTGGACCGGAGCCGACGGGCGCGGGATTCGGCCCATCCGGAACTCCGCAGAGATCTCGCAGCAACTCGACGAGCGGCCGCTCGTCGGCTTCGGCGGAGTGTCCGAATACGGCATCACGGTGCGATGGGACAAGAACTTCCTGACGCTCGTTCACCTGACTCTCGCGCGGCGCCGGCGGTTCGAGATCGTGGGGGGCGTCCGGTTCGGAGGGACCGTGACCGCCGAGCAGGCGTTCGACTTCGGGTTCGACCATGTGGCGATCGCGGCGGGCGCGGGTCGGCCGACGATCATCGCGATGAAGAACAACATCATCCGCGGCGTTCGGAAGGCCTCCGACTTCCTGATGGCGCTGCAGTTGACCGGCGCCTTCAAGGAGGATGCGCTCGCCAACCTGCAGGCGGAGCTGCCGGCCGTGATCATCGGAGGGGGACTGACCGCGATCGACACGGCGACGGAGCTCCTCGCGTACTACCCGATCCAGGCCGAGAAGACGCTCACGCGTTACGAGACCTTGATCGCCGAGCGCGGCGAGCCGGCCGTCCGGGCGCTCTTCGACGAAGAAGAGCGGGACGTCCTCGACCGGCTGCTGCGGCACGGCGAAGAGGTCCGCCGGGAGCGCCAGCGCGCCCACGCGGCCGGTGAGACGGCGGACCTCGCGCGCCTCTGCGAGGCTTGGGGCGGCGTCTCGATCGTCTATCGTCGGACGCTCGAGGAATCCCCTGCCTATCGGCTGAACCACGAAGAGGTGATCAAGGCCCTCGAGGAGGGCATCTCGTTCGTCGAAGGGCTGGAGCCGGCCGAGGCGATTCCCGACGGCTACGGAAAGCTCGCCGCGGTCAAGTTCCGCCGATCCGGGAGCGGAGAGCTCCTGGAGCTGCCGGCCCGCACGTGCCTGGTCGCGGCGGGTACGACCCCGAACATCACGTACGCCAAGGAGTTCCCGCAAGCGATCCCGCTCGACGAGCGGCGCCGGTTCTTTGCGCCGCATCGGGCGATTCGGGCAGAAGACGGCAAGTGGAAGCTCCACGCGGCGCCGCCGTCGGACGAGTGGGCGTTCTTCACCGGATACTGCCGCGACGGAAAGTTCATCACTTTCTTTGGCGACAACCACCCCGCCTACAACGGCAACGTGGTCAAGGCCATGGCGTCGGCGAAGGTGGGATATCGGGCGATCGTCGAGGTGCTCGACGGTCACCTCCCGGCGTCGTCCACGCCGGACGAGCACCGCGAGATGGAGTGGGAGTCTTTCCGCATGCGAGCGAGGGACCGCTTCACGGCGCGCGTCGTCGAGGTGCGGCGGCTCACCCCGACCATCGTCGAGGTCATCGTCCGCGCGCCGGCCGCCGCGGAGAACTTTCAGCCGGGGCAGTTCTTCCGACTCCAGAACCTGGAGACCTATGCCCCGTCGATTGCCGGCTCGCCGCTTCTGATCGAGCCCCTCGCTCTGACTGGCGCGTGGGTCGACGCCGAGCAGGGACTGCTTTCCCTGATCGCCCTCGAGCTCGGCGCCTCCTCCCGGATTTGTTCGGTTCTGAAGCCGGGCGAACCCGTTCTGGTCATGGGGCCGACCGGCAGCGCGACCGAGCTGCCCCGGAACGGGACAGTCCTCCTCTGCGGCGGCGGTCTCGGCAACGCGGTCCTCTTCTCGATCGGCAGGAAAGCACGGGAGTTCGGCAACCGGGTGATCTATTTCGCGGGCTACAAGAAGGCCGAGGACTTCTACAAGCGGGAAGACCTCGAGGCGGCTTCCGACGCGCTGATTCTCTCGGTCGACCGCGGCGAGCCGATTCCCGCGCGGCGGCCGCAGGACCGTCAGTTCGTGGGAAACATCGTCGAGGCGATGACCGCCTGGGCGCAAGGACAGATGGGTGAGACGCCGATCCGGCTCTCCGAAGTCGACCGCCTGATCGCGATCGGCTCGGACCGCATGATGGCGGCGGTCGCCCGGGCGCGCCACGGCGTGCTGGCGCCGCACCTTCGCCCGAACCACGTGGGGATCGGATCGATCAACTCACCGATGCAGTGCATGATGAAAGAGGTCTGCGCGCAATGCCTCCAGCGGCACGTCGATCCGGCGACCGGCGCGGAACGGGAGATCGTCTTCTCGTGCTTCAACCAGGATCAGAAGTTAGACGAGATGGACTGGGACAACCTCGCGGCGCGCCTGCGCCAGAACACCGTGTCGGAGAAACTGACGAACCTGTGGCTGGAGAGGCTGTTCAGCCTCGACGACCCGCGGGTCGTGTAGCTCCTCCGCCGTCATCCCGCGGAACTCTCTCCGCTGTCATCCCGAGCGAAGCGAGGGATCTCTCGAATTGACCGGCCGGGCTATGGGACGCCGGCGAGGAAGAGCAGATACGGATTGATCGCGAGACCCTCGCGGAAGTTGTCATCGTCCTCGGGAAGCCGTGTGATCGAGAAGTGGAGGTGGGGGCCTCCGATCACGTGCCCGGTCGCGCCGACGTAGCCGATGACCTCCCCCTTCTCGACCTGCTGCCCCGGCCGCAAACCTCGCGCGTAGCGGGACAGGTGGCAGTAGAAGAAGAGGTACCGGCCGGTCGCGTCCTTCTGGTAGATCGTGATGCCGCCGCGCCCCTCCCGGCTCAACTTGATGATCTCGCCGTCCGTGGTCGCCAGGACGGGAGTTCCCCGCGGGGCGCCGATGTCGATGGCGAGGTGGCGGGCATACTCCCCTCGCGATTCGAGGAACGAGTCGCGCAGCTTGTCGCGATCGACCCCTTCGACCGGAAGGAGGAAGTTCGCAGCCACCAGCTCGGAAAGGTCGACGTCGCGGGGATGCACCCGCGCCGCCGCGGACTTTGGCCGGAAGAACGAGCTCAACCGTCGCGCGATCCGGGCGATACGGGGCGGGTCGGGCCGCGCGAGCATCTCGTCCTCCGGCTTCTCCGGCGTGTCGGCGTCGGCGACGTGCACGTGCGCCTCGATCACCGGGTCTTCGGCAGGACAGGGCGCTTGCGGATACTCGTAGGTCTCGGGAAAAGGATCGGTCGGAGCAGCCGGAACGGCCGAGGCGGTCGGAGCAGCTAGAGCGGCGGCGGCTTCCGCCGTCGCGACCTCGACGGAGTCGAGCACGACCTCGCCGTTGTCGGTTTGGTGGATGACGATCGGGTCGCGTGCCGCCTTTCCCCTTCTCCCGACGGGTCCTCCCGCCAGAAGGCTGCTCGCGGCCCGGATCTCCCTCGCGCGCGCGCGCGTGCGAGCTGAGGACTGCCTCATCACCCGCGCATGCAGAGCCTGCTTCGAAACTCTTCCCCGGTGGCGGGAACGGGCTTCGGAGGAGGCTGGCAGGACGAGGAGAAACAAGGCGGCTGCCAGAGCCGCCGCCACGACCGGCGCCTTTCGCACGCCCGGATTATTAAGAACGCTTGAAGGTGGGGTCAAGGAAAAAAGACCCGAAGAATCAAATACTTATGGCAATACAGCATATCGCGCCGAAAGGGTACAAAGCGCGCTCTCCAGCGCGGACAAGTCTCTCGATTTTCGAGTTCCGATCCCGATTTCCGGCGGTCAGGCGCGTTCCAAATAAGTGTTGTCGCGCGTGTCGACTTTGATGCGCGTCCCGGCCTCGATGAACTGCGGCACCATGACCTGCAGCCCGGTTTCGAGCTTCGCGGGCTTGTAGGAGGCCGATGCGGTCGCTCCCTTCATTCCGGGCTGCGTCTCGATGACTTTCAAGGTCACCGTGTTCGGAAGCTCGATGCCGACTGCGTTGCCTTCGAAGAGGTCGACTCGAATCGCCGTGTTGGGAAGCAGATAGGCCATCTGCTCCCCGATGACCTCATCGGAGAGCGTGACCTGGTCGTAACTCTCGTTGTCCATGAAGTGGTGGCCGGCGGAGTCCGAGTAGAGGTATTCCATCTCCCGCTCGTCGAGCGACGCCTTCTCGACCCGATCGGTCGATCCGAAACGGTGCTCGATCATGGCGCCGTTGCGCAGGTTGCGCATCTTGACCTGGACGAAGCCGCGCAGGTTGCCGGGCGTCTTGTGGATGACTTCGTGAGCGCGGTGGAGCTCACCGTTGTAGATGAACAAAGTGCCGCTGCGGATCTGCGTTGCCGAGATCATCATCGCCGGTCTCCAAGAACAAAAGACTGAACCCAATCATAGCGGGGGGACCTTGCGGTCCCCCAGGCCCCCTGGCGCAGACGATCCGGACGGAAAAAAGCCCCGGGCGAAGCCGGGGCTTCCGACAGGCGGAGACTTCGTCTATCGCCCGAGAAGTCGCTTGGCGCGCTTCGCTGGCGCAGGGAAAACGACGGAGATCCCTTCCTCCGGACCGAACGAGTCCAAAAGCTCCTTCCACATCGATAGCGAGAAGCCGTACGGACCGCCACTCGGATCGACCTGGGCGGCGGTGCTGATCGTCGGCACGTTGGGCGTGAGCAACGCCTGTGCGAGATCCGGTCGCTCGATGTGACTCCCCTTGGCCGCGTTCAACGCCTGGATCACTCCATCGGCGATAATCGCGTATCCCATCTGCGACGGATGAACGCCATCGGCGGAGAACAACCCTCCGGTCAGGAAGCTCGTCGTCAGGGTGATCCCGCCGATCTCGTATCCATTTGCCTTGATCTCGTTGAACAGGGTGTACACGTCGATCAGGATTGCGCCGTTCGCCGCGGAAATCGACCTGATCTTCGCGTTGAGATCGATCGTACGCTGTTGGATCAGCGCCACCTCATCGGGATAGAGGAGGACTCCGGGATTGAGCGTGGAGGGGGGAGTAAATCCTCCGTCCGGAAGCGGCAGACCGGTTCCACCAGCTTCCACGGGAATCCCGATCTTCTGAGCGAGGAGAGACGAAGCAGGGAGGGTGACCAGAGTCCCGGCCGGGAGCGGACAGGGCGGCGTCGAACAGGTCGCGGTCGTGCGGGGACCCAGGAGACCGGCCGGCGGGATCGTCGTCTCGAAGGGGATGGCCGCGACGTCCGGGATCGTGAACGTGACGATCGTGCGGCCGCTCGCCGCCAGACCGGTCAGGACCTCGGTGTACTTGGCCTCGAACGCAGCGACCGGCGTGAGGGTCACGCCGTCGATGGCGACCGCGGAAGTGGCCGCGCCGAGAACGTCGTTGTTGCCGGCCCAGAGTCCGACGAGATCGGGATTGAGCGAGTTGGCCTCGTCCACCGCGCTCCGGCCCTCGAATGGGCCTCCCGCGAAATTCCGCAGGATGACCGCCGCAATGTTGTCCGTGCCGGAGCGGCCCGGAACGGAAACTTTCAGATCCACGAAATCCTTGATGCGCGGCGACCCGATGAATCCGAGGTTGTCGTACGGTCGAGACAGGGCCGCATTCTGGTTGGTGCCCATCTGCGAGACCGCACCGACCGTGATCGTCTGACCGGAGATCACGGCGCCCAGGCACGGCTGTCCGGTCAGAGGGTTCGATAGCGCCTTCTCGGAGATCAGCGGCTGCTGGAAATCGGAGATCCCGAGCTGGTTGGCGACTTGCTTCACCCAGGAGCGATTCTGATGACGCTCGACCAGGCAGTTCCCCTCCTCCCCCGCGACGAGGCTGTCGCCGACCCCGACGAACTTGTGGAACGTCGTCTGCGAAAAGAGAGGGGAAGCCGCGAGCGCGGTGAGCACTCCGGCGGAAACAGCCGCGCGAAACAGCATGCTCTTCATCGTCATCTCCTCGGGTTAGAACGAGACTCGAAAACTGAAAGCCAGGAGGTTCGCCTTCTCCGAATACTGGCCGAAGAACTGATCGTGGTTCACGTGGCCTCGCGTGTCCCGGTGATCGAAGTCGATGTAGATGTCCGACACGTCCACGCCCCACCGATCGGTGTCGTACCCGAGCCCCAGGGTGTAGGCGTTGC
>DASXSX010000080.1:0-12955 GCA_036505815.1 Thermoanaerobaculia bacterium
CGTCCTCAACATTATTGTCGCCTGATGCATTCGCGGACTCTCAGTTCTCCCCGCCCGGCAGGTTGAGCAGCCGGCGGAACGGGTCTTTCCACGGAAAGATCTGGGCGTAGCGCCAGATCCGGTCGGTCAGCGGAGGCTTCGCCGCGGGGTTCTTGAAGCACTCCGCGCAGCGGGGCAGCTTGCTGAAATCGTGCGTGCGGAAGCCCTCCTCGATCGTGTCGAGGAAGGGTGACGCCGCAATCTGCGCAATCGAGCTTTCCCTCACGTTGCCGAGCTTCTGGGTTCCGTCGTAGTCGTAGCAGCAGTGCGTCACGTCGCCGTTGCACAGGATGACGAACCACTGGTACGGCGTTCCCTGGAAGCAGCCGTAGTACGCCTGATGGAGCTCGGTCACTTCGGAAGTGTCGAGCCCTTCGCACGTCTTCTGCACGACGATCGCCTGCGGATACCGGTCGAGCCGGAAGAACTCTCGGAACGACCGGACCGACTCGTCGTGGGTCTGCGTGGTGATCATCCGCTGGATCTCGACGACGATCTTTCGGCCCTTCGACATCTCGAGGAAGCGGCGGATGTTCTCGACGACCACGTCGAACTTGCCGCCCTTGCGCACGATCGGATAGACGTCGGGCTTCAACGTGTCGATGCAGAGGCGGATCCGCTCGAGCGAGCTCGACAGGATCTTCTTCGCCCACTCCTCGGTCAGGAGAGTCGCGTTCGTCGAGACGCAGACGCCCGGAAAGAGGTCGATCGCCTCGGGCAGCCTCTTGTAGAGGAACGGCTCGCCCATCTCGTGCAGGTAGCGCATCGGCAGGCCGAGATCCTTCATCTGGCGCGCGACGTCCTCGACCATGTCCCAGGGCGCGTCCTCGAACGGCCGGGTGAGGACGTCCATCGGACACATCCCGCATCGCAGGTTGCAGCGGCTGGTCAGCTCGAGCATGTACTTGAGCGATTTCAGCCGGAGCCCGTTCTTTCCGCGGCTCACGACGGCTCTGCCCTCGACGTCTCGAACCCGGCCATCGCGGCGAGGACCGGCAGGGCGTTGCCCCGATCGAACAGGATCATCGTCCGAGTGTTGCACTCGTGCGTGCAGCGGCAGAGCCGGTCGTGCTTGTCGGAGACGAAGCGCTCGACCGCGGCGCCGCCGCGGATCCGCGCGAAGTCGTATCCTGCTTCCCGGACGTTTCCCAGAGGCGTTCCGATGAGCTCGCAGCCGTAGACGGTGCCGTCCTCGGTCAAGACGAACTCGCGCTCCCCGGCGAAGCAGAATTTCTCGAAGCCTCCTCCTCGCGCCTGCCGCGCGATGTATTCGAAGCGCCGCCGGTTGATCTCGCGCCGCGCGCGCGTGCGCGCCCCGCGCCAGCCGGTCCGCGCCTCGTCCGGCGGATAGCGCGAGTCGATCTGGCGCGAGAGCCGCTCGTAGAGGTCGACGTCGAGCCCTTCCTTCAACCGCGGGTCGTAGGCGTCCCCCCGGATGAAGCCGAGCGAGTGGTGGCTGGGGCGGTAGCGTTCCCACACGAAGTCGCAAAACTGCTCCAGCTCCGCCTGGTTGTCGCGCATGAAGACGGTCGTGACGCCGACTGTCAGATTCGGAGTGCGCCGCGCGAGGCCGAGAAGCGACTCGAGACTCTGGAGCGCGCGGTCGTACAGTCCCGGCACGGCGCGCACGCGGTCGTGGAACTCGCGGAATCCGTCGATCGAAACGGAAACGCCGAGCGAGAGCTCGGGCGAGAACGAGCAGATCCGCTCCGCCATCGCGGCGATCTCGCCCGCCGCGAAGCCGTTCGTCGGGATGCCGACGTTGAAGACGCCGCAGCGCTCGAAGTACGCACGGACGACCTCCGGAAGGTCGCGCCGCAGGAAGGGCTCGCCGCCGGAGATGAGCAGCAGCCGGATCGGCGGCAGCGTGCCCACGAACCGCGCGATCTCTTCCAGCGTGAGCTCGTTCTTTCCCGCGTTGATCGGGTAAAAGCAGTGCGCACAGCGCGCGTTGCAGACGGAGGTCACGAAGTGCGTCCACTGAGCGAGCGCCGGACCCGGCGCGATCCAGTCGCGGCCGAGCGCGAGCCCCTGACGGAGACGGCGGACAGTCATACGGCTGGAACGAGGGCGCTTCCCTCGCCCGTCTCATGACGCGCTTCGAAAAACCCCCGGATCCTGTACATCTCTCCCGCCACGAGCCAGGGGAAGAGCGCCACGGCCCGCCCTGCGTAACCGGCCCGCACCATCCGCCCGACCGTCACCCACAGGTGCGGAAAGAGAAAGAGCAGCACCGGCCACTTCACGAGAACGCGTCCCGGCCGGTCGAGTCGCACGCGGGTGAGATAGATCGTGCGCCCGCACGCGACCTGTTTCTCGCGGAACGCCGTCGCGTCCAGCCGTTCGTGGCGGTGCGTCAGAACGATGCCCGGCTCGTACCAGAGCTTCCCACCGCGCGCGAGGACGGCGAGTGCGAACGCGGTGTCCTCTCCGGAATTCGACTCGGGGAAGCGCGCGTCGCCCACGGCGTCGCGCCGATAAACGATCCCCATCGTCGGGATGTTCTTCCGGGGACCGGGACGTCCCGCGCGGATCCACTCGGAGTGGTTCAGGAACCAGTCGAGCTCGCCCCAGCGCCCCGGCCGGCCGTTGGCGATGCGGCCGCCGACCGCGACGATCTCGCGGTCGCTCTCGAAGGCTTTGCGCGCGCTTTCCAACCAGTCTCGCGGCGCGATCGCGTCGGCGTCGAGAAACGCGAAAGCGTCACCTCTCGCGGCGGCGATCCCGGCGTTGCGCGCGCCGCCCGCGTTGCGGCGCCCGCTGTTCTCGATCACTCGCGCGCCGGCGCGCCGCGCGGTTGCGGCGGAGCCGTCGGTCGATGCGTCGTCCACGACCAGGACTTCCAACGGCGGCTCGGTCTGCTCGAAGGCGGAGCGAACCGAGTCGGCGACGGTGCGCTCCGCGTTTCGGCAGGGGACGACGACGGAGGCCCGCATGGAGCTTCTCAGTGTACCGCCCGAATCGGAACCGCCCGAAGGAGGATGCGGTATCGAAAAAGGGGCCCCACGAGCGGCAGCCGCGAGAGCGCCCGCTCGATCCAGCGGACGAAGGGAAACGGAGCCGTCGAGTAACGGAGCGACCGGAGCCGCCAGCCCTCACTTTCGAGAAGTCGCCGGATCTCGCGTGGCCGTCGGACCGCGATGTGCTCCGGAAACTGTTTCAGAAGCAGATTGCGGGCTTTCAGTCGCTCGACGTAGTGCTCGCGGTTGGGCGTGTACGCGACGAAAACTCCTCCCGGCTTCAGCACCCGCGACAGCGACCGGAGCATCCGGCGCACGGTCTCGTCGTCGACGTGCTCGAGGAGATCGAACGCACCGGCCACGTCGATCGACGCGTCGCGGATCTCCGCGAGGTTCGCCACGTCGCCGGTGAGAAAGCGGACGTTGCCGAACCGGCGCTCCCGCGCGCGAGCCTGCGCGAGCTCGAGCGCCCGCGGCGAAGCGTCCACGCCGATCGCCTCTCTCACGTGCGGCGCGAGGAGGAAGCACACGTCGCCGAGCGCGCTTCCCAGGTCGAGGACGGTCTTGTCGGGAGACGGCTCCGCCAGCGCGAGGATGTCCCGGTCGCGCTCGCGCCACTTGCGCTCCGGCGCCGCGAAGGGCGTGACGCGGTGGAGCTGGTCGAAATATTCGTCGGGGTAGAGGTCTTCGCGAAACACAGGGTCAGGTCTCCACTTGCCACATTGGGGGCCAGGTTGCCACGGCGATTCGCTGTTAGTTTTAGCTTTTCATGAAAACGCCCTGGGAGAAATTCTCGCTGCCCGGCGACCGCCCCGCATACGCGCGCGGCGAATCCGCGGAGTTCCGGAAAGCCCTGCGCGAGATTTTCGGACCGCTGGTCGACCGCGTCGAGAAGTGGCCGGCCGGACCGCAGGACTGGCTGATGGCGGAGGTGCCGGCCGAAGGCTCGCTGACCGCGTTCTTCCGGGACCTCGAGAAGCGGCTCGCCGCCGCCGGGTCGCTCTGGGTCGTCTTTCCGAAGAAGCCGTTCTTGGAGGAGCTCTCCTTTCCCTACTCCTGGACGGACGTCCAGAAGGCGGGTCTGGCGTGCGGCCTCGTGGACAACAAGATCGCGGCCTTCTCCGCGCGTCTGACGTCGATCCGGTTCGTGATCCCGATCGCCGTGCGGAAGGCGCGTCCGGCGAGCGGCCGGTAGAATCGCCGCCTTGGGTAGGCAAGCCGTCACCGTCGTCGGCGCAGGGCTGGCGGGCTCCGAGTGTGCCTGGCAGCTCGCGCGCCGGGGGCACCCCGTGCGCCTCTTCGAGATGCGACCCAAGGTCAAGACGGCCGCGCACCAGACCGAGCGCTGCGCCGAGCTCGTGTGCTCCAACTCCTTTCGCTCGGACAACCCGAGAAACGCCGTGGGGCTCCTGAAACGGGAGATGGAGCTGCTCGACTCGCTCGTCATCCGCTGCGCCCGGGCGGCGGCGGTGCCGGCGGGCGACGCGCTCGCCATGGACCGCGACGAGTTCTCGCGCCTCGTCAGCGAAGCGATCGCGTCGCGTCCAGAGATCGACCTGGTGAGGGAAGAGGTCACGCGGATTCCGGAGCAAGACTATGCGGTCCTCGCGACGGGGCCCCTCACCTCGGACGCGCTGGATCGCGCCATCGGGGAGCTCCTCGGCACCGAGGACCTCTACTTCTACGATTCGATGGCGCCGATCGTCGCCGCGTCTTCGCTCGACTTCTCGAAGATGTATCCGCTGTCCCGCTACGGGAAAGGTTCCGGCGAGGACTACTGGAATTGCCCTCTGACGAAAGAAGAGTACGAGGAGTTCGTCGCGGAGCTCCTCTCGGCCGAGATCGTGCCGGTCAAGGACTTCGAGAAAGGGATCTATTTCGAGGGCTGCCTGCCGATCGAGGTCATGGCGGAGCGCGGCGTGGAGACGCTCCGCCACGGTCCCATGAAGCCGATGGGCCTGCCCGATCCGCGCTCCGGACGGATTCCGCATGCGGTCGTGCAACTCCGGCAGGATGACCTCGCGAAGGAGCACTACAACCTCGTCGGCTTCCAGACGAAGTTGAAGGTCGCCGAGCAGCAGCGCGTCTTCCGGAAGATCCCGGGACTCGAGAACGCGGCATTCGTGCGATACGGAATGCTCCACCGCAACACGTACATCCACGCGCCGGCGCACCTCGATCGGTTCTGGCGGATGCGCCGCGAGCCGCGCATCTTCTTTGCCGGTCAGATCACCGGCGTCGAAGGATACGTCGAGAGCGCCGCGACCGGGCTTGCGATCGGCATCACGATCGCGCAGCTCCTCGAGGGAAAGGACCCCGTCCCGGTCCCCTACACGACCGCCATCGGGTCGCTCGCCCGCCACTGCTCCGAGCGCCCGGCGACGAAGACCTTCGAGCCGATGAACGTGACGTTCGGTCTGATCGAGGACACGTCGCACTCGCCCGTCCGCGACAAGGCCGTGCGCCGGCAGCAGATGGTGGATCGCGCGCTGGCGGCGATCGGGGAGTGGAAGTCGGCGATCGCGGCGGAAGCGGTCGCGGCGCCCGCTTGACGCTCGCCTGGAGAGACATCGAGGAAGCCCGTCGGCGCATCCACGGCGTCGCGCACCGCACCCCCGTTCTTCACTCGCGGCAGTTCGACGGCGAGGCTGGCGCGACCGTGTTCTTCAAGGCGGAGAACCTCCAGCGCGCCGGCGCCTTCAAGTTCCGCGGCGCGTACAACAAGATCCGCGCGGAGCAGGAGCGGCGGAGCTTCTCGGAGGTCGTCGCCTACTCCTCGGGCAATCACGCGCAGGCCGTCGCGCTCGTCTCGAAGCTCCTGGGACTGAAGGCGACGCTGGTCATGCCGAGCGATGCACCCGCCGCGAAGCTCGCCGCGACGCGCGGGTACGGAGCGGACATCATCCAGTACGACCGGTACGCCGGCGACCGCGAAGAGATCGGCGAGCGTCTCGTCCGCGAGCGCGGCGCGCTCCTCGTTCCGCCGTTCGACGATCCGCTCGTCATGGCCGGCGCCGGCACGGCGACGGCAGAGCTCCTCGAGGAAGTGCCGGATCTCGACTACCTCGTCGTGCCGGTATCCGGTGGAGGCCTGATCGCCGGCTCGGCGACTGCGGCAAAACAACTCCGACCGGGGATCACCGTCTATGGCGTCGAGCCGGAGACCGCGAACGACGTCGCGCAGTCGCTCGAAAAGGGAGAACGCGTGACGATCCCGGTGCCGCGCACGATCGCAGATGGCCTCCAGGTCGCCTGCGTCGGGCGGCTGACTTTTCCGATCATTCAGAAAACCGTTTCGCGCATTCTCCTCGTATCCGACGACGAGATGATCGAGACGCTCTCCTGGACTCTCGAGCGCATGAAGGTCTTCGTCGAGCCGTCCGGCGTCGCCGGCGCGGCGGCGGTGCGCCACGGAAAGGCGGATTTTACCGGCAAGCGCGTCGGCGTGATCTGGAGCGGAGGCAACCTGGATCTGAACCGATTGGCGACGTTTCTCGGCAACGTGGCAACGTGACCCCCAATGTGGCAAGTGGAGACCTGACCCCATGAAGAAGCTCATCGCCGCCTGCACTTTCGCGCTCGCGGCGCCGCTCTTCGCGCACGACTTCTGGATCGAGCCGACGAGCTTCCGCCCCGAGGTCGGCTCGCTCGTCGGGCTCGGGCTCCGCGTCGGCCAGGGCTTCCGGGGCGACCCGGTCCCGCGCATGAGCGAAAAGATCGTGAAGTTCGTCCTGGTCTCTCCATTGGGCGCCGAAAAGGCGGTCGAAGGAATTTCCGGCCGCGACCCGGCGGGCGTCGCGCGCGTGAACGAGGCCGGGTTCCTCGTCGTCGGCTATCGCAGCAGCCCTTCGCGCATCGATCTGCCTTCGGAGAAGTTCGAGCAATACCTGAAGGAGGAGGGGCTCGAGAAAGTCAGCGCGGTTCGCGCGAAGCGCGGCGACTCGGAGAAGCCGGGCAACGAGATCTACTCGCGCTGCGCCAAAGCGCTTCTCGACGCGGGCGCCGCCGGGACGGCCGGTTTCGATCTTGTCCTCGGACTGCGGCTGGAGCTCGTCGCCGAAAAGAGTCCGAAGAAGGTCGCGGCTCCGGCATCGATGCCCGTGCGCCTCCTCTACGAAGGCAAGCCGCTCGCGGGAGCGCTCGTCTTCGCGTTGAACCGCGACGAGCCGGAGAAGCGTCTCTCGGCCCGAACCGATGGAGCGGGGCGCGTCCGATTCGACCTCCCGCGGTCCGGAGTGTGGCTGGTGAAGGCGGTTCACATGATCCCCGCCCCCGTCGAATCGGGCGCCGACTGGGAAAGCCTTTGGGCCTCCCTGACCTTCGAAGTTCCTTAACCAGGAATTAGGCGGCCGCGGCGCGCGTATTGAACAGGCGTCGTGAAATCGCCGTTCGCCGCTCTGCCGGTCACCCTTCTGCTGCTCGCTCCGGCCGGCTGCGCGAAGCAAAGCGCGACCACGCCAGCTGCAGCAACGCCCTCCTCTTCCTCCGCCTCGGCGCGCCGCTACCCGTTTCGCGGGGTGGTGCGGAACGTGGACGTCGCGAAGCGGGAAGTGACGGTCGAGCACGAGGCGATTCCCGGCCTCATGGACGCGATGACGATGAGCTTTCCGGTCCATGACGACCCGCAGGTGTTCGAGATCCTCCATCCGGGCGACCGTCTCGAGGCCCGTCTCGTCGTCGACGGCGGGAACTTCTGGCTCGAGCAGATTCTGACCAAAGGGTTCGTGCCGACTTCACCGGTCGCGGCTTCCCCCGCGGCTGCGGTCGTCACACCGGAGCCGAACCGCGGAGTCGCGGTCGGAGACACGATTCCCGATTTCGCGCTGACCGATCAGACCGGGCGGACGGTTCGACTTTCGCAGATGCGCGGAGAGCCGGTCGCCGTGACCTTCCTCTACACCCGCTGCCCGATCGCGACCGCCTGTCCGATGACCGCGACCAAGTTCGCGAAGTTGGACGCGATGCTGAAGGGAAGAGGATTCGGCCGGCTGTTGACGATCACCGTCGATCCCGAGCACGACACGCCGAAGGTCCTCGCGGACTACGCAAAGCATCTCGGCGCGGAGCCCGCCCGCTGGAAGTTTCTGACCGGCGACCCGAAGGAAGTGGCGAAAGTCGCAACGAGCTTCGGGATGATCTACTACCCGGACAAGGGACAGATCGTTCACGCCCAGACCGCGGCGGTCGTGGATCCGGCCGGCCGGCTCGCGACCATCTACTATGGGCAGACGTGGGAGCCGGAGCACCTGCTCCGGGATCTGGAGAAAGCGAGGAAAGGATGAAACGCACGCGGCTCCTCTCGGCTTTTCTCTTCGGCGGTCTCGTCGGCTTCGGCCTCGTTCTCTACGCGGGAGAAGACCATCCGTCGGCGCTCTTCAAGGAGTACTGCGCCAAGTGCCACGGCGAGGATGGCACCGCGAACACTCCGAAAGGCAAACAGCTCATGGCTCAGGACTTCACGGACCCCGAATGGCAGGCGGAGAAGAGCGACGCGGACTTGATCAAGCAGATCACCAAAGGCGGCGAGGACATGCCCCCCTTCGGCAAGAAACTGACGAAGGAGCAGATCGAAAGCCTGGTCAAGAACGACGTCCGCGGCTTCGCGGCGAAGAAGAAGGCGAAGTAGACTTCCGACTTCCGTGAAGCCGCTCACGACGCTCCTCGTCGCCGGACTGCTGGCGGGCCTTTTCGCGCCGCGCTGGCTGCCGCAGACCGTGCGCGGCTCGTGCTGCTGTCCCGACGGAATGCTCGGCGCCTGCAGCCGGATGGACACGGGCTGCTCGCTGAAGCAGTGTCCGGCGGGGGATTCCGCGGCGCTTTCGCTCTCCGCTCCCAGGATCCTGCTGCCGTCGTCCCCGGCTCTTCCCGCGCCGGCCGGCGCGGGTTTCCTCGCTCTTCTCGAAGCCCGCGCGGCGCCGCCTCCTTCCGCCGATCCCTCCGATCCCCCTCCCCGGGGCTGAACCGACCGTTCGTCGACCGGCGTCCGACCCGCTTCCTCCACGGGAGCGGGCCGATCCGCTCTCTCTCATCCGACGAGGAGGTTCGGTCCAATGCATTTCGAGCGGTTGACTCCGCTTCTTCGCTCCATCGTCATCGGGATGGCGATGTTCCTGGTGCGGGCGGCTCTCTTCGCGAGCTGCGGCTCCGCGACTTGTCCGATGGATCCGCAGTCACTGAACCTGCCGTTGCCTCGGCAGTTCACGCTCGACTTCTCCTTTCAGTACATCGACCAGGACCACGTCCGTATCGGTACCCGAAAGGGAGAGGTGGGAGAAATTCCGTCCTCCCACGACGAGGTCCGGACGGTCAACCGGGGAATCGGATTTCTCGCCAACTACGCGACGAGCAACCGGTTCGTCCTGTCGGCGTTCGTCCCGTTCGTTTCGCGCTACCACGAGCACATCGAGGAGGAGAGCGCCCAGCTCGAGGCCTGGCGCTTCAGTGATCTGGGCGACATCGCCGTCAGCGGCCGTTACCGGCTCGGTACAAAGGTGTGGACGACCCTGGGCGTCGAGCTTCCCACCGGCGCGCGGCGGCCGAAGAACTCCGAAGGCGAGTTCGCCGAGCCGACGCTCGCGCCCGGGTCCGGGTCCTACGACTTCTTCGGGGGAATCGTCTTCCAGACGCAGCTCCCGGTTCCGTCCCTTTCACACGGGCTGCTGGGAAACGCGGCCGTCATGCCGTTCTTCGCCGGCGCCACCTATCGCCGCAACGGAAGGGGCACCGAGAACTACCGGCTGGGCGACGAGCTCCTCGTCAACGCCGGCCTGAACTACCCGCTGTTCACGAAGCTGCAGGTCATCGCTCAGATCAACGCCGACTTCCGGGGGAAGGACTTTGTCGGGGACACCGACGAGGATCGGAACCACACCGGCCGGACGTCGATCTTCGTCAGCCCCGGCGTGCGAGTCGGACTGCCCGGCGGGATCGCGGCTTACTGGGTCGTGCAGATCCCCGTGTACCAGCGCGTCAACGGAATCCAGCTGACCTCGAACTACAACCTGCTCGGCGGAATCCAGGCGCGGTTCTAGTAGACCGGGTCCTCGAGCGAGAAGCCGAACAGCCCCGCGAACGCCTTCGGATGGAAGCTCGCGGCCCGGCGGGGCAGCCGCTCGCCCGCGTGCGCGATCGTTTCGATCTCGGAGAACGTCATCGGACGCATCAGGAGCGCCGCCTGCGCCTCGTGCTTTTCCACCGCGGAGACCGCGGCCTCCGCGTCGCTCGTGAAGAAGACGTTTCCCTCGCGCGCGAGAGTCTGCTCGTCAGTCCCGAGGAGGCGGGAGAACAGCGCGACATCGAGGGACGCGGTATCGAGATTGCGCCAGGCCTCCGAGCGCTCCGCCGGCCATGGGAGCGCGTCCGGCCGGTCGCGCAGGACGAAGAGCGTCGGCTTCTCCGGCAACGCCACGAGCACGAATGCGGGGCGCAGGCGCGAGACCTCTTCCAGAGCCGTCCGCGCCTCGCCGGCGGTGGAGAACTCGCGCGTCTCGAAGAAGTCGCTCGCGGCGTAGATCAAATGGCCGGGGTTCCAGTCGGGGAGCCCGAAAAGAAGCCGGTGGACCGGCCGGACGACGAGACCGGGAGATTCCGCATCCAGGATCGCGCACAGCTTGTACTTCGCGCCGCTGAACTTCGCCGCGGCCGGATCTTTCGAGTACTCGACCGCCGCTTCGAAGAGGTTCTCTCCCTCCGCGAGAATCGCTTCCACGTTTTTCGCCAGTCCCTGCAGCTCGACGTGCGCGGCGAAGTCGGTGATCCGGTACGCGTCGTGCCGCACCCCCGAAGAGTCGAGCGCCGTCAGGTCGGGCCGGCGGGTCGTCGCGAGACGTCCGGAGAGCGGCGCCCGCGTCAGGAACAGCGCGGGCGTGAAGTCGGCCCGGAGAGACGTCACGAGCGCGAGCGCCTTCTCGCGTCGAGCCGGATCTGGCTCTTCCACGCGGAGGAGCGAGCCCTTCCCGGCTCCCTCGAGGCGCACGAGACCGACGAGCGCGTCGCGCACGAGGGTCGCGCCCTCGTGAACGAAGGTCTGGCGGTAGCTCCAGAGGCCGGGCCGACGCTCCCTGTCCAGGATCCCGCCGGCGAGCCAGTTCTTGAGAGTCGCCGCGGCTGCTTCCGGATCTTCGGCGGAGAGGAGGCGCGCGATGTTCCCGGGCGCGGGCGGCGCGGCGGCTATCGCAGCGGCCGCGTCGGCGTCGGAAGGGGGCGCAATCAACGAAGCCAGCCCTCTCTCCGCGATCGTCGCGCGCGAGTAGCGGATCGAGCGGAACGGGCGCAGCTCCACGGCGGCGGGATTGTAGACGGACAATCGAGCGACATGTCATTCCGAGGAGCGGAGCGACGGGGAATCTCAGCGGTGAACGCTGAAGAGATTCCTCGCTGCGCTCGGAATGACAACGGCGCTCGGTTACACTGCTTCGAGTGATCACGATCGCGCGCGCGGTCGATGAGTTCGAGGGATACATCGCCGACGCGCGGCGGTTTTCCGAGCGTACCGTCCGCGCGTACCGCAGCGATCTCGACCGGTTCGCAACCTTCTGGGAGCGGGACTTCGGGGAAGGCAGCGCCTCGACGACGCCGCTCTCCCGTGTCGACGTCCTCGCGGTGCGGTCCTACCTGGCGTCGCTTCATCGCGCCCGGCTGGCGAGCCGGTCGCTCGCGCGGCACCTCTCGACCTTGCGCTCCTTCTTCCGGTGGGCGTGCCGCGAGGGGTACCTCGAGAAGAATCCCGCGCGGGCGCTTCCGTCGCCGCGCCTCCCGCGAACCCTTCCCAGGGCGATGACGCTGCCCGACACGGAGCGCCTTCTGACGGCCGACGAGGACGGCCCGTTCCCGGAGCGCGATCGCGCGCTCTTCGAGCTCCTCTACGCGACCGGCCTGCGTGTCTCCGAGGCGGCGGGTCTCGACCTCGAAGACGTGGACTTCGCTTCGCGTCTCCTGCGCGTCCTCGGAAAAGGGAACAAGGAGCGGATCGCGCCGTTCGGCGAGGAGGCGGGCGACGCGCTCGCGGCATACCTTCCCGCGCGCGCGAAGCGGCGGCGGGGGAGCCGGGCTGCGGAGCTCGAAGACGGCGAGCCGCTCTTCGTCAACGCGCGGGGCGGCCGGTTGACGACGCGGTCGATGGCGCGGCTGTTGAAGCGCCGCCTGCGCGCGGCCGGACTTCCCGCCGAGCTCTCGCCCCACGTTCTTCGGCACTCCTTCGCGACGCATCTTCTCGAGGCGGGAGCGGACCTGCGCGCCATCCAGGAGCTCCTCGGCCATGCGTCGCTTTCGACGACCCAGAAGTACACGCACCTGGATGCCGCGCGGTTGAAGGAGGTCTACCGCCGGGCCCATCCGAAGGCGTGAGGAAAAACGCGGTATCCTCATTTTCCGAATGAATCCGGGCGAAAAATGGCATTCCACGACCATCGTCTGCGTCCGCCACACCGGCAAAGTGGCGATGGCCTCCGACGGGCAGGTCACCCTCGGAACGACGATCATGAAGAAGACCGCAGCCAAGATCCGCCGGCTCGCGGGCGGCGACGTGCTGGCGGGATTTGCGGGGTCTTCGGCGGACGCGTTCGCCCTCTTTTCCCGGTTCGAGGCGAAGCTCGACGAGTACCGCGGAAACCTGGAGCGGGCCGCGATCGAGCTCGCGAAGGACTGGCGGACCGACAAGATGCTGCGCCAGCTCGAGGCGCTCCTGATCGTCGCCGACAAGAACAGCTCTCTGTTGATTTCCGGCACGGGCGATCTGATTTCTCCGGAGGAAGGCGTGCTCGCCGTCGGATCCGGCGGCCCGCACGCGCTCGCCGCGGCCCGCGCGCTCCTGAAGCATCGGAACGACGTGTCCGCGGCCGACGTCGCGCGCGAGTCGCTCGCGATCGCCGCGACCATCGACATCTACACGAACGACCAGATCACTCTGGAGGAAATCTGACGTGGTCTTCCTGATGCCGGGGGAGACCGCGGCGCAG
>DASXSX010000081.1:0-14429 GCA_036505815.1 Thermoanaerobaculia bacterium
ACGGCCGCATCGCGGCGCTCTTGGGTGCCCGTCGGACTCCGGAGGTCTTCGTACTCGATCAGGAGGGGAAGCTTCGCTATCACGGGCGGATCGCGTCGAAGATCTCGTCGCCCGACCTGAAGAAAGCACTCGATGCGCTTCTCGAGGGCCGAACCGTGCGGCCGGCCGAGACCAAGGCGTTCGGCTGCGCCATTCCCAGGAGTTAAACCCCGCCTCGGATAAGGGCGTGGTCGGGCCGTCGATCGAGCCGTTCGCGCAGTCGAAGTCGAGGCGCGCGCCTCGGTCGGTCGCGTGCATGCCGGCGTGGTCGCCGCCCCAGTTGCCCGTCAGTGGAGGCCGCCGTTCGACTTCGCGCGCCGCGTCTCGCGTGCCGGGAACGGGAGCGGGCAACACGAGCATGGCGAGCAGGAGCGTGGGAATCAGACGTGCGCGCAGAAGGTTCACCGGGTTGCCATCGTTCGTTCGGAAGACAGAGGCGAAGCGACCGCGATGAGCTTAAAGTAATCCAATCCTGTCCTCTGAGCATCCCCCAAGACCGAGCGCCGCTTCCCGCGACGTTTCGGATTCACCGGCGGGCGCTCCTCGGGGGAGAGTGTTCCGTCTGAGTCTCGTTCTCGGTTGTCTGGCCCTCTTTCTCCTGCTTCCCGGCGTTCAGCTCGGCTACTGGGACCGCGACGAAGCGGAGTATGCCGGAGTCGCCCATGGAATGGCACAGTCGGGGGATTTTCTCGTGCCGCGGCTGTTCGGGAAGCTCTATCCCGACAAGCCGCCGCTGTCGGAATGGCTGTCCGCTCTCGACTTTCGGCTCCTGGGGGAGACAGAAATCTCCGGAAGGTTGCCGCACATCCTGCTGGCCGTCGGCTCCTGCGTGCTGATTCTCCTGATGGGAAACAGACTGTTCGGACTCCGAAAGGGTGCGTTCGCTTCCCTCTTGTTCGCGACCTCCTTTCTCTTCGTCATTTATGGAAGGCTTTTCTTGACCGACTCGGCTCTCGTCTTCTTCACACTGCTCACGGTCTCCTGCCTGCTCACACTGCTCGAGGGGCGTGGCCGGCTGCCGACGGTTTTGACGGGAGGAGCCAGAAGTCCGCCTTCCGGCGGGAGCCGGCCCGGTGGGGTCTTTTCGCCTGGGGCTGTGGGGTTCTCGCTTTCTTTTCCTTCTCCGCCACGAAGCTTCCCCACTATCTCCTGCCCGCATTGCCCGCGTTCGCGCTTCTCCTCGCGGACACTTTCGATGCGGCCTCGCGCAGCGAGATCCGTCTCTTCGCCTGGGCGACCGCGATCACCGGCCTTCTGTTGTTCCTCGGAGTCCTGTTCGCGGCGCGCCAGTGGGATCTCCTCGGGATCGCGGGGAACGTCATCTGGCCCTTTGCGGCTGTCGCCACTCTGTCTCTGGCGTTTCCCCTTCTTTCCTCCGGTGAGCGGACACGCCGTCTCGTCGTTCCGCTGGGCGTTGTCGTATCGGCGACCATCGCGCTCTGGGTTCCACGGGCCCTCGACGCGTCGCGCTTTTTGCCGAAGCTGGGAGCGGCGACGAAGCTCTTGCGGAAAACCGCTGAGCCCGTCGGAGGACTGAAGATCGAAGAGCCCGCTCTCGGGTATTACGCCGGGTGCGTCAGCGCCGAGAACTGGGTATCGGTAGATCAGGTCGTGCGGTCGGCTCTCCGAAGCCCGACTCGATCGACCCTCGTGTGGTTGGAGGCGGCCGACGGCGTCGCTCTGGCTCGCGACCGGCGGTCGAGGCTTCGGATTCTGGCACAGGGCTTCAACCTGATCGATCCGACCTCGTACGGCAAACTCGAACTCTGTCGAGTCACAGCGCCGGACCTCCGCGCGGTCCAAAACGCGGAGGGATCAACCGCGGCGGAGACACAGCAGGCGACTGTCGCTCGATCGAAAAGGGAGCTCTGGCGGTGAACCCAGGTCTCGTGGCGGGCCTTGGGTGGCCAACCCAGGACCTTTGGGTCATGATTTTCATTCGAAATAGCCGGTGACGTCGATGATGAAGTGGGTCGTTCCGGCGCTCTGCCCGCAGACGACGGCGAGCGCTCCACCGGACCCGAGCGGCACGATCGCGTTGTTCGCGCGGGTCTGACCCGGTCTGTAATTGAGCGCGGAAGCGACCGGCAGGGACGTTCCGGCTGGAAAGAGAATTATGTGGCCCTGGGCGGTCGGCTGCGTGACCGTCACGTTGAAAGCGACCGCCCGGGCACTCGCGGGAATTCCACACTGACCGGTGATGACGAAGTCGCGCTCCATGCTGGCTTGCAGAGCCGGCCCGCCGTAAGGCCCGTCGGAGTTTCGAGTGTCTGCCACGCGGCAAGGCATCAGGGTGTGAAAGACGAGCGCGAGGGGTGTCGGCGACGGACCGGCGGTTACCGTGACCGTGGGAGTGCGCGTCGGGGTCGCCGTCGGGGTCCGAGTTCGTGTTGCGGTCGGCGTCGGGCTCGAGGGCGGCGTCGGGGTCGGAGTCGGCGTGGCTCCGACAACGTGTACCACGCCATTCATCGTCGTGCCGCCGGGAGTGCTGTGGACCTGGCAGTAGTACGGGTAGTCACCGGGCGTGTGGAACGTGTGGGAAAACGTGCCGCTGGAGAGAAAGCCGGAGTCCCAGACCTCGTCTCCGCTGGACGAATCGCTCGTCGAGGTATGAAAGTTCGCGAACGACCAGGTCACCATCTCGCCCGGGGCGACCGTCACGGAGCTCGGAGTGAAGGTCGTATCCGGACCGACCTGGACGACCTGGTCAGCCCGGAGCGCTGCCCCGGCGAGCAGCGCCAGAAGGCAGGTGGCCGTTCGGGTGCGAGTCACCAGCTGGAGGATCCAACCGGGGAGAGCGGATACGGAGAGCTTTCACGTCTTTCTAATTCAAACTGCCGCACGACTCAGGGCGACGGATCCGTATGCTCGTCGGCGCCCAAAGATTGAGCGCCGGGCGAACGCCCGCTGCCCCAGCCGGACTACTGCAGCTCAGCCTGAGACAGCTACAGTCCTACGCGCGGGCTCATGTCACTGCAGAGTTCGACTCCCATCCGCAGGAGTCGGTTCGAACGCCCCGTTTACTGCCGGTCGTGGACCACCGTGTTGTTCACGGTCTGGCCCTTCGCGTTCGTTCCCTTATGGAAGGTGGTAAAGGTCGCCCCGTCTTTCGAGACGACAGCCTTCGCTTTGATCGTCGTCTTGCCATCCTTTTTCCAGATGTTTTCGTAGCTGTTGTCGTCGATCTTCTTAGCCGAGGCCGTGTCGGCGTCCGGGTTGCCCGTCCACGGAACGTCCTTGCCGTCGAACTTGGAGACGTACTCGCCGTGGGTGGGATTCCCCTCGGAGTTCACGCCGTCCGAGGTGAGTTTGATCCCGTCCGCCGTCGACTCGAACTTCAGGGTCAGGCTCTTCGGTGCGGGTCCCGGGCTGAACTTGGATTTCGTGGCGTTGAGCTTCCAGGTGCCCAACCAGTTCTCCGCCGCGAGAGCGACGGAACTCGAGAGAACGATGACGCAGCACGCCGCGAGGGAAACCATGAGCAGATTCTTCCGCATAGGCTACCTCCTTATGAAGTAAGTGATCTCCGGTGAATCTCAGGAACCCCTGGGAGCTCGACGCCGGGTCGGATCATATCCTTCCCTCCTCCCCCTGGGCTCGCTGGCGATTTGTTATTCTCGCGCCCCGCTTCGGCGATCGTTCATGAGAGGTGACCACGCCATGACCTCGAAACTCTTCGCGTTCGCGCTTTCGCTGACTCTATTCACTCCGGACGCACGCGCCGCGGATCCCGCGGCGGCGAACGCCCCGACCGCGGCCCAGCGCTACGGGTCCTGGGGCGTCGATCTCGCCGGGATGGACCGCTCTGTCAAGCCCGGCGACGACTTCTTCCGCTACGTCAACGGCAAGTGGGCCGCGACGACGCAGATCCCGCCGGACAAGACGAGTTACGGAGCGTTCGCGATCCTCCACGACCTCTCCGAGGCGCGCGAGCGCGCCCTCCTCGATCGGTGGGCCGCCGACAAGAAGCTGAAGCCCGGCTCCGATGAGGCGAAGGTCGCCGCGATCTACCGCACGTTCCTTGATGAAGCGACCGCGGAGAAGCTCGACGCGAAGCCGATCCAGGCGCACCTCGATGCGATCCGGAAAGCCGGCTCGCGCGAGGACATCGCCGCGCTCATGGCACACTCCCGCACCGGCTTCGGCCGGTCGTTCTTCGGCCCGAACGTGACGGACGACGCGAAGAACCCGGACAAGTACGCGCTCTACCTGTCGCAGTCGGGCCTCGGCCTCGCGGACCGCGAGTTCTACCTCAAGGACAACTACAAGCCCCAGAAGGAGCGCTATCAGAAATACGTCGCCGATGTGCTGCGTCTCATCGGGTGGGAGGAGCCTGAGAAGAACGCCGCGGACATCGTGGCGCTCGAGACGAAGGTCGCCGACGCGCACTGGACCCGCGCCGAGAGTCGGAACCGCGACAAGACCTACAACCCGACGACGCCGGCGGAGCTCGAGAAGAGCGCCGCGGGATTTCCCTGGCGCGTCTACTTCAAGGAGGCGGATCTGGGGAAGGCCGACCGCGTTGTCCTCCGGCAGAACACCGCGGTCCCGAAGCTCGCGGCCATCTTCGCCGACACGCCGGTCGAGACGCTGAAGGCGTGGGAGGCGTTCAGCGTCGCCGACGACGCGGCGCCGCTTCTGTCGAAGCGCTTCGTGGATTCGAACTGGGAGTTCCGCTCGAAGTTCCTGAACGGCGCGGAGGAGCAGCGCTCGCGGTGGAAGCGCGCGGTGGATGCGGCCGAGCAGTCGATGGGCGAGGCAATCGGGCGCACGTACGTCGCGGAGTACTTCCCGGCGGAGTCGAAGGCGAAGATGGAGAAGCTCGTCGCCGACCTGCTCGCCGTGATGAAGAGCCGCATCGAGAACCTGCAGTGGATGGGAGCGGAGACGAAGGCGCGCGCGCTCGAGAAGCTGTCGAAGTTCGGGGTGAAGATCGGCTACCCGCCGAAGTGGCGCGATTACTCGGCGCTCGTGGTCCGCGAGGGAGATCTCGTCGGGAATGCCGAACGCTCCGCGAAGTTCGAATGGGACCGCGACGTCAACCGCATCGCCAAACCGATCGACCGGCTGGAGTGGGGAATGACCCCGCAGACCGTCAACGCCTACTACACGCCGGTGAAGAACGAGATCGTCTTCCCCGCGGCGATTCTTCAGCCGCCGTTCTTCGATCCGAATGCCGATCCCGCGGTGAACTACGGCGGAATCGGCGGCGTCATCGGCCACGAGATCACCCACGGCTTCGACGACCAGGGAAGGAAGTCCGACGGCAGCGGGATGCTCCGCGACTGGTGGGCGCCGGAAGACGCCGCCCGGTTCGAAGCGCAGGCGACGAAGCTCGGCGCGCAGTACGAGGCATACAACTTCCCGCAACTGCCGGGCCTCCACATCATCGGCCGCTTGACGATGGGCGAGAACATCGGCGACCTGGGCGGCGTCCTGCTCGGGCTCGATGCGTACAAGCGCTCGCTCAATGGTCAACCGGCTCCGGTCATCGATGGTTTCACCGGCGAGCAGCGCGTGTTCCTCGGATGGGGGCAGGTGTGGCGCACGCTCATACGCGACGACGCGCTTCGTCAGCTCCTCGCGACGAACCCGCATTCGCCCGGCATGGTCCGCGCGTTCGCACCCCTCCGGAACGTCGACGCATGGTATGTCGCGTTTGACGTGAAGGAGGGCGATGCGAACTACGTCAAGCCCGAGGATCGGGTGCGGATCTGGTAACCGGGCGCCGCGTCCATAGCGTCGAAACGACGCTCTGTCAGCCATTAACAGCAACGCCGGGAGTCTCCTCCTGGCGTCTTCGTTTCTGGGTTGCGGGTGAAGGATCTGAATCTTGAGGTTATGCGCGGCGCAGCCGCGTTCGCTCCTGGCCGCCCAACTGGCTTGACATTCCATAAGCAACTGCCAGTCGCTGGCCGCCCCCGCCGCTTGAGCGGACGGTTACGGCGCGCGCCACGCCAGAAGGACAATTCACATGAAGGCGATCGTTTATCGTAACTACGGTTCGGCCGATGTCCTCGAGTGTGAAGAGATCGAAAAGCCGACCCCGGACGACGATCAAGTCCTGATCAAGATCCGCGCGGCTTCCGTCAATCCACTTGACTGGCGCCTCATAAGAGGAAAGCCGTACGTCGTCCGCTTCATGATGGGCCTGGGCGGAACAAAGATCAAACGGCCCGGCGTGGATGTGGCCGGCCAGGTCGAAGCGGTTGGCAAGAACGTCACAGGGTTCAGACCAGGCGACGAGGTGTTCGGCTCCTGCCGTGGGGCCTTTGCCGAGTACGCGTGCGCTTCCGAATCCTCATTGGTCACGAAGCCCGGTAACGTCACGTTCGAGCAAGCGGCTTCTGTACCGGTCGCGGCATACACCGCCTTGCAGGCTCTCCGGGACAAGGGTCACATCCACGCGGGGCAGAAGGTCTTGATCAACGGTGCATCGGGAGGTATGGGTAGGTTCGCCGTGCAGATCGCAAAGGCCTTCGGTGCAGATGTCACCGGCGTGTGCAGTACGGGGAATGTGGACATGGTCCGGTCGATCGGCGCCGATCAGGTCATCGATTACACGCAGGAGGATTTCACCAGGAGCGGCCAACGTTACGACCTGATTCTCGACTCCTTTGCGAATCATTCGTTGTTCGCGTGCAGGCGCGTCTTGAGTCCGACGGGTATATACCTCATGGTCGGAGGGCCATGGCGTGGGTGGCTCGAACTTCTGGCTCGCCTGATCACCGCGCCTGTGTCACGGTTCTCGAGCCGGAAGCTGCGCATGGTTCTGGCGAGGTCGAGCAAAGAGGACCTGGCCGTCCTGCGCGATCTCATGGAAGCCGGAAAGGTCACGCCGGTCATCGACAGGCGGTACCGGTTGAGTGAGGCTGCCGACGCGATTCGCTATCAGGAACAAGGGCACGCCCGCGGAAAAGTCGTCATCGCGGTCGAGCATGACGAGGAGATCGGGCTGCCGTGATCGACCAGCTTCTCCCCGCCATATCGACAACACGTATCGCGGTTACAGGCTCGCGCTCTGGCTGTTTGGCCTTCTCGTTTTCATGAAGGTCGCCATGAGCGTGAAGGCTTACCGCTATCGCTACAGAGCCGAGGCAGTCTTCAGGTGCAGGTGAGGGAAATGAAGCATAGAATCAGCGCCAAAACGAGGAGGGAACCAATGAAAGCTCGATTCGGCTCGCTTCTTTTCCTCGGCGTCCTGGTGGCAGTCAGCCTCTCCGCGGCGACGAAGACTTCCGGGACGGCCATGTGCAAGCAGGACCCCGCTTCTCCGGCTCCGCTTGCCGCCAACGACGCGCCCGGCCACGCCTTCGTAGTCGGAAAGGCCCAATGCACCTGGACCGGCTTTCCGGTGGCGGGTCAGGAGTACAAGGAGGGCGTCTCCATCAGCATGGGCGAGATCTCCGGCGACACGAATACGTACAGCGGCTATCACGTGGCCACGACGATGACCGGCGACACATCCGTCTCGAAGTTTCAGGGCTCGACCAAGATGAAAGACGGAAAGCCCGTCAGCGAGTCGGGCACCTGGACCCTCACAGGCGGCACCGGGAAGCTCAAGGGCATCAAGGGCAAGGGCACCTACACAGGCACTGCCAACGCCGACGGGAGCATGAGCTACAAAGTCGAGGGCGAGTACTCACTGCCGTAGCGCCTCGAACTCACGGCAACCATGAAAGAGCGCCGCGAAGTCACTCGCGGCGCTCCCGATTTGATGAAGAAGAGGGCGTCATGAAAGCAAGAACCCGACTGTTATTCGTGATGACGTTCGCACTGACGGCGGCGGTTTTCGCGCCAGGATTCGCAGGGACGAAGGCGAAGAGTCCGACGTCGGCGGCCGATCGCCTCGTCGTCAAGCCGGCCGGCGACCTGACGTGGACCGACCTCGACCCGACCGGCGCTCCCGGGGTCAAGGTGGCGAAGCTGTGGGGTGACCACACGAAAGGCGCGTACGGCGCGTTCTTCAAGCTTCCCGCGGGGTTTGCGGTTCCCCTCCACACGCACACCCACGACATCAAGGTCGTGATCGTGTCGGGGACCTACATTCAAGTTCCGGAGGGAAGGCCGGAATTCCGGATCGGGCCGGGGTCCTATTTCATGCAGCCGGGCGGGAGCTACCGACACACCACGAGCTGCGACCAGGCCTCCGATTGCGTGTTCTATGCCGAAAGTAACGGAAAGTTCGATCTCAAACTGGTCGACGAGGGGAAGGCGCCCGGGAAGAAATAGGTTCGAGGCCGGAGGCGTCCAGGCGCCAGGAAGCCTCAAAATGAAGCGCCGAGACGAGCGTCTCGGCGCTTGATCACTTGGTTGCGGGGGAAGGATTTGAACCTTCGACCTTTGGGTTATGAGAACTCCTTCGGAGTCAGCAAGGAGCGAAAGGTCCCATAAAGACGCATGTACTTTCGTGCCGCGAGGCGAGGCTTTCCGACAGCTGTAGACGCGAAATCGGCCGACTTTCGCCCGACCTCAGACCATCGCCGTCGGGACTTTAAGGCTCGAGGTTGTCCTAACTCAAAGGTGTCTCTGTGTAGGAGATGATCCGCCACTTGCCCCCGCGGTTGACCCACACCTCCGTGGCGTAGATGGGCTTGAACGGCTTCCCCTCGAACGACCCTTTCAGGTCGCATTTGTAATTCAGGATCGCGACATCTTTGGTCACCCACGTAACTTTCGGATCATCGATCGTGAAGGCTTCGATCGTGAGCTTCTGGATGGTGTCGATATCCTGTTTGAGATTGGAGGGGCCTGCCTGAGTACGGGCCACATACTCGTCGGCAGTGAGTGCTCGCATTGCCGCAGTGTTTCGACTCTTATAGGCCTCCCAGACCGCCCGGGAGTTGTCGACCAGCATCTGGTCGGAGTGGCCCGCGCCCGGAGGCTTGGCCTTCGACTTGGAGGTCGCGGCAGTCTGTGCGATGCAAAGAGCCGACGCTGTTAAGACCGAGACGAGGGCGAGGGAAGCTACTTTGTTGTTCATAGGTCCTTTCGTGTTCAAGAGGCGGAAATTATTGAGGTGACCATAGCACACGCTGTTGGAGTCGAGGGCGCCCGGCGTCACGCTCTCAGACCTCGTCCTTTGGAGGGCAAGGCGCGAAGCAGAATCACGACGTCAAGCTCAGCCGGCGCAGCAGCTCGCCGAACCGAAGGTCGTCGGCGTCATCGCGCTCCGGCAACCTGAAAGAGGTCGGACCGACGCTGTATGGCAGAGTAGGCGTAAACCTTCTCGTCGGCCGCGACAGTCACATTTTGGATCCGGACAACGCCAGCGAGATCCGGTGGAGCGAGATGGTGAACGAGCTCTCGGCGTCCCGTCGCAAGGTCGATGCGCTCGAGGCGGGCAGGCACGTCCGACCAGCGATTGGCCAGGAAGCCACGGCCGTCGGCGGTCCAGCGAGCCACGACGTCGTCCGGCGCGAGCGAGGAAACGGGCCGAGGCTCTCCGCCGGCCGACGGGTAGAGCTGGTACTCATCGCGGCTTCCCTGGACGAGAATGAGCGTGCCGTCCGGAGAAACGATCCCATTGCGGCTCCCCTCGGACGTGACGGGCCGTGGCTTGCCGCCGGAGACATCCTGCGCATAGCAGCGCGAGGCATGTTTGGCCTCGGTGCCGCACACGAGGATGCGCTTTCCGTCGGGAAACCACTGCGCCGAGCTGTACTCCCGTATTTCGCCGCTCTCCAGACGTCGCGGCTCCCCCGGGCCCGCGGGGTAGAGCATGAGCCGGTCGGGCGAGGTGGCCACGACCGCCAGAGCCCACCGGCCGTCCGGCGAGAGATCGCCGGCCCAGCCTTCTCCCAAACGCACGACCGGCGACCCGTCGGTCCTTCGAAGACCGACCGCATAGTTGTTTCCGAAGGCGCCGCTGTACTCGGTGAAGAGGAGCGACCGGCCGTCGGCGGAGAGAGCGACGACAAGCGAGCCGTCGAGCCAGGAGAGGTCCCGCTCCGTTTTGGCTCCGGGAGCCATGGCCATCAGTCGCCACTTGACGTCCTCCCGAGCAGCGAGCCACCGCCCCTCGCGCGAGACATCGAAGATCGTCAGACCTCCAGAGCTCGGCAGCGCGAGTCGGTTCCTGCCCGTCAGCGTCACGGCGCGGACGTCGAAGTTCGAATAGCCGACGCCCGTGGAAAAAAGGACTTCCTTGCCGTCGGGCGACCAGGCCAGACCTTCTTCTCCCCAATAGCCATCGGCCAGGCGGGTCTTCTTGCCGGCCAGATCCATGACGGCCACGCCGCCACGGTCGTCCCACCGGAACGGATGTTCGAGGAACGCGATCCGGTCGCCCCTCGGCGAGAACCGGAGGTCGCTCACGTATCCTCCCGTCGCGTACAGGACTTTGCCAATCGGATACTCCAACCGGTCCTTTCCGTCCACCTCCCGGATGATCGCGAGGGTTTCCCCGTCGGGCGACCAGTCGGCCTCTCGCACGCCCTCGAGGACCTCCCTCGGCGCGCCTCCGCCGAGCGGCATTCGGGCGAGCGTCCCGGTGAAGAGTCGGTGATGGATGTACCGGGAATGCGTCAGCAAGGCGAGCTCGCCCTTCGACGAAACCGACAGAAGCTGCGCATCCGGCACTCCGAGCGGGCGCGGCTCGGGGTAGTCGGGAGCGAGCGTGAACAGCTCGGGCCTGTTCCCTTCCAACGCCTGGCTGAAGACCACCGTCCGTCCATCCGGAGCGAACAGCGCGCGAAAAATCGGCAGCGACCGAAACGTCAACGACTTGAATGTCACGTCGCGCGATCCGCGGGTCGGACTCATAGCCCGCCCCGCGAAGAACGACGCAAGGCCCACAGCGGCACAGAGCGCGAGTCCGGCGGCGCCGAGCGTCAACTTCGCCCGGCGCTCGCGAACCGCAGGTGCCACCAGTCCCGCGGGTACCGATACGCCGGAAAGGGCCTCCAGATCGAAGGCGAGGTCGTGCGCGGAGTGAAAGCGGCGCTCGGGGTTCTTTTCCAGGCAATGCCGCACGATCCGCTCGAGGCCCGGCGAGATGGACTGGTTGGTCACGGAAAGATCCGGCGGGTCTTCTTTCAGGATCGCCGACATGGTGTCCGCGGCCGAGTCACCCCGGAAGGCGCGCTGCCCCGAGAGCATTTCGTAGAGGATCGCGCCGAAGGAGAAGATGTCCGAGCGGGCGTCGGCAGGCTTACCCCGAACCTGCTCGGGCGCCATGTAGCCGAGAGTTCCCAGCACGACGCCGGGCTCGGTGCCGGCGGTGGCAGTCGGAAGGCTGGTGGCCTGGGAGCCGACTTCCTGGTGCGTCAGCTTGGCCAGGCCGAAGTCGAGGATCTTGATGCGCCCGTGCTTCGTAACGAAGACGTTCTCGGGCTTCAAGTCCCGGTGCACGATTCCCTTCTCGTGCGCCGCCGCCAGGCCGTGAGCGAGCTGCTGTGCGCAGTCGATCGCTTTTCGCTGGGAGAATCGTCCGCCTGCAAGCTCCGCGCGAAGGGTCTCGCCCTCGAGAAGCTCCTGGACGACGTAGGGCGCGCCGTCGTGCTGTCCGATGTCGTAGACGGCGGTGATGTTGGGATGATTGAGGGCGCCCGCTGCCTGGGCCTCCTGCTCGAAACGCCGCAGACGATCCGGATCGGCCGAGAAGGAGACTGGCAGCACCTTGATCGCGACGTCGCGCTTCAGCCGCTCATCCTTCGCCTTGTACACCTCCCCCATCCCGCCCGCGCCGATCGGCGCGAGGATCTCGTAGGGGCCGAGCTTCGAACCCTGCGAAAGCGTCACGGCGGCGGAATTCTATTTCCGCTGGGAAGGTCCCCGGAATACGTTTGCTCGCATCCCGCGGCTGCGCCGCGACGAGAGCAGCCAAACCTTCGGCTTTGGCCGCCGCTACGCGACTTGCGGCCGAGAGAGTTCAATAGGAAACGCCGAGAGTCTCCTTCTCGGCGTCGGAACTTCTTGGTTGCGGGGGAAGGATTTGAACCTTCGACCTTTGGGTTATGAGGGCCCCGCCCCTCAGCTTCCTCCCGCCTTCCCCGGCTCCTCGACGAACGCGTACTCGTGCTGCGCGTCCCGAAGGACGAGGCCGCGCTTCCCGTCGCGCTCCGACACCACGAACGTGAGGCCGTCGAGCGTCGGGTCGATCGTGATGAACGACGTCGTCCCGTCGTCGTTCTTGCGAGAAGCAACATTGCTCCTCCACTCGCCGACGTCGAAGACCACGTCCGTACCCTGCTTCTTCACGTTCACCTCTCCCAGATCCTTGCTGACGTAATGGGTCGCGAGCTTCGCGGCCTCCCCCGGATCCGGCGGAACGACGAGCCGCTCGCGCTCCTTTGCGATCTGTGCCTTCCTCTGCGCGGCCGCGACCCGGAGCTGCTCCTCGGCCTCCGGCTTGCCGTCGAACAGGATCTCGGCGAGCCGGCGCAGAAACGGCCCGCGCAGCGCCGCGCCCGCGTCCGCGTTGGTCAGGATCACCGCGCCGACGCCATGATCGGGAAACCAGATCATGTCGCTGTGGTAGCCGGCCAGGTCTCCGCCGTGCCTCAAGATCGGGATGCCCCACCGCTTGTCGACCATGAGCGCCATGCCATACGTGACGTCCTCGCTGACCAGGATCTGCGGCACGCGGCGCGCGAGGAGGTTTTCCTCCGATACCAGCCGCTTGCCGCCCGGGAGCGCCCCTTTCGCCAGCTCCATCTGCACGTACTTGCTCAGATCGTGTGCGCTCGTCCACACGCCTCCCGCCGGCCTCAACGGCACGACCGACTCGTTCAGGTCCATGCGGGCCTTTCTGAGCTTTCCGTCCACGTCCTCGGCGTGCGGCTGCGCCACGTTTCCCTTCAGCGCACGAGAGAAGTCGAACGTCGTACCGGTCATACCGAGCGGTCCGAAGACCTTGGTCCGCATCGCCTCGTCGTAGGCGGCGCCCAGCTCCTTGCCCGGGTAGGTGAGCGAAGCGGCGACATAGCCTGCGGCCGCCGCCATGAGGTTGCTGTACTGGAAGACCTCACCGAAGCGGCTCGTCGGCTGCATCGTCGCGAGGAGCTTCATCGCCGACGCCGGCGTCGCCTCCTTGTATTCGAAGATCCACTCCATGTCCTGCCGCGGCATACCCGTACACGCGCAGATGAGGTGCCTCACGAGCACCTGGCTCGTCGTGGCGGCGTCGCCGAGCTTGAACGCCGGATACACCTCGGTGAGGGGCTGGTCCCAGCGGAGCTTCTTCTCGTCCACGAGCTCGGCCAGGAGCAGCGTCGTCAGAGCCTTGGTGTTGGATGCCGCGATGAAAAGCGTATCGGCGTCGACCTTGTCCGGTTTGCCCAGCTCCTTCACTCCGAGCCCGCCCTCGAAGACGACCTTTCCTCCGTCGATCAGACTGAAGCCCACGCCGGGCACACCGAGCTGCTGCATCCCGGTGGCGACGAAGTTCTTCATCTGGGCGATCCGCTTCTCGTCCAGTGGATGTGCCTTCTTCCCGGCGAAGCTCTCGCGCTGATAGCCCTTGGGACGAAGGCTGAACATGGCGAGGCGGAACTGCGCGGCCCGCTTCTCGAACGTCGGGTCCGTCGCGTCCACGAGAATCGCAACCCAGTACGTGTTCGCCCGCCACGCTTGACCGAAGACGGTCGCGCGCTCGTTGGGCGACGTCTCGTACTCGTAGAGCTTCCGCTCCTCCCAGCCGTTCAACGCAGCCTGAGGTTGTACGAGCTTCAGAGGGCGCTTCGCCTCCGCGCGATAGGCGGCCCAGGCAGTGGCGATCGCTTCGTCGGAGTCCTTGGCTCCCGGGACGTCGACGATCACGAGATGCGAGTCGGGCTCCGGAGGCTCCAATACGACCATCGCGCCGCGGGTCGTCATGGACCAGCCCGAAGGAATTGTGAACGTCGCGCCCGCGGGTGTCGTTCGCGGACTGTCGGCGACGGCACGTTCGACAGCCGGCGTGGTGGGAGCCGCCTTCGCTACGCCGGGGGGTTGCGTGGCAGGAGTGGTCTGGGCGAAGAGCCGGGCGGATACCGTGACGAGGAATGACAGCGCGAAAGCCAGGCGTGACAGACGGCTCATGAGAATCCCCCTTCGACGGCCCGAAGTCTATTCCGACGGTGGCGCCCGGGCCTCGGTCGCCACGGCGGCCGAGGTCGAGAAGAAAGAAGTCATCGCCAGTTCCAACGCGCCAAAGGCGGTCGGTCCCTACTCCCAGGCGATCCGATACGGCAACCTCGTCTTCCTGTCGGGCCAGCTCCCCATCGACCCGAAAACAGGGCAACCGTCGAAAGGCACGATCGAGGAGCAAACGAAGCTGGTGCTCGAAAACTTGAAGGCGGTCTTGGAAGCCGCCGGGCTCAATTTCTCGAATGTCCTGGTGACCACCTGCTTCCTAAAAAACCTGGACGACTTTCCGAAGTTCAACACCGTGTACGGAACCTACTTCC
>DASXSX010000082.1:0-4995 GCA_036505815.1 Thermoanaerobaculia bacterium
GGCGTCGCGTGGTCTCCCGGCGGCAAGGAGATCTGGTTCACCGCGACGCCCGTCGGGGGCATGGTCCGCCGAACGCTCTATGGTGTCACCGCTGCGGGGCGCAGGAGGGTGATCGCGGACTCCGCCGGCACCTTACACGACGTTTCGCGGGATGGCCGTGTCCTGCTGGCGCGCGACAGCGTGCGGGGCCGCATGATCGTTCTGCCGCCGGGCGAAACGCGTGAGCGCGACCTCTCCTGGCTCGACGGCACGATGCCGGTGAGTATCTCGACCGACGGGACGACACTTCTTTTCTTCGAAGCGATAGAGGGTGGAGGAGGCACAGGCACTGTCTATGTGCGCAAGACCGATGGTTCGCCGCCGGTGCGTCTCGGCGAGGGCTACGCGCTCGCCCTCTCACCCGACAAGAGGTCGGCCCTGGCGACTCCGATGAGTTTCTCTCAACTAACTCTGCTGCCGACCGGCGCCGGGCAGGCCAGGCGGCTGGAGCGCGGTCCGATCGAGAGCTATCAGTCGGCGAAGTTCCTGCCCGATGGCAAACGAATCCTTTTCGCGGGAAGCGAGCGGGGCCGTCGCGCGCGACTGTACGTTCAGGACCTGGCGGGGCGCGCTCCCCGGCCGGTGACGGCCGAAGGCGCCGGAGCCGGTTTCCACGGAGTCGTCGTGTCTCCGGATGGAAGATTTGCCACGGGCCCAGCGCCGGGCTCCGGGTTCGCGCGCTATCCGTTGGAAGGGGGTTCTCCGTTGCCGATCGAGGGCCTCGCGGAAGGTGAAGTTCCGGTGCAGTGGAGCGCCGACGGCCGGTCGCTCTTTGTCTACCGGATCGCAGACGTGCCGGCGCGGATCTTTCGGCTGGATCTGACGACCGGACGCCGGGAGCTCTGGAGGGAATTGGTGCCGCCCGATCTGGCCGGGACCAGCGACATCGGGAATGTCCAGATCACGCCGGACGGAAGGGCCCACGCCTACTACTACGGTCAGGTTCTCTCGGATCTGTATCTGGTCGAAGGGCTCAAATAGGCGATGACGGTCGCTCTCTCGTTCGAATCGCGGCGGGCGCACCAATCCTTTTCCACCTACCTCGTTCCCAAGAGCGACGTCCAGTGGACGAGAAGCTCCAGGGGAGGCGAACCTTGATCGGCGGGTTGGCTGTTGACGAGAAAGCGGCGCCCGTCGGAAGAGACGTCGTAGACCGTATTGAAGACCTTGGGATTCACTGAGAAGAGCGGAACGGGTGAGCCCGCACGAAACGTACCGTCCGCTGCAACAGGGACTGCCATGATCTTGTTATCGAGGCTCAGGTAGAAGAGCTCCTTTCCATCGCGCCTCCAGACGGGGAAGCCTCCGCCGGAGGTCGAGACCTGCCGCTCCCCTCCGGGGCCAGGGAATGCCCGGACGTAAGCCTCGGGCCTTCCCGACTCGTTCGAGCTGTAGGCAATCCACCGGCCGTCGGGCGAGAAACGGCTGTTCCCCTGAACGTCGGCGTCCGCCGCAAACGGGACGACGCGGCGCTCCCGCGTCGTGTCGAGGATCCAGAGCTGCGTGTTCCTCCGTCCGCGGGCCTGGATGACGTTGAAGGTGAGAAAGCGCCCATCGCGCGACCAGTCCTCCGGACCTCGGTCGTCGGAGGACTCCGCGAAGATCCGCTCCTTGCCGCCGTCGATCGGCTTGATCCAGAGATCCGAGTGAGCCCCTTTCGCCTTCCGGTCGGACGCAAAGACGATCTGTGTCCCGTCCGGAGACCAGATCGGACTGCCGTCGTGCGCCGGACTGAAAGCGAACTTCGTCCCGACGCCGCTCGAGGTGTCGTAGATCCAGACTTCGGCCGTGTCGCGGCTCGGGTCGTAGCGGTCCGCGGCCAGCTTGCGGCCATCGGGAGACAGTCGGGGATTGCCGATCAAGCCGGGCTCTCCCACCGATCCGACCTCCTTGCCGCTCCGGTCGAGCCATACCAGCCGCGAAGGCCGGATGACCTCGGGCGCTGCGACGAGCACGCCGTTCTCGGAGACGGAAAAGGGCCAGAAGAACTGAAACCCGTAGAGGCCGAGCCTCTGGAGGATCGGCGCTGGCTCGCCTTTTGTCATGAGCCGCGAGAGGTCGACCTCCTGCGCGAGAAGCGTCCCATCGCGAACGTAGAGCACGTGGCCCGAGGCATAACTCGCGCCTGAGGCCACGCGCAGCAGCACCTTGTCCGTCTTCCCATCGATCGAGCCAACCCGGATCGAGTTGGCGGGATCGTTGGCGGGAGCGCTCAAATTGGCGGCCATGTAGAGGAAGTGACGGCCATCCGGCAGAAACTGAGGGTACCGGTGCGCCGTCTCGTGGCGCGAAGAGTCGAGCTTGGTTACCGGAGCGGGCTGTCCGCCGGCCGCCGGCACGCGATAGAGCCCGGAAGTCGGGGCCGGAGCGAAGACGATCGTTCCGTCGCGATTCCAGGTACCGCCCACTCCCCGCTCCGCGTCGCAGATCGTCAGGATCGCCCCGCCGGCTGGGTCCACGCGCTTCAACTTCCCTTCGGCGAAGAAACCGACGAAACGGCCGTCCGGCGACCAGAATGGGAAATAGACGTTTTCGGCCCCGGGTACCGGCTGGGCAGTGGAGCCGTCGAGACGCCGGATCCAAAGGGCCGGCTGTCCGCCTTGTTTCGATGCTGTGAAGGCGAGGCGCCTTCCATCCGGGGAGACCGCCAGCTCGCCCAGGAACATCGTCTCGGGCAGCGGGAGCATTGCCCGAACGGCCGGCAGAGGCCGCGGCGCCCGTCCCAGGTAGGCAATCGCGAACGCCGATGCCAGCAGTGTCGCGATCCCGAAGCCGGTCCACGCCAGGCGCTCCCGGTTCTTGCGCCGCACCACCACCGCCCGCGGCGCCGGAACGCCCGACTGCGAGCCTTCGGCGATCCACTTCAGCTCCCCGGCGATGTCGTGGGCGCTTTGCCAACGGTCGTCAGGATCTTTCGCGAGGCAGATCCGGACCACTCGGTCGAGCGCCGGTGGCGTCATCGGCGAAACGCTCAAGATCGGCGGCGGATCGTTCTGCATGATCGCCGAGATCAACGAGGCCTGGCTCGAGCCCGCAAAAGCCTTCTTCGCCGTCGTCATCTCGTAGAGCACGCAGCCGAAGGCGAAGATGTCCGTCCGCGCATCCGCCTCCTTGCCCTCCAACTGTTCCGGCGCCATGTACTGGAAGGTCCCCAGGATCGTTCCCTTCTGCGTCAGATTGTTGGCCGTGCCCATCATCGTCGGCAGGGACGTCAGGCCGGACTGCGGCGTCACGGGCGCCATCGCCTTCGCCAGCCCGAAGTCGAGCAACTTCACGCCCGATTTCGTCAGCATTACGTTGCCCGGCTTCAAGTCCCGGTGCACGATCCCCTGTCGGTGCGCCTTGTCCAGCGCATCGGCGATCTCGATCCCGTAACGCAGCGTCTGCTCCAGCGGAAATGGCCCTTTGAGCAGCCGATCCGCTAGAGTCTCGCCCTCCAGGTACTCCATGACCAAGTACTCGGTCTCACCCTCTCGGCCGACGTCGTACAAAGCGCAGATGTGCGGGTGCGAGAGCTGGGAGATCGTCTGCGCCTCCCGCTCGAAGCGCTGGCGGACCTCTTCGCTCTTCGAAAGCTGATCCGACAGGACCTTGACCGCGACCGTCCGCTCCAGCCGCGTGTCACGAGCTCTGTAGACCTCCCCCATCCCGCCCGCGCCGATCGGGGCGAGGATCTCGTAGGGGCCGAGACGCATGCCGGACGCAAGTGTCATGGAGTCTTTTGCCGCGGCGATTCTACAGAGGTGCGACTGTTATAGTCGCTGACCTCATCCGCCGGCAAAGTTTTTGATCGTCGAGACCGACGAATCGAGAAAAGGAGGTCGACATGGCCCACCACGGCAAGATTCAGCTCACGTACGTGATCGTTGCTCCACCAGATCAAGTGAAGGAGGGCGATCGGATCTTTGCGAGCCACGCTCCCTGGATGAAGGCCACGCATCACCGTGACGGGGACAAAGCTCTCCTGACCTATAACGTGTCCAAGGCGCCCGAGCTTTCGAACTCGTTTGATCAGAATTCTGCGCCGACCGGAAACACGGTCTTCATCCTGAGCGAGATCTATGAGACCAAGGCTGGCGTGACCGACCACTTCGGGCAAGCCGCAGCGAGTTGGCAGGACTTCCCGGCCCTCGTCAAGTGGCTGGAGAAATGCAAAGTCTCTGGGCTGCCAGCAGCTCCGATCATCAACTCGCTCTGGTGAACCAGGGATTCACGGCGACCAGGGCCTGAGGTCGCCCTACTGAAGCCGGGATCCGCGCCACCGGGGATATCTGCATCCGGACGGAGCGCGGTGAGGATCCGAACCGCCCTCTCCCGGAGGCGGGAGAGGGCTCGGGTCAGCTCTTCTCGGTCGCGGCCTTGGCTTTTGTTCGGATGAACGCGTAGTTCAGTTGTGGCAGGGAGTTGAACCCTGCCGCCTTCGTGCAGAGCTCCTTCGCCTTCTCCTTGTCGCCCTTCCCCTGATAGGCCTGACACATGCGATAGAGGTTCTGGGGGTTCTGTTGGTTCGCCTGTGGGAGCTCGGCCAGCGCCTTGTCGTAGTCCTTTTCCGCGAGCGCGATCATGCCGGTCAGTTCATGGACGAGCCGGACCTGAGCCGGATTCTTCGACGCTTCGACGCCCTTTCGAAACTCTTCCGCCTCGGTCTTCGCGGCGGCGAGGTCCTTCTTGACGAGCGCGACGCGCGCAAGGTTGTAATGAATCAAGCGCTTGTTGTTGTCTTTGATCTCCTGCGAGAGACTGGAGTCTTCGATCATCTTCAGCGCGCGCTCGAAGGCTGCCTTGGCCTCGGCGGTCTTTCCCATCTCAACCAGTATGTTCCCCTTCAACTGCAGGTCGCCGGCCATCGCCGGAGCGTCCTTGGTCTTCTCTCCCAGGGCGTACTGCTTGTCCACGTCCGCGAGAGCTTTGGCCATCTTGCCGCCATCGACGTGCAGGACCGTCAGCGCGAACAGC
>DASXSX010000083.1:0-31048 GCA_036505815.1 Thermoanaerobaculia bacterium
AAGCACGCGGTCATGAGTGACGGCGTGCGCTTCCTCACGATTCCCCGACACGACCCTGTCAATGCGTTCACGATAGCCGGAATAGTTCGTAGCGCTGGTTTGACGATTCGCGAGTTCAAGAAGTTGCTCCGAGAAGTTGCGTCTACGAACGGCCGCAGCGGGACGATCTGATGCTCGCGTCCCACGTCCTCGCGGCATTCGTCTGGCAGGCGCAGGCGCGATGGGAAGATCCCGCGCAAACCGATGCCGAAGGAGCAGCCGGCTCCAACCCCCACGCCGGCGGCCGACGGAAAACCGGGAAGCTTCTGTGCGTCGATAGGCGTTCTCCGCCTTGCGGACGGTTTCGACCCGAAAGGACGGTTCGATGAAGAAAGCCTTCGCCCTTCTCCTCCTCCCCGCTCTCGCGCGGGCCGCCGGTCCGGCGTCGTCTTCCGTCGTCTCTCCCGCGGAAAAGACCGCCGCGCAGGCGATCACGGAGGACGTCATTCGGGGGCACGTCCGCTTCCTCGCCTCGGACCTCCTGGAAGGACGCGCCCCGGCGTCCCGCGGAGACCTGCTCGCGCAGCAGTACGTCCAGGCGCAGATGGAGACGCTCGGGCTCGAGCCGGGCGCGCCCGGCGGCGGCTGGCTCCAGAAGGTGCCGCTCGTCGGGATCGTGGGCAAAGTTCCGCAGAAGCTCACCGTCGGGAAAGGCGATCGCAAGGTCGAGCTCACGAAGCTCGACGACTTCGTGGCGTTCTCCGGAACCCAGAAGCCGCAGTCGACGATTGAAAACGGCGAGATCGTGTTCGTCGGGTACGGAATCGTCGCGCCCGAGTTCCACTGGGACGACTACAAGGACGTCGACGTCAAGGGCAAGGTCCTCCTGATGATGAACAACGATCCGGAGGACGACCCGAAGCTGTTCGCGGGGAAGACCCGGCTGTGGTACGGCCGCTGGGACTACAAGTACTCGATCGCGGCTCAGAAAGGGGCGGTCGGCGCGTTCATCATCCACACGCAGCCCTCCGCCGGATACCCGTGGCAGGTCGTTCAGAGTTCCTGGTCGCGGGAGCGCTTCGAGCTGCCGTACGAAGGGGACCCGCGCGTCGAGATCAAGGGCTGGTTCACCGAGGATGCCTCGAAGAAGATCGCTTCCCTCGGCGGGCAGGATCTCGATCGCCTGCGCGGTGCCGCTGTCAAAAGAGACTTCCGCCCGGTGCCCCTCGGAGTCGACCTCTCGATGAAAATCGAGAACACCGTGCAGACCAAGGACAGTGCGAACGTCATCGGAAAATTTTCGGGGAGCGATGCGCGGCTGGCGCGCGAGGCGGTGGTCTATACCGCGCACCACGATCATCTCGGCATGAAGACCGACCCGAAGCCGGGGGAAGACACGATCTACAACGGCGCGCTCGACAACGCGTCCGGGGTCGCCTCGATTCTCGCGATCGCGAAGGCCTTCGGGCAGCTTCCGAAGCGGCCGCGCCGGACCGTGTACTTTGCCACCGTCACTGCCGAGGAGCAGGGGCTTCTCGGCTCGGAGTACCTGTCCAAACACCCGCCGGTCGAGCCCGGACGGATCGCGGCGGACATCAACATCGACGGGGTGAGCATCTTCGGCCGCACGAAAGACCTGACCATGGTCGGGTTCGGGAAGTCGTCGCTCGACCCGATCGTCGTCTCGCTGGCGAAAATGCAGGGCCGCGTCGTCAAGCCCGACCAGTTCCCGGACCGCGGCTTCTTCTACCGCTCCGACCAGTTCAACCTGGCGAAGATCGGGGTGCCCGCCGCCTACTTCCACAGCGGCACCGAGGTCATCGGGAAACCGGCCGGGTGGGGAACGAAGAGGATCGAGGAGTGGGAGCAGAAGGACTATCACCAGCCTTCCGACGAGCTGCGTAGCGACTGGGACCTTTCGGGCGCGGTCGAGGACATTCGCCTCGACTTCTGGCTCGGGCTGAAAGTGGCGAACGCGGACCGGATGCCGGAGTGGAACCGCGGCGACGAGTTCGAGGCGGCGCGGAAGAAGGCCCTGGCGGCGGTCGCGGCGGCGCAGCCATGAAGCGCTTCCGGGTTGCACTCCTCCTACTCCTCTTCTTCCTTTTCGCTGCGCCTCGCGCGCGCGCCCAGGGAACGAGCGGTCTCCACTTCGGGGTCGAAGGAGGGATCTCCTACCCGCAGGGGGACACGAAGGATTCCTTCGACAACGGCTGGAACGGCGGCGCGCTCCTCGTCTGGAATCCGCCCGTCATTCCGGTGGGCCTGCGCGTCGACGGCTCGTATCACAAGCTCGACGCCGGGACCGCGACCTCGGGCAACGCCGAGGTTCTCGCGGGCACCGCGAACGTGGTCGTCGGCTTCCGGGCGATTCTTCTGAAGCCCTATTTCCTCGCCGGGGTCGGCGCCTACCGCCTCGATTTCTCGGAGGCTTCGGGTCCGAGCGTCTTCCGCGGCAAGTCGAACGAGACCGGCTGGAACGCGGGAGCGGGGGTTTCGATCAGCCTGCGAAAGATCGACCTGATCGTCGAGGCGCGATACCACAGCGTCAGCACTCAGAGGGATCGATTCAAATTCGTCCCGATCTCAGTCGGACTCGTCTTCTGACGCCGCGCTGAATCCGCCTGGCAGGAAGCTCCCGTTTGAAATCTCTGTCCGCCGTTCGCGAAGCGAACGCCGCGGACCCTATCCGCTTCAAGCTCGTTCCCGTTTCGGTCGGGCTCGTCTTCTAGATTTAGAGGCTCGCGCAGGCCGGGTGGCCGCGATAGCTCTCTCGCGGGCCGCCTTCGCGCGGCGGCGGCGCGAGGTCGCTCCCGCGCACCGTATACGTCCAGCGCGCTTTCCCGGTCTCGTCGTAGAGCTGCATGTCGAGGGTACGTTCGTTGCACGCGCCCCGGAACCGCAGCATTCCGAAATTGTGCATGTCGTTGACGAGGGAAGTCCCGGGGACGCGGAGTGGGTTGTTCGCCTCCGCCGGCTCGACCGAAAGACCGGCGGTGAACGGGGAAGACGTGAAGTCGTACAGCGGGTAGGAGCCCGGCGGTGTCACGCGGAGCAGTTCCGCGGCGTGCCGGTCTCCGGATAGAAACAGAACTCCCCGGATCCGGTTCTTCACGATCCAGTCGAGGAGCTCCTTCTGCTCGGTCGCGTAGTGCGCGAACGATTCGCCGTGGCTGTTCGAGTTCAGCATCTGGCTTCCGTTGACGACGATCTTGAACGGTGCGGCGCTGTAGGAGAGCGAGTGCTCGAGCCAGCGGAGTTGGTCGCGGCCGAGCATCGTCTTGTCGGGACTCTCGGCAACTCGCTCGGGCGTTCGATACATCCGGTCGTCGAGCAGAAAGAAGTCAACGTCGCCCCATCCGAACTGTCCGAAAACGCCGTCCACGCCGCGCGCGCCGTATGTCGGGTTCGCCCAGTACGTCTTGAAGATGTCGAAGGACTCCTTCCAGTAGCGGAAGATCCAGGTGGAGTCGTTCGGCCCGAAGTCGTGGTCGTCCCAGACCGCGTAGTGGTGCGTGGTCCCCAGCAGGGTCTGCAGCGCCGGTTCTTCGCGGCCGATCGCGTTGCGCCGCTTCATCGCGGCGACGCTGCCGAAGTCGACCTCGCGGTAGTAGATGTTGTCGCCGAGCCAGATCATCACGTCCGGCTTCATCCCGGCGATCGCGCGAAAGATACCGGGATCAGAGCCGTAGGGCTTTCCGGGCCGGTCGACTTTTGGCTCGTTCGCGTAGTAGCAGGAGCCGAACGCGACTGTGAAGTCGGGCGGGTTGCGGCGCCACTGCCAGAACGGTTGTGTCGTCAGAGTTCCGGTCGTCCCTCCCGCCGGAAAGGCGGCGGGCGTGCCTCCGACGAGGATCTCGTAGGAGTAGCGGCTGCCCGGCTCAAGTCCCGGCACCACGAAATGCGCGGTGTCGTCGGTCTGCTCGCCCGCCGAGAGCGGCGGCGTCGTCCGCGTCTCTGCGCGCTTGCCCTCCGGCCAGTAGCGCAGCCGGACCTCCGTGGGCGCGGTCGTCTGGATCCAAACCGACGCCTCCGTGAGGTCGGCGTAGCCGAGCATGGGACCGGAGCGGATTCGGGCGGCATCGGTCCTCGGTGGCGTCGAGCGCTGCGGGAGAGCGGCGAGAAGCGCGGACGTCAGAATCACGGCGAAGACCGAAATGGACTTTCGCATGGACGGAAATCCTAACTGGTCCGGGGCGTTCGCTTCGCGAACGGCGGACAGAGAGGTAGAACGGGGGCCCTTTTGAATCAAGCTGTTAGGCTATTGATCGTTTTCTGAAAGTCGTGAAATCGAGGCGGTCGTTTCTTCGGCTCGTGTCCGTCGGCGGCGCCGGCACGGTCATCGCCGCGCGAAGCGCGTTCGCGAAAAAGAAACCGGGGAAGGTCGAGGCCCCCTCGGCGATCCCTCCGATGCTCAAACCCCGCGCCCTGAAACCCGGCGACACCATCGGCCTCGTGGCCCCCGCTTCGTACACTTTCGACCTCTGGCAGCTCGACGACGCCTCGGCGCGAGTCGGGGCGCTCGGCTTGAAGCCGAAGTTCGGCAAGTACGTCCGAGGCCGGCGCGGCTTTCTCTCGGGGACGGACGACGAGCGTCTCGACGACCTGCACTCGATGTTCGCCGACCGGAGTGTTGCGGCGATCTTCGCGCTGCAGGGGGGTTATGGAACGCCGCGGCTGCTCGACCGGCTCGACTACGACCTGATCCGCCGGAATCCGAAAATCCTCCTGGGCTACTCGGACATCACGGGGCTTCACCTCGCCATCGGCAAGAAAGCGGGCCTCGTGACCTTCCACGGTCCCAACATGGTCGGCTCTTTGCCGCCGCGCACGCTCGATCTCTTGAAGAAAGCGCTCTTCGTGCCGGAGCCGATCGGCGAGGTGACGAATCCCGCAGAGCAGGACCCGTTGAACGTCGAATTTCCCCTGCGGACGGTGGCGCGCGGCGTGGCGCGCGGGAGAATCGTCGGAGGAAACCTGACGCTCGTGTCCGCCACGATGGGGACCCCCTACGAGATCGAGACGAAAGACCGGATCGTTTTCTTGGAGGACACGGGAGAGGCGCCGTATCGGATCGACCGGATGCTGGTACAGCTCCGCCTCGCCGGAAAGCTTCAGCAGGCGGCGGGGATCGTCTTCGGCACGTGCACCGACTGCGGGCCCGGGCGATCGAGCTTCGAGCTCACGCTTTCCTTGTCCGAAGTGCTCGAGGAGCAGCTCGGATCGCTCGCCAAGCCGGTGCTCGCCGGTCTCGTCTTCGGCCACACCAAGGAGAAGGCGATCATCCCGATCGGGGTCGAGGCCGAGCTCGACGCAACGGCGCGCCGGGTGATCATCACCGAAGCGGCGACGGTGCCGGCCTAGTCCAACCGCTGACTTGCCGCGTCGTAAGAAACGGGCGAGGTCTTGCCCCGCCCGTCATGTCCCGTGTCCCGCGCTAGAAGTCGACCCGCCCAGCGAACTGGAGCGTTCGCGGAAGCGTCGAGACCCCGTTGGCGATCCCGAAGGTGGAGGAGGGAGTCTGTCCGGTCCCCCACGTGAAGTTCCTGACGAATGAGTTCTTGTTGTTCGTGCAGTTGAAGCATTCCGCGATGGCGGTCAGGCCGACCGGTCCGACGTTGAACGTCTTCGCGAGACGGAAATCGAATTGGGAGAACTTCGGTTGCCGGAACTGGTTGCGGGAGAAGTGGACGCCGTCGATCGTGGGACGGTCGTTGAAGAACCCGTCGCGGTTCTCGTCGCCCCCCGTTACTGCCGTAAAAGGCGAGCCGCTCGTGTAGCGGTACGTTCCCGAAAGCCCGATGCCGAACCACGGGGTGTTCCAGTTCGCGTTCGCCGCGAACTTCCACCGCTGGTCGCGGTTCGCCCAGCTGTAGCTGCCGTCGAGGTTGTGGAGGTCCTCCGCTTGCGCGCCGGCGAAGTTGCGCTCGTTGGAGTCGTTGTCCTTGTCCTCGGACCAGGTCGCGGCCATGAAGAACACGAGGTTGCTGGTGAAACGGCGCTGGAAGTTGAGCGAAACGGCCTCGTACTTGGACCGCGCATCGGTCGTGTACGTCGAGATGCGGGCGTAGAAGGGATTTGGACGCGTCGTCGAGTAGCGCGGCTGGCCGTTGACCGCGGACACGGAGCCGTCATAGACGAGGTTCGGATCGTTCAATCGCTCGAGGTTCTTCGCCTCCGCGTACGTCCCCTCGATTCCGACGACCGTGTTCGCGAGCACCTCGCGGTCGATGCCTAAGGTGATGCGGTTCGTCACAGGGTCCTTGTAGTTCGGCGTGGTCGTGAAGACGCCGAGCCGGGTGGGGGTTGGAATCGACTGGAACGGGATCACCGCGACGGCGTTCGGGTCGAAGTTGGCTCCCCAGCCGGGCGAAAGCGGATCGGTGGGCGCCGTGGGATTCGCCGTGGTCCCACCGGCATTGATCGTGTACTGCGTGCCGGTCAACCCGTTCGAGGTGATGAGCTGCGCGAAGAGGATCCCGGGCGTGCGCGCCCAGAACCGGCCGAGCGACAGACGGATGGCCGTCTTGGAGTCCGGCGCGTAGGTAAATCCGGCTCGCGGCGACCACTTGTTGTTCTGGTCCGGAATCTTTCCATCGAGCGCGAAAGAGCCATCCGCGTTGACGTGGTTCGAGTTCAGGATGGGGTTGTCGGGATTGTCGAGGCGCTCGTAGCGGACCCCGGCCGTCACGGTCAGCTTCGGAGTGACGAACCACTGATCCTGGACGAAGAACGCGAGCTCCTTCTGCGCGAAGGCGGCGGTGCCCGCCTGGTCCGCGCTGCGTCCGCCCAGGCCGCCGAACTGGAAGTACTGGGTCCATTTCCCGGCCAGGAAGTTCGCAAGCTGGTTTCCGGCGAACACGTAGACGCCGCGCCAGTTGCCCTTGAAGATCTGGCTGATCGAGGTCTTGTTGTACTCGGCGCCGGCTTTGACGACGTGGTTCTTGAAGAGGTAGGTGCCGATGTCCCCGACGGAGGTGCGTTCCGCCGTTGAAAAGATCGGCAGGAAGCTTGTGCTTCCGAGGCTGAAGCTCCCGTACCGGATTTCCGGCTGGTCGACGCCCGCGGGCAACCGCGGCGTCTGCTCGACCACGTACTGCCCGTTCAAGTCGTTCAGGAAGCTCGAGCCCCACTGGCTGCTCCAGGAACCGACATAGGCGTGCGACTGCATGCCTTCGATGCCGTTGTGATTGCTGGTCTGAGTCTGAACGCTCGAGGTCCCGTGATCCCCCTCGTACTGGGCGTAATTCACGCGCCCCATGACTCGCTGGGAGCTCGTAATCTGGTAGTCGATCCGGCCGAAGAGGACCCGCCCGTCCTGCGTCTGCGTGTAGGTCGGGTCGGAGGCCAGGGTCGGATAGGTCGCCGCGATGCTCGGATCGAGCAGGACCGAATCTACCGGGATTCCGGTGTCCTGCTTCTGCTGGTCGTACGACCCGAAGAAGAAAAGGTGGTCGCGGAGAATCGGCCCGCCGACGGATCCGCCGTACTGCTTCTTCTTCTGGTCCGGCGCCTCCAGGCCGTTCGACAGCCTCGCGACCGTGCTGTGCGGCTGCCAGTAGTAGAAGCCGGATCCATGCAGGTCGTTCGTCCCGCTCTTCGTGATGACGTTGATGACGCCGCCGCCCGAAGGCCCGAACTCGACCGATCCACCGTTGCGGATCACGGTGAATTCCTTTACCGACTCCTGCGAGATCGAGAGCGGCGCCCGGCCTTCCGCGGAGCCGAACGTGCCGCCGAAGAATCCGTTGTCGTAATCCATTCCGTCGACGGTCGTGTTCGTGTTGATCCCGCGCTGGCCCGAGACGAGGACCGTGCCGCGGCTTTCGGGGTCGCGGCGCGTCTCCGGAGTCAGGAGGACGAGATCCTGGAAGTTCCGGCCGTTGATCGGCAGCGACTTGAGCTGTTCCGTCTGGATGGTCGTGGACGCCGCCGTGTTCGTCACCTCGACGGCCGGGACGGAAGACGTGACCGTTACCGTCTCCTGGACCGTCGAGAGCTGCAATCGGAAATCGACCGTCGGGGCCGTCCCGATGTCGAGCCGGATGTCCGCACGGGTCGCCGCCTTGAAGCCCGGCAGGTTCGCCGTCAGCGTGTAGACGCCGGACGGAAGGTTGATGACCTGGTAGAACCCGTCTCTGCGCGTGACGGCTGTCTGGGCGAGACCCGTTCCCTGATTCTTCGCCTCCACGGTGGTGCCGGGCAGTCCTTCACCGTCCGCGTCCCGGACGGTGCCAGAGATGCGGCTGGTGGTCACGTCGGTCTGGGCGTACGCGGTCGCCGCGATGCCGAAAGCGAGAAGCGCGACGAGGACCGAGAGCGCTCGGACGCCGCGCGCGAGCTGAGTTCGTCGCATGGAACCCTCCTTCCAACTGGAAAAGATTTCTGACACGACCCGAGTATCCGGCGGAATCTACTTGAAGTTCTTCGCGCGTTGCTAGCCTTTGCACAATCTCCTGTGCAGCGCCGGTCGGCTTCCGTCCCCGTACATTTTTTTGAACGGAGATCGACGAGAAATCGAACCGGCGGTGACCAAGATGCGATGTCGCGTGTTCTGTGAGGAGAAGGCCCCCCATTAGACTTCCCGCGGTTTGCGCTTCCTCGACATCGCGATCGTCTTCGGCTACCTGGCGGGAGTCGTCGCCGCCGGCGCGTTCTTTGCCCGGCGGCAGAAGACGACAGCGCAGTACTTTCTCGGCGGCCGGCACATCCCCTGGTGGGCGATCTCCGCCTCGATCGTCGCCACCGAGACCTCGACGATAACGTTCATCTCGGTGCCGGGCCTGATCTATAGCAAGGGGGGGGACTTCGGGTTCCTCCAGCTCGTGTTCGGCTATCTGCTCGGCCGCGTCGTCATCTCGGTCCTGCTCATCCCGTCCTACTTCCGCCGCGAGCTCCTGACCGTCTACCAGCTCCTCCAGACCCGGTTCGGCGGCGCGGTCAAGGCGCTCGCCGCGGCCCTCTTCGTGACGATGCGCACGATCGCCGACGGCGTTCGGCTCCTCCTGACCGCGTTCGTGCTGGCAGCGGTATACGCCGCTTTCTCCGGCGCCGCCGGCGTGGACGCAGCGGTAATCGCGTCCATCCTGATCATCGGGGTCGTGATGATTCTCTTCACGTTCTTCGGCGGGATGGAGGCGGTTATCTGGATCGAGGTCGTACAGCTCGGGATCTACGTCGCCGGCGCGATCGCGGCTGCGGTGGTCCTGCTCGCGAAGATTCCGGGGGGCTGGGACGCGGCCCAGGCGCTGGGCGAAGCGCACGGCAAGTTCCGGGTGTTCCACTTCGAATGGGACGTGACCCGGCCCTTCACCTTCTGGTCGGGCCTGATCGGCGGCTGCTTCCTGACGATGAGCACGCACGGCACCGACCAGTATCTCGTCCAGCGCTACCTCTGCACCGATCGCCCCGGCCGCGCGAAAGCCGCCCTCCTGACTTCGGGAATCGTCGTGCTCGCACAGTTCACCGGGTTTCTTCTGATCGGGCTGCTGCTCTTCGCGTTCTACCGCCCCTTCGAGCACGGATGGGCGCTCGCCGGAGACCGGGTCTTCCCCGACTTCATCACCCGGCACCTGCCCTCCGGGATCTCTGGGCTCGTGGTCGCGGCGATCTTCGCCGCCGCCATGTCGTCGTCTCTGAACTCGATCGCGGCGACCGCGGTGACCGACCTCTACCGGCCGGTCAATCCGCGCCGTGACGATCGGCACTATCTCGTCGTGTCCCGCTGGCTGACGCTCACCGCGGGGGTCGCGCAGATCGCGGTCGCGCTCACGATCCGGCACATGACGCGGTCCGCGCTCGACGCGGCGCTCTCGGTCGCCTCGATCCTGAACGGGCCCGTGCTCGGCGTTTTTCTCCTGGGCGCGTTCTCGCGCCGCGCCGGAACGCCTGCGGCATTCGCCGGGATGGCGGCGGGCCTGCTCGCGGTCCTCGCAGTCTGGAGGCTCACGCCGGTCGCCTGGCCCTGGTACACGCTCGTCGGAAGCGTGACCACCCTTGCGGTCGGCGCTCTTCTGGGATCGATTCGACCTTCCGTGGCGGAGCGGGCCTCGTGAAGGAGCGCGTTCTCTTCCTCTCGATTCTGCTGGCTGCCGGCTGCGCGACCGTGGCATTGCGCGGTCCCGCCAGTCTCACCCGCGACGAGAAGATCGGACAGCTCTTCGTATACGCCGCGACCGGCCGGTTTCTGAACGACGAATCGCCGGAGTATCAGGCGCTCGTGCACCAGGTCAAGGACAACCGGGTCGGCGGGATCGTCTGGTTTCTCGCGGGAGAAGTCTCGGAGACCGCCCGGCTGACGAGGAAGCTCCAGGAGATCGCGCGGGTCCCACTCCTCGTCGCTGCGGACCTCGAGGCCGGCGTCGGGATGCGGTTCCAAGAGACGACCTACTGGCCCTGGCCGATGGCGGTCGCGGCGACCGGAGATCCCTCGCTCGCGGAGCGGCAGGGGAGAATCGTCGCCGAGGAGGCGCGCGCGATCGGCCTCAACCAGATCTACGCTCCGGTGGCGGACGTCAACGTCGATCCGGCCAACCCCGTCATCAACGTGCGGAGCTTCGGCGAGGACCCGGAGACGGTCGCCCGGTTCGTGGCGGCGTTCATCCGCGGAGTGCAGTCGGGAGGCGTTCTCGCGACCGCCAAGCACTTTCCGGGGCACGGCGACACGCACACGGACTCGCATCGCTCTCTGCCAGTCCTCCTCGCCAACCGCGCGCGGTTGGAAAGCGTGGAGCTCGTTCCGTTTCGGGCGGCGATCGCCGCGGGAGTCGGAGCGGTCATGACCGGCCATCTCTCGCTTCCCGCGATCGATCCGACTCCCGCTCCGCAGCGCGTGGTTTCACCGGGCGAGAACCCGTACACGCGCGACCCCACCGAAGGCGCCCGCGACGCCACGCTGCCCGCTTCGATGTCGCCGGCGATGGTGGACGGTCTTCTGAGAAAGGACCTCGGCTTCGCCGGTCTGGTCGTCACCGACGCCGTCGACATGGGCGGGATCGTGGACCACTTCGATCCGGGCGAAGCGGCGGTCCGCGCGATCCTCGCCGGCGCGGACCAGGTCCCCAAGTCGCCCGACACCGATGCCGCGATCGCGGCCGTGCGCCGCGCCGTCGAGACCGGCCGCATTCCCGAAAAGCGCCTCGACGTCTCCGTCGCCCGCATTCTCGACGTCAAGCGGCGCTTTCCCGCGCCGCGGCCCGACCCCGAGGCGCCCTTTCGCGTGGTCGACAGCCCCGGTCACCGCGCGCTCGCCGAGGAGATCGCACGCCGCTCGCTGACGCTCGTCTGCGAGGCGCCGGGAGCGCTGCCGCTCTTGCCCCCGCTTCGGCTCGTGCACCTGATCGTCAACGACATTGCCGCCGCGAACCCGCCCGGACGGGACTTCGCGCGCGAGCTCGAGGTGCGGCTCGGACGCGAGCCCGAGACCTTCGTCCTCGATCCGCGGTCGCGACTCGAAGAGGTCGAGCCTCTCCTCGAAGCGGCCGCGGGCGCCGACGCGGTGATCGTCTCTCTCTTCGTGCGCGTCCGCACGGGGACCGGAAAGCTCGTCCTGCCGGAAGCGGCGCGCGACGCCATCCAGCGTGTGGCCTCCGCCGGCAAGCCTCTCGTCGGCGTCTCGTTCGGAAACCCGTACCTCGCGGCGGGTATCCCGTCCGTCTCGACGTATCTGGCGGCTTACGGCGACCAGACGGTGATGCAGGTCGCCGCCGCGCGGGCGCTCTTCGGGGAAACCGACGTCACGGGCCGGCTGCCCGTCACGATCCCGGGAGTTGCCGAACGCGGGAGCGGCATCCAGAAGCGGAGCGCGCGGCCGTGACGCTTGGCACGGTCGACCTCCTCGTCCTGGCCGGCTATTTCGCGATGACGCTCGTCGTCGGCCTCTACTTCGCGCGCCGGGCCCGCCGCTCGATGCTCGACTACTTCCTCTCGGCGCGGTCGATGCCGTGGTGGGTCGCCGGCACCGCAATGGTCGCGACGACGTTCTCCGCCGACACGCCGCTCGCCGTCACCGAAATGGTCGCGAAGAACGGCGTCGCGGGCAACTGGCTCTGGTGGTCGATGCTCGCGTCCGGAATGCTGACCGTCTTCTTCTTCGCGAAGCTGTGGCGGCGGGCTGCCGTCGTCACGGACGTCGAGCTCGCGGAGCTGCGCTACTCGGGACGGCCGGCGGCGTTCCTGCGCGGCTTCCGGGCGGCCTACCTCGGTCTTCTGGTGAACATCATCATCATGGGCTGGGTGAACCTCGGGATGGCGAAGGTCCTCGGAGGGATGCTCGGCGTCTCGAAGTGGACCGCGCTCGTCATCTGCCTCCTGCTGACCGCGGTCTACACCGTTATCGCCGGCTACTGGGGCGTCGCGTCGGCGAACGGGCTGCAGTACCTCTTCGAGATGGGCGGCGCGATCGTGCTCGCGTTCGTCTCGGTCGCGGCGGTCGGCGGAATCGAAGCGATGAAAGCGCGCGTCGGAATCGCTCATCCCGCGTTCGCGCCGGAAGGGGCGCGCTTCGGGTCGGCGGAGGCGATCCTCGCGATCTGGCCGCCGGGGGTAGACGGGATCTGGGTCCTTCCGGCGATCACTTTCGCGACGCTGCTCGGGGTGTCGTGGTGGGCGTCCTGGTATCCCGGTGCGGAGCCGGGCGGCGGCGGGTATGTCGCTCAGAACATGCTCGCGTGCAAGGACGAGGGGAACGCGCGCGCGGCCGTGCTCTACTTCAACGTGGCGCACTACGCGATCCGAAGCTGGCCGTGGGTCCTGACGGCCCTGTGCTCGCTCGCGCTCTTCGGCGGCTCGGTCCGAAATGCGGCGGGCGCCGAAGATCCCGGCTTGAACTACGTCCGTATGATGGTCGACTACCTGCCTCCGGGGCTGCGCGGATTCATGCTCGCGTCGTTCGCAGCCGCCTACATGTCCACGCAGGCGACTCAGATGAACTGGGGCTCGAGCTATCTGATCAACGACCTCTACCGCCGGTTCGTCAAGAAAGGCGCTTCGGAGCGGAGCTACGTCTTCGCTTCGCGGGTCGCGACCGCACTCACCGTCGTCCTTTCGCTCGTCGCGACCGTTTTCATGAACCAGATCAGCAAGGTCTGGGAGCTGCTCCTGACTCTGGGCGCCGGGACGGGCCTCGTCTACATCCTGCGCTGGTACTGGTGGCGCATCAACGCGTGGTCGGAGGTCGCCGCGATGGCGTGCGCACTCGTGACGTCCGTCTCACTGCGCTCTCTCGGATCACACTACGCCGCGTTCGATCCGGCGACGCCGAGGGGTTTTGCGATGACCCTTGTGACGACGACCGCCGTCACGACCGTGGTTTGGCTCGTCACGACCTTCGCGACGAAACCCGAGCCGCGCGAGAAGCTCGTCGCGTTCTATGAAAAGGTCCGGCCGGCGGGGCCCGGCTGGAAGCGGATCGCCGGCGCGGAGGGGGTTGCCGCCCGGCGCGGAGAGATCCCGCGCAACCTCGCGTTCTGGGGGCTCGGGACGGTGTTCGTGTACTCGATCATGTTCGCGGCGGGCGCGATCATTTTCGGGCAGCATTCGCGCGCGATCTTCTTCGGCGCGGCGCTCGTCGTCTCCGGGGGCCTCCTCTTCGCCGGCCTCGACCGCGAGAAGACGTGATCGCGCTCCTTCTCGCGGCGGCGCTCGCGCGGCCGCCGGCGGCCGGAGACGGGGGGCGTCTCGCGCGGATCGACGGCGCCGTCGAGGAGGCGATCGGCCGCGGCGAGCTCCCCGGAGCCGTGGTCCTCGTGGGCCGCGGCGACCGGGTCCTCTTCCGGAAGGCGTACGGGAGCCGGGCGGTCGTTCCGGTCCGCGAGCCGATGACGCTCGACACTGTCTTCGACCTGGCTTCGCTGACGAAGCCGGTCGCCACCGGGACTTCGGTGATGATCCTGGTCGAGCGGGGCGAGGTTGCGCTTCTCGATCCGGTCGTGAAATACCTGCCGGAGTTCGGCGCGGGCGGCGGCGATCGGGACAAGGTCACCGTCGAGCAGCTCCTGACGCACCGCGCGGGCCTCGCGGCTGACGACCCCCTCGACCTCTACACCGGGACTCGGGAGGAGATCTTTTCCCGGAAGTTCCGGCTGCCGCTTGAGTCCCCGCCCGGCGCCCGTTTCCAATATTCCGACGTCGGATACGAAGTTCTGGGCGAGCTCGTGGCAAAGGTCTCCGGGATGCCTCTCGACGAGTTCGCGGAGAAGAACATTTTCCAGCCGCTCGGCATGAGGGACACACACTTCCGGCCGCTCGTCACGTTGCGATTTCTTGGAGAGAGGATCGCACTGACGGGCATCTCGCGCCCTCCGATCTCGCGCATCGCCCCGACCGAACGCCGCGACGACCGGTGGCTGCGCGGGGAGGTCCACGATCCGCGCGCCTACGCCGTGGGTGGCGTCGCGGGCCACGCGGGAGTCTTCTCGACGGCGGACGATCTCTCCCGGTTTTGCCGGATGATCTTGTACGGCGGCCGGCTCGGAAAGGCGCGGATCCTCTCTTCGCTCGCCGTGGACGCGATGACGCGGCCGCGCTTCTTCGGTGACGACAGCCTCCGCGCGCTCGGGTGGGACGTCTCGACCGCGTACTCGAGGAACCGCGGTGACCTCTTTCCACCCGGCTCGTTCGGGCACACGGGGGTCACGGGGACGTCGCTGTGGCTCGATCCGTCGAGCGGAACCTACGTCGTCTTCCTCTCGAGCCGGCTCCATCCCGACGGCAGGGGGGACGTCGGAAGGCTCCGCGGCATCGTTTCGACGATCGCCGCGGCTGCGATCGAGACGGACGCGCGCCGCGCCGCGCGGCGGCTTTCCGCCCGGGTGCCGATCCGTCGGGAAGTCCTCACGGGCGTGGACGTCCTCGTCGCGGACGGCTTTCGGCCGATCGCCGGGAAACGGGTCGGGCTCGTCACCAATGCGACCGGCAGCGCGCGCATCGGGCGGTCGACGATCGAAGTCCTGGTCTCCGAGGAAGCGAAGAAGGCCGGCGTGAAGCTCGTCGCTCTCTTTTCGCCGGAGCACGGGGTCCTCTCGGACTTCGACTCGAAAGTGCCCGACCAGATCGATCCGACGACCGGCCTCGCGATCCACTCACTCTATGGCGAGCGCCGCCGCCCGCTGCCGGGAGAGCTCGCCGGGCTCGATGCCCTCGTGCTCGACATCCAGGACGTCGGGACGCGGTTCTACACCTACATCACGACCTCGGCGTACCTGCAGCCCGAGCTCGCGCGCGCGAAGATCCCGCTCGTCGTCCTCGACCGTCCGGATCCGATCGGCGGCAGCGTGGTCGAGGGTCCGCTCGCGGACGCGGACAGGATTTCGTTCACCGTCCCGCATACGATCCCGGTGCGGTACGGGATGACTCCGGGCGAACTCGCGCTCCTCTACAACGATGAGCAGAAGAGCGGCGCGAAGGTCGAGGTCGTGAAGATGCGCGGCTGGTCGCGGGACCTCTGGTACGACGAAACCGGGCTCGAGTGGGTCAATCCGTCGCCGAACATGCGGTCGCCGACCGAAGCGATGCTGTACCCCGGGATCGGTCTTCTCGAGACGACGAATCTGTCGGTCGGGCGGGGCACCGACACGCCTTTCGAAGTGATCGGTGCGCCATGGCTCGACGGCGGTCGTCTCGCGGCGACGCTCTCCGCGCGGAAGATCCCCGGTGTCGCTTTCACGCCGATCCATTTCACGCCGGCTGCATCGACCTTTTCGGGACAGCGTTGCGGCGGCGTGCGCTTCACGGTGACGGACCGCGACGCGCTCGCGCCTGTGACGCTCGGGATCGAGATCGCGGTCGCGTTGCGCGACCTGTATCCCGCCGACTGGAAGCGGGAGAAGTTCCTGGACCTGCTGGCGAACCGGGACACGTTCGAACGGCTCGAGAAAGGGGAGGCCGCCGATTCGATCGTGCGCTCTTGGCAAAAGGGACTGGAAGAGTTCCGGCGCCGGCGCGCGAAACACCTCCTCTATTGACGTCTCGGCGACAACCAGATGGCAGAGGTCGGTAGGTAATCACTATGACCACTTCTGGTTATAATCTGGTCATGAAGGAAGTGCGGATCGCCGAATTGAAGGCCAAGCTTTCCGAATATTTGCGAGCGGTCCGACGAGGCGATTCGATCACCGTTCTCGATCGCGACGAGCCGATCGCGCGGATCGTGCCGTTCCGGAAAGACGGAGAGATCCGGGTTCGAAGACCCCTTCCCGGCGCCGGTCGGTTGGGAAGTGTCCCACTGCCTCCACCGCTCGGGATCGAGACCGATATCGTCGAGCTTCTCCTCGAGGAGAGACAAAACGACCGGTGATCGCTTATCTCGATTCCTCGGTTCTTCTTCGCATCGTCCTCCGAGAACCTGGAGTTCTTCAAGAGTGGAATTCGATTCGGACGGGAGTGGCGAGCGCGATTCTGGAAGTGGAATGTCTGCGAGCAATCGACCGATTGAGGATCCGGAAAGGTCTCACCGACGGGCAGGTCTCCAGCCTTCGCGAAGCTCTCTATCGCCTCATCTCCGGGATGTCGCTGGTCGAACTCGATCGCCCGATTCTGGCCCGCGCTTCCGAGCCTCTCTCGACGACTCTGGGGACGCTCGACGCGATTCACCTGGCGTCGGCGCTCTTCTGGCGGGAGCAGTCCGAAGCGGTGTTGACGATGGCCACCCATGACTCCGCTCTGGGCCTGGCATCCCGCGCCTACGGCTTTCCCGTCGTCGGGATCTGACCGGGCGTTACCGCTCGACCACCGCCTCCGCCTCGATCTCGACCAGCATCTCGGGTGAAACGAGCGCGGAGACCTCGACGAGCGTCGTCGCCGGGCGAACCTCGCCGAAGAACTCCGCGTGCACGCGTGCGACCTTCTCCCAGTCGGCGACGTCCGTGACGTACATGCGCGTCCGGACGACGTCCGACAGAGAAGCGCCGGCCTGTTCGAGCGCCGAGCGGATATTCGTCAGCGCCTGGCGCGCCTGGGCGGTTGCGTCTCCGGCCACGATCGATCCGGAGGCGTCGGTCGCGGTGGTGCCCGACACCCAGATCACGTTGCCGACCCGCACCGCGCGCGAGTAGCCGGCGACCGGCTCCCACGGCGTCCCCGAAGAGAAGTTGCGGCGCGTCACGCGAAGCGGTAGGTCGGCCTCCCTGCGGCGAAGAGCTTGATCAGGATCAGGCCGGCGATGAAGCCTCCGATGTGCGCGGCATATGCGACGCCGCCCGCCTGCGAGCCGCCGCCGAGGATTCCGATTCCGGAGATGAGCTGGAAGGCGAACCAGATCCCGATCGCCCAGATCGCGGTGACCTCCTGGATGGTCCGGAAAATGATCACGCGGACGCGGCGTCTGGGAAACAGCACGATGTATCCCGCGAGCACTCCGGAGATCGCGCCGGACGCTCCGAGTGAAGGCAGGTAGGGATTCCCTCCGAAAGCCACGGTCGAGAAGACGTGGGAGAGCCCGGCGATCACTCCGCAAACGAGATAGAAGATCAGATATCTCACGTGACCGAGCGTGTTCTCGACGTTGTCTCCGAAGATCCACAGGTACAGCATGTTTCCGAAGATGTGCGCGATTCCGCCGTGCATGAACATCGAGGTGATGAGCGTCAGGTAGACCGGAATCGGCGTCGGCTCGAGCTGGACCGTCCCGGCCACGTCGCCGCTCACCGGATCTTTGATCGTCACCGGCTCGGCGACGTCGCGGCCCGTGACGATCTCCTTCGGCACCGTCGAGAATGCGTAGGTGAATCGTTCGTTCGAGCCGAGGCCCTGAAAGAGGACGAACACGAGAACGTTCACCAGGATCAGCAGGTAGTTGACGACCGGGGTCAGAGTCCGGTCCGAGTTGTCGTCGCCGATGGGAAGCATCCCTCACCCCCGACCCCTCTCCCCGGAAGAGAGGGGGACCTGCTCACCTATCTCTCGAGATAGGTATACCGTGGGAAAACGCCCTCGAACTCGCGATAGATCGCCTGGACTTCGCCTTTCTTCATTCCGGAGCCCGACGCCCGCACGAGCTGTTCGTGGATCGAATCGAGGATGTGCGTGCGGTCGTAGTTCATGTACTCGAGAACGCGCTCGCAGGTCTCGCCCGGCAGGACGTCCTCGATCTCGGAACGGCCTTCCTCGTCTACGCGGACCAGAACCTCGTGCGCTTCGCCGAAGAGGTTGTGGAGGTCGCCCAGCACGTCCTGGTACGCCCCCATGAGGCAGAAGCCGAGGTAGTACGGGCGATCGTGGCGGAAGGGGTGGAGCGGCAGCGTCTCGTCGATGTCCCGCAGGTCGATAAAGCGCTCGATCTTGCCGTCGGAGTCGCACGTGATGTCCGCGAGCGTTGCGAACTCCGTCGGCTTTTCGTTCAGACGGTGGATCGGCAGGATCGGAAAGAGCTGGTCGATCGCCCAGGAATCGGGCAGCGACTGAAAGACCGAGAAGTTGACGACGTACTTGTCCGCGAGCATCGTCTCCATGTCCTCGAACTCTTCCGGGATCTCCTTCAACGTCTTCAGGTCACGGTGGATCCGTTCGCAGATCTGCCAGAAAAGGATCTCCCCCTTCGACCGGTCCTCGAGCGACAGATGTCCGAGGTTGAAGAGCGTGAACAGCTCCTCCTTGTACTGGAGGGCATCGTGGTAGCTCTCGCGAAGGTTCTTGGCGTTGACCTCTTTCAGGATTCCCGCGAGCTCCTGGACCACGTTGGGGTCCTTCGCGGACACCCGGATCTTCCGGCCCTGCTCGATGCGGTCCGCGACGTCGAGCACGTTCGTGACGAGCACCGAATGGAACGCCGTCACCGCGCGACCCGATTCGGTCACCAGGGTCGGCGGCGGAACGTCTTCTTCCTCGCAGATCGACTTGATCGTGTAGACGACGTCGTTGGCGTACTCCTGGACGGAGTAGTTCATCGAGGAGTCGAATGCCGTCTTCGACCCGTCGTAGTCGACCCCCAGGCCGCCGCCCAGGTTCAGATACTGGACGGGGACGCCGAGCGCCCGCAGCTTCGAATACACGCGGCCGGCTTCGCGAATCGCGTCCTTGATCTTGCGGATGTCGGTGATCTGGGAGCCGATGTGGAAGTGGAGCATCGCCATCGAGTCGAGCATGCGCCGCCGCTTCAGGATCTTGACGGTCTCGAGCATCTCCGGAGTCGTCAGGCCGAACTTCGCCGCCTCGCCGCCGGACTTCGCCCACTTCCCGGAGCCGCGCGCGTAGAGTTTCACCCGCATGCCGAGGAGCGGCTTCACGCGACGCTGCCGGGCGACCGCCAGGATGCGGTCGAGCTCGGAGACCTTCTCCAGCACCAGCACGACCTTCTTGCGCATCCGGATGCCGTTCAAGGCCATACCAACTAGCGCGTCGTCCTTGTAGCCGTTGCACACAATGAGCGACTCAGGAGAGAGGTCGGCGCCGATTGCCGCGAGAAGCTCCGGTTTGGACCCCGCTTCCAGGCCGTATCCATACGGACGGCCGGCCTCGATGATCTGTTCGACGACGACCCTCTTCTGGTTGACCTTGATCGGGAAGACCCCGCGGTAGACGTTGCCGTACTCGAACTCTTCGATCGCGCGCGCGAAGGCGTTGTTCAAGTCGGCGACCGCCGAAGCGAGAATCTGCGGGAAACGAATGATGATCGGCGGGCTGATGCCGCGCAGACCGACCTCGTCGACGATCTGCTTCAGGGCGACCCCGCGGTCCGCTTCCCGGGTCGGCCGGACGAGCAGGTTCCCATCCTCGGAGACGTGGAAGAAGCGCTTTCCCCAGTGCGGAATGCCGTAGAGGATCGACGCCTCTTCGAAATGCTCTCCGGGACGCGGACGCAACGCGGGCGGGACCGCCTGCGGCCGGCGGATCGGTTTGGGGGCTGCCATCTCAAGGCGAATCGTAACCGAACGGAAGAGACGCGCAATCCGCGTCCTTATCTTTTGTCACCCCGAGGAGCGAAGCTCCGAGGGATCCCTCTTCGCTCGGGATGGCAGGCGTATTCGGGGAGAACGTGGCAGCTCCGCTTCTGGGCGCGGCCTTCAGATCCCGCCCTCGTCCAGCTGCTTGCGATCTTCGCTCGTACCTGGACTCTTGCGCGGGACCTCTTCCTCCTCGGGCGAGATTACCCGCCCCGTTCCTCCCGCGCGTCCCGGCGCGCTTTCCCGCGCCCCGGTGCGAAGCCGGGATAACTGACCAAATTCTCCTCGCGGCCGCGCAGCCTCCCTCTGGAGCAACCGACCGGGGATCTCGCGCGGTCGCGCTACGGAGTCCCTTCTGTGCCGCTCCGGACCCGGACATCGAGCTGTGGAGACGGAAGGGCGATGCCGTGGGTCTCAAGCGCCTGGTAAACGAGGTGATTGAGCTCGCTCCGGAACGACCCGGCGCTGTGAAGGAGCTTGGACGTCCAGCAGAGCAGGTCGAACTTCAGCCCCGACTCTCCGAACTCGCGAAACCACACGCTCGGGGGAGGGTCCGGCAGGACGTTTTCCGAGCGGCCGGCGGCCTCGAGAAGCGCCGCCTCGACTTCGGCCGGATCGCTGCCGGACGCCACCACGACAGGGACGCGGTATCGCACACGGCGCTGGCCGAAGCTGCGGTTGACGATCGTGTCGCTGATGAATTTCGAGTTCGGCACGATCAAGTGGATGTCGTCGTTCGTTCGGATGATCGTCGCCCGCCCCCGGATCTCCGTGATGTCGCCGACGACGTCCCCGAGCTCGATCGAGTCGCCGACCTGGATGGGGCGCTCGAGGAGTATGACGAGGCCCGCGACGAAGTTCTTCACGATGTCCTGGAGCCCGAAACCGAGACCGATCCCGAGAGCGCCGCCGAACACCGCGAGCGTCGTCGCGTTGACGCCGAGTTGCTGGAGCGCGACGAGAATCCCGAGAAACAGGATCAGGTATCCGAGTACCCGTCCGATGGCGTAGCGGGTGCCGACCGCGAGCCGCGTCCGTCCGAGCAACCGGTCTGCGACGAAGTTGCGCGTCAGCCTGGAGAGGACCAGGCTCGCGGCAATGATCGCGAGCGCGATCAGGAGGCTCGAGACCATGACCTGCGTCTCTCCGACCCGGAAGAGACGCGTGCTCAAAAAGTTCCCCACACCTCCGGGAGGTGCAGGATCGGTGCCTCGGCGGCCGACCCGTTACGGCTTTCCGAGCAGCTCCAGCGCCGAGAGCGTCATCGCCGTCACTCCGGCTTTTATGGTCGGCTCGGGGTCCGGCGCGAACTCGGAGGAATGGAGCGAAGGGAGCGTCTTTCCCGCCGCCTTCGCCGCGTCGAACTTCTTCTTCTCGACCGCGCCGACCCAGAGGATCGCCGCCGGAACTCCCGCTCGACCGTACTCGGAGAAATCCTCCCCGCCCATGACCGGCTGACGCTCTTCGAGCCGGGAAGCTCCGAGAGCGCGCGACAGCATCTCCGCCAGCCGCTTCGTCAGCGCCGGGTCGTTGTACACCGCGGGAGTTCCGTCGATCACCTCGATCTTCGGCTCCTTCGGCGCGCCCGCCGCCGCCGCCTCTCCCTTCGCGATCCGCGCGATGGCCTCGAGGAGGTGCTTGCGCACGTCGTCCTTGTAGGAGCGCACCGTCAGCTGCAGCTTCACCTCGTCCGGAATGATGTTGTGTTTCGTACCGCCGTGGATCGATCCCACCGTGACCACCGCCGGGTCGAGCGGGTTGTTCTCGCGCCCGACGATCGTCTGGAGAGCGACGACCGTGCGCGCGGCGATGACGATCGGGTCAACGGTCATGTGGGGATACGCCCCGTGCCCCCCCTTTCCGTAGATCGTGATGTCCACGGAGTCGACGTTCGCAAGCGCATATCCCGGAACCGCCGCGATCTGGCCCGCGAGCATGTCCGCGTTGTCGTGGAAGGCGATCGCGAAGTCGGGCTTGGGAAACTTCGTGAAGAGGCCGTCGGCGAGCATCTTGCGGGCGCCGCCGCCCATCTCCTCGGCAGGCTGCCCGACCATCATCAGCGTGCCGTGCCAGCGGTCCTTCGTCTTCGAGAGGAGCGTCGCCGTCCCGATCCACGAGCTCATGTGGACGTCGTGGCCGCAGGCGTGCATGACCGAGACCGTCGCTCCCGAGTCGTTCTTCGTCGTCGCCTTGCTCGCGTAGGGAAGGCCGGTTCTCTCCTCGACGGGGAGGGCGTCGAGATCGGTGCGGATCATCACCGTGGGTCCCTTTCCGTTGCGCAGCAGACCGACGACCCCGGTGCCCGCGATTCCGGTCGTGACCTCGAAGCCGAGCACGCGGAGCCGATCGGCCAGCTTCGCCGCCGTCTTCTCCTCGTGGAACGAGAGCTCCGGATTCTGGTGCAGATCGACGTACAGCCTCTGCAGATCCGGATAGAGCGCGTCGAGCCCCGCGAGTGCGGCGTTCGATGGCGCCGTCGCTTCGGCGGCCGAGAGACACGAAGCAAGGCAGCCGGCGGCGAGCGCGATCGCGAAAGCTCGTTTCATGGGTTCTCCTCGCCAAAACGAGACCAGACGCATCGCCCCGTGTCAAGAAGCGCTATGCGACACTTCTCGAAATGACGGAATCGCCCGCGGGAAAGCGCGCGCGCCCCGGCACCATCGCGAGTCTGCGCGCGGCGCTCTCCTCCCGCCGGATCGGCGCCGTCACCCTCCAGTCGTTTTCCTCCGGTCTTCCGCTCGGCCTGATCTGGATCGCGCTGCCGGCCTGGCTGACCTACCGGGGCGTCGACATCAAGACGGTCGGGCTCTTCTCGTTGGCCCAGGCGCCCTGGACTTTCAAGTTTCTCTGGGCTCCTCTCATGGATCGCTATCGGTTGCCGGTGCTCGGCCGCAAGCGCTCCTGGATGATCGTCTGCGAGATCTTCCTCTTCGCCGGTGTTGCGCTCCTCGCTTCTCAGGCCGCTGACCCGCGCGTCGTCCCGGTCGCCGCGCTGGCGGTCTTCATCGCCTTCTGGTCGGCTTCCCAGGACATCGCGATCGACGGCTACGCGGTCGAGGTGCTCGAGCGGGAGGAGCAGGGACTCGCGGTGGGCGCTCGAGTTGCGCTGTACCGCGCCGCCACTCTCATCGCCGGCGCAGTGGCGATAACGGTCGGCGAGAGGGTCGGATGGACCTGGGTGTTCTGGGGGCTCGCGTTCCTCTTCATCCCGCTCATGGCGATCGTCGTCTGGTCTCCCGAACCGGAGGTTGCCGCCCCGCCTCCGCGGACCCTGCGAGACGCGGTCTTCGATCCCCTTCTCGACATTTTCCGCCGCTCGCGCGCCGTCCAGATCATCGGCTTCCTGCTGCTATACAAGTTCGGCGAAAACCTCGCGACCGCGCTGACCCGCCCCTTCCTGATTCAGAAGTGCTACTCGCCGGAGGACGTGGGTCTCGCGACCGCGACGATCGGTCTCGTCGCGATCATCATCGGGACTTTCTTCGGCGGGCTCATGACCGAGCGGATCGGGCTCGGGCGCGCGCTCTGGCTCTTCGGCATCATCCAGGCCGTCGGCTTCCTCGGGTATGTCGCCGTGGACCGGCTGACTCCCGGCGCTCCCTGCGCCGGCGGCGCCCATCCGCTCGGGATGGGCCAACCGCTCGCTCACCGGCTCACCATGTACGGCGCGATCGCCGTCGAGAACGCCTGCCAGGCGATGGCGACCGGGGCTTTCGGCGTTCTCCTCCTGCGCCTGACGCAAAAGCAGTTCTCCGCCACTCAATACGCGCTCTTCTCGAGCATCTTTGCCCTGGGACGCACGCTCGCCGGACCGCCCGCCGGGTTCCTAGTGGACGCGCTCAACTGGACCCCCTTCTTTCTGCTTTCGACGCTCGCTTCGGTGCCGGGACTCGTTCTCCTCCATCGCTTCTCGCCTTTCGGTCGCCGGGAGCCGGAGATCGCGGACGTCGCGCCGGTCGCTCGACGGCCCGTGACGAAGGCGGCGCTCGCGGGCGAAACCCTCGCCGGGGCGGCGGCCGGAACGCTTCTCGCCGGCGCGACCTCCGCTCTGCTCGCGGCCTTCAAGACGGCGCGCGCCCATCCGGGCTTACCCCTCGACTTCCGCGCCGAATGGGTGCGCCTGTTCTCTCCCGATTCACCGGCCGCGTGGCTGCGTCTCGCGGGAATCGTCGTCGCCGGACTCCTTTGCGGCGGTGCGGCGGCGGCTTTCATTGCGGCGCGGCACGGCGTCCGGTCGGCCGCCCGGTCGTTGGAATAGACCGGCTTGCCTCCGGCGGAACGGAAGCGTTCCCCCATAATTCTCTCGGGATGCGGTACGTCCTCGGGATCGACGCGGGAGGAACCAAGACCCGCGCGCTCCTCGCCGACGAGACCGCCCGCGTCGTCGGCAGCGCGCTCGGCGGGGGCGCAAACCTCCGGACCCACGGCGAGCTCGAAGTCGAGAAGGTGCTGCACGCCGTGACCGAGGACGCGTGCGCCGACGCCCCCGCGACGCCCGAAGCGGTCGCGCTCGGAATCGCCGGCGCCGACCGGCCGCCGGACGAGGCCGTCCTGCGGGCGATCCTGAGGCGCATCGGCTTCAAGAATCGCGTCGTCGTGACGAACGACGCGCGGATCGCGTTCGTGGCGGGGTCGGAGCTTCGGGTGGGCCTCGCCCTCGTCTGCGGGACCGGCTCGATCGCGTGGGGCCGGAATCGCGCGGGCGAGATCGCGCGCTCCGGGGGTTGGGGATGGCACCTGGGGGACGAGGGGTCCGGCTTCTGGATCGGGGAGCGCGCGATCCGGGAGGTGCTTCGCGCCGTGGACGGCCGCGGGCCCTCGACCCGGCTCGATCGCGCCCTCTCGGAGCACTTCGAGATCGCGGACCCGGAGCAGATCCTCTACGCGATCTACGACCGGGAGTTTCCGCGGACCCGCGTCGCGAAGTTCGCCGCAAGGGTGGAGGAGGCGGCTCTCGCGGGCGACGCCGTGGCGAAGGCCGTCCTCTCGGATGCCGCGGCCGAGCTCGTGCGCGCCGCGTCGAGCGTTCGCGCCCGGCTACGCCTCGAAGAAGCTCCGTACGACGTCGTCCTCTCCGGAGGCACCTTCGCCGCGGTTCCGAGTCTCGAGGCGGACGTCTCCAGCCGGCTCGAGACGCCGCACGCTCGGGTCCGCCGGCTGACCGAAGAGCCGGCAATGGGAGCGGTGAAGTTGGCCATCGAAGCGCTCGGCGCCCCGCCGGCCGGCGCGCCCGCGTCGTGAAGCGCCTCATCGTCAACGCAGACGACTTCGGACGGACGCACGGCGTGAACGCGGGCGTTCTCGAGGCACACCTCTTCGGCATCGTGACTTCTGCGACGGTGATGGTCCTCGAGCCCGCGGCGGAAGAAGGGGTCTCCGAAGCGTCGCGGCGCGCCCTGCGTCTCTCACTCGGGCTGCACTTCGTCCTGACCGGAGGCGGCCTGCCGGCCTCACTGCCGGACCGGATTCCGTCGCTCCTCGTCGACGGCCGCTTCCCCCGTTCCTCCGACTCGCTTCCGCCGGACATGGCCGCGGAAGAAATCTCGCGCGAGCTCGAAGCGCAGATCTTCCTCTTCGAAAAGATGGCCGGGCGTTCTCCGTCCCACCTCGACTCGCACCATCACAGCGCACTCAATCCGTCCGTCCAGCCGGTTTTCGCCGAAGCGGCTCGGCGGCGTCGGCTGCCGGTGCGCGCCTCCAGCGAGAACGCGCGCGGCGAGCTCGAGTCGGCGGGCGTGACGACTCCCGACCGTTTTCTCGACGGGTTCTACGGCGAGGGCGCGAGCGCGGAGAATCTGCGTGCGATCCTGCGCGGGCTTTCTCATGGAACGAGCGAGCTGATGTGTCATCCGGGCCGCGCGGACGAGAAGCTCGTTTCGGGAAGCACCTACGCGCGGGAGCGCGAACGCGAGCTTGCGGTGCTCTGCGATCCCGAGGTGAAGACGTTGCTCGCGGAGGCGGAGATCCAGCTCATCACCTTTGCCGATCTGTGAAGATCGAAATCTTCCCGACGCCCGCCGCGCTCGCGCGTTCCGTGGCGGAGCGGCTCGCGAAGGCGCTCTCGAAGCGCGGGGAAGTCGTCCTCCTTCTTCCGGTCGGCGAGACGGCGGTCCCCGTGTACCGCGAGCTCGCACGGATCCACGCGGCGGGGAAGGCACCGTTCCGGCGCGCGACGACGTTCAACCTGGACGAGCTTCGGGTGCCGCCCGAAGATCCGCGGAGCTTCCGCTCCTTCATGGAGCGTCATCTCTTCTCGAGAGTCGAGCTGCCGTGGAGTCGAATCCGGTTCCTCCGCGGCGACGCGCCCGATCCGGAGCGGGAGTGCATCCGCTACGAGCGCGAGCTCGCGCGCGAGGGACCCGCGGACGTCGCGTTCGTCGGCATCGGGGTGAACGGCCACGTCGCGTACCTCGAGCCGGGCCGGTGGCTTCCTCCCCGGACGTCGCTCGCGCGGCTGTCTGCCTCGACGCGACGCGGCCTCGCCGCCGACGGCGTTCGCCCTGTGCCCCGCGAAGCGCTCACGGTCGGAATCGAGACGATCCTGTCTTCGCGGACGATCCTGCTCGTCGCGAGCGGTCGCCGCAAAGCCCGCGCGGTCGCGGCCGCCCTCGAGGGGCCCGTGACGGCACGGTGCCCAGCGTCGTTCTTATCGCTTCACCCGCGACTGGAGGTCTTCCTCGATCGCGAGGCGGCGCGTGGCCTCTCCTAGGGCTCGGCTTCCGTCTTCTTCTCGTGGTACTCCGTGATGTGGTCGTAAACCTTATCGGGGAAGTGAAGGTCCTTGTAGACATTGCCCGCGTCCGGGTCCTTTGGATTCGGGCAGATCGGAAAGATCTGGTGGGCTTGCCATTCGAGAATGCGCTCGCGGGTGGGCGGACTGTAGTCCTTCTCTTCGACCTGGTGGACGAGCGCTCGGGCCTCCTGCTCCGGGAACTCCGGGTTCTTGCGCAGCCACGCGACGAGTTCTTCGCGCGGGAGGAAATGGCGAGCGATCATCGCGAAGACGAGCCGACCGTAGTGGCCGATGTCCTCACCTCTGTCGAGCGCCCCGAGAAGGTGGGACATCATTTCGTTCTTTCGAAGCTCTTCGACGGACATCGAGCCTCCTTCGACAGAGGCTAGCAATTCGAGTACCAGCCGACGATCAGCCGAAACCGTCCAACTGGCGAGGATGCCGAGCGCCGCGAGGCTGAGCGAGTGGGAATGCAGGAATGCGAGGAGCGGTCCGCGACGATGCCGGCCCTGGGTCAACTCCTCCTCCTCTCTTCTGCCCCTCCTCCGAGCGCCCGTCGGAGATCTCCGCCGGCACGATCGAGTCGGCGGCGCGCTTGCGCGTAGCGCTCGCCGGTTCGCCCCATCAGGATCGCCGTTCTCAATTCGCCGCGCGCCCGGGCGAGAAGGCGGCGCGCGTTCTCCGCAGAGATTCCGCACGCCGCCGCCACGATCCGGAGCGCCCGGTCGCGCAGCTTCGCGGAACCGGCCCGGAGGTCGACCATCCAGGGACCGAAAACCTTGCCGGCGGAGGCGAGGGCGGAAGTCGTGATCTGGTTCAGGGCCAGCTTCGTCGCGGTCCCGGCTTTCAGGCGCGTCGAGCCGGCGACGACCTCCGGCCCGACGTCGAGGCGGACGACGACGTCCGCCACTCGGCTCGTCTCGCGCGACCGGCTCGCGGTGACGAGGACCGTCGAAGCGCCGCTTCGGCGCGCCCCCTCCAGTGCTCCGCGCACGAAAGGCGTCACGGATGACGCCGAGACCCCGATCACGAGATCTCCCGTGCGCGCCTTCCCGGCTCCCTGCACACCGTCGTCGAACTGATCCTCCGCCCCCTCCTTTGCGCGAAAAACGGCCGAGCGGCCTCCGGCGACGACCGCGACGACGCGCCGGGGATCGGTTCCGAACGTTGGCGGCAGCTCCGCGGCCTCCAGGACCGCGAGCCTCCCGCTCGTCCCGGCGCCGAACAGGAAGCAGGTGCGGCTCGAGAGATAGGTCGCGCGGAAGAGCTCGGCAGCGCGGACGATCGCGGGTCGCGCCTTCCGCAGCGCCTCGAGAACCCGCCGATCCTCCGCCTGCATCAACGCGACGATGCGCTCGATTCCCACCCGGTCGAGCCGGGCGCTCTTCGGATGGACGCGCTCGGTCGAAAGCCTCTTCCAGGAGTTCCGCGGCGGTCGCACGTCAGCCTTGTCCGATTTCCTCTGTTACTTCCAGGATCCTTTCCACTTCGATCGCGTCGTTGGACGCGTGCGGTGAAAACCGCACCGCGCCTTCGCGCGGGGAGGCGATGACGCCGCGCGCCTCGAGCGACTTCACCATCTTTCGCGAATCTCCGTCGGGCGGGGCCGCGGCGAGAATCCCGGAACGCAGCGGTTCCGGCGACGCGATTTTCCATCCGCGCGCCGCGAGCCCTTCCCGCAGCGCCTCCACGAGCCCGAGAATTCGCCGCTCGATTTCTTCGGCACCCATCTCTTCAAGAAGATCGAGCGCCGCTCGAAGGCCCATGATCTGGGCGGTGGGAATCGTCCCGGGCTCGTAGCGCCGGCCGCCGAGGAAGAAGTCGAGCTTGTAATCCAGGTACGTGTGGTCGCTCTGGACGTTCCACCAGCCGGCGGCGATCGGCGGCACGCGCTCGCGCGCTCCTTCGGCGACGTAGAAGACCGTGGACGCTTCCGTTCCCAACAGCCACTTATGCGAATCCGCGGCGAGGACGTCGATCGGAATTTCGGAAACGTCGACGGGAAGCGCGCCCAGCCCCTGGATCGCGTCGACCACGAAGAGGATCCCCTTTTCCCTGCAGAACTCGCCGATCTCCTCGATCGGATAGACCCAGCCGTTGTGAAAAGCCACCCAGGACACCGCCACGACCCGCGTGCGCGCGTCGACTTTCGATGCGATGTCGTCCACCGTCACGCGCCCCTCCCGATTGTGCGCCTGGCGGTACTCGACCCCGCGCTTCTCGAGCAGCATCCAGGGGTAGACGTTCGGTGGAAACTCCATGTCGTCGCCGACGACGTTGTCGCCGGGCTGCCAGGGGAACGCCTGCGCGACGAAGTTCAGAGCCCACGAAGTGGACGGCAGAAACGCGATTTCCGACGCTCGGGCGCCCAGCAGCCCGGCTGCCTTCTCGCGGGTCGCGTCAATCCCCTCATACCAGCGGCGCCAGTCCGCCGCTCCGCGGTCGCGGACGTTCTCCGTGTGCGCCGTGATCGCGTCCGCGACTCTCCGCGGCAACGGCGCCACCGCGGCGTGGTTGAAGTAGACGAGGTTCCCGCGGACCGGGAACTCGCGGTCCAGGTTCTCCGGCGAAAAGTCGAATGCCACCGGGGTCAGGTCTTCACTGATCGACGCTCACTTCGAATCGTTCGGGTGTCCTTGTCACTTTGCCTTGCAAAGTGGCAAGTGGAGACCTGACCCCTTTTACGAAAGCACCTTGAAGGGCACCACGGCGCCGGTCTTCTCCCACACCATCGCGATCTTGCCGCCCTCGTCGGTCATGTCCACGAACGCGATCGTGAACTGGTCGACCGAGAATGCGGGCGTCACCATCTTCATCGGAACGCGCACGACGTCGAACTTCGGGTCGTAGTTGTAGGCGCCCCAGGTCTTCGTCTTTTCGTTCGCGTCGTACTTCTCCTGGCGCGGCTGCTTCGAGATGACGAGCGTCCAACCGGACTCCTTCAGGTCCACGAACAGGGAGTACTCGCCCGGTTCGAGTCTCTTGCCGCCGATCTCGAGCGGCACCTCCGTCTTCAAGGTCGTCGTGACGTTGGCGCCCGCGCGCCACAGGGGCGCGCCGGCATTGACCTGCTTCCCGTAATCCGCACCCGCGCCAAAGACGTTCGTGCGGCCCCGCAGCATCGGCCGGCTGTACGTGATCTCGATCCATTTGCCGCCCGTGTACGTGCGCTCGCCGTTCTTGTCCGGCGCGCTCCACTTGCCGCCGACCTGCGTCGCGGCAACACCGATGGGGGAGAGCGGACGGCGTTCCTGCGCGGGAACGAGAGCGGCGAGACAGAAGAGCGCGACTGTGACGGAAACGGACTTTGCGAGCTTCATGGTTTTCTCCTTCCGATTCACATGCGACGCCTAGTATAGAATCCGCGCGCTTTTCATGCAGAGCCGTCGAGAACCCGCGCGCGGGCGTCTCGCTCTCGCCGCCGCGGCCGGGTGCGCCGCCGTGCTCCTCTCACTCGTCGTGGCCGCCGCGAGCGGCGTTCGAAGCGGCGATCGTTTCTCCTTCGCGATCACCGGCGCCCGCGTTCTCGCCGCGCCCGGCAGGACGTTCGATCCGGGCGTCGTCGTCGTGCGCGGGGGCGTCGTCGAAGCGGTGGGTGCAGAGGGCAAGGTCGCGATCCCGGCCGACGCGCGAACGTACGACGCGCACGGCAAGGTCGTGCACGCGGCTTTCGTCGACCCGTACGTGCCGGCGGATCGGCTCGCCGGACGGAAGCCCCGCGGCCCCTCCGACGAGGAAGAGCCGTCCGAAGAGAGGACTCCGGGCGCACCGCGACGGCCGCAGGGGCCGGCCAACCACCCTCTCGCTTCGGTTCGGGCGGACGAGAGGGTCGTGGATTCGCTCGTCGTCGCCGACCGCGTCTCCGATGCGTACCGGCGTTTGGGCTTCGCGGTGGTCGCGGCGGTGCCGGAGGTCGGGATCCTCCGCGGGCGCGCCGCCGTCGTGAGCCTCGCCGACGGCCCCTTGTCCGGACGGGTGCTGGAAGCGCAGAGCGGACAGGTCATCTCGCTCGAGCCGGAGCGGTTCGACTTCGCAAATTTGGGCCGGGCCGGATACCCGATCTCCAAGATGGGCGCGGTCGCGCTGGTGCGGCAGAGCCTCCTCGACGCCCGCTGGTGGAAGGATGCCGAAGCGGCGTACTCGAAGCATCCGTCGGGGCAGGCGCGGCCGCGATTCGTGACGGCGAACGCCGCTCTCTTGCCCGCCGCGCGGGGAACCGAGACGGTCGTCTTCGAGGCGTCGGACGTCCTCTCGCTGCTGCGCGAATTCAAGATCGCGCGCGAGATGAAGCTCCGGGCGCTCTACGTCGGCGCCGGCGACGAGTACCGTCTGCGCGACCAGGTCGCGTCGCAGAAACCCGATCTCGTGCTGCGGGTCGATTTCCCGCGCCCGTACAAAATGGACGACGACGCCGAGTGGCTGGACGTTCCGCTCGAACGGCTTCGTGCGATCGATCGCG
>DASXSX010000084.1:0-2133 GCA_036505815.1 Thermoanaerobaculia bacterium
CGAAGACCTGGAACTCGACGTGCCGGGCGCGGGGCAGCAGCTTCTCCAGGTAAACGCTGTCGTCTCCGAACGCCGCTCCCGCGATCCGGCGGGCTTCCGCGAGCGCCGCCGGAAGCTCCGCCGCGATTCCGACGCGCGACATCCCTTTCCCGCCCCCGCCGGCGGCCGCCTTGACGAAAACGGGAAACCCGAGCTTCTTCGCCGCGCGCAAAAGCGCTTCGTCGTCGCGGCCGGCGTCGTCCGATCCGGGCACGACCGGCACGCCCGCGGCGCGCATGCGGGCGCGCGCACGAAGCTTGTCTCCCATCTCCTCCACAGCCTCCGGCGGCGGTCCGACCCAGGCGAGGCCCGCCCCTTCGACGGTACGCGCGAACTCCGCGTTCTCCGAGAGGAAGCCATATCCCGGATGGATTGCGTCCGCGCCCGAGATCCGCGCGGCGGCGAGGATCTTCCGGATGGACAGGTAGGTTTCGGACACGGGACCGGCGCCGAGGGAGACGGCGCGGTCGGCTCGCGCGACATGGACCGCCGCCACGTCATCTTCCGCGTAAACGGCGACCGTTGCGATACCCATCTCGCGCGCCGTCCGGAGGACGCGGACGGCGATCTCGCCGCGGTTGGCGACGAGCAGGCGGCGGATCATTCCGGCGGAGCTACTTTCTCCCCCGCTTCCCGCTCTCCCAGTCGGCCCACAGCCCGTACGTCTTCATCTGATCTGCGACCCCGCTCTTCTCGAGCACCTGCTCGATCTCGGCGCGCGACTGCCTCTTGCCAAAGCGGGCCGGCGCGTTCGCGATCCCGCTGACGGCCACCGCGGCGATCGCAGCGTTCTTGCGCGCCTGACCCATGTCGACCTTGTCGAGCGTGTCGGACTCCGCGTGGTAGTCGGGGAGGTATTTCGCCGTCTCCTGGTTGGCGATCAGGTTCGGAACGCCTTCGAGGAGGAAGTCGAAGTTGTCGGTCCCTAGGAGCGCCTCGTCGTTCATTCCCGCCGCGCCCCAACCGGCAACGGGCGCCAGCGCCTTGCCGAGCGAGGAGTGGATGTCGGGGCGGCCGTCGGTGAAATAACCGAGAATGCGGCCGTCGCCGATGTCGTGGATCAGGACGGCGTCGTACCGATCCATCTCGTCGCGATGGGCGGCGACGTAACCTCGGGAGCCGAGGAGGCCGTTCTCCTCCCCCGTGAAGAGGACGAACCGAATCGTCCGCTTTGGCCGGGATCCTGCGGCGACCGCGCGCGCCACCTCGACGACGAGCGCGCTGTTGACGCCGTTGTCGAGCGCGCCGGTCCCGAGGTCCCACGAGTCGAGATGCGCGCCGAGCAGCACGATCTCGTCCGGCTTCTCCGACCCCCGAATATCCGCGACCACGTTCTCTCCTCTCCAGGCGCCGCCGATCCGGTTTTCGATCTCGAGCGAGACCTTCAGATCGCGCCCTTTTTCGAGCATTCGGGCGAGCCGCAGCCCGTCCTCCCGCGCGACCTGCGCGATCGGCAGCGAGATGATCGTGCCGTCGAAAGTGATCGTGTGCCGGTAGAGGAGGTCACGCGGGCGCGTCGAGATGAAGAGAACTGCCGCGGCGCCGCTTCCCTCGGCCGCCTTCAGCATTTCGGGCCCGGCGAGATACTCGGCGAAGAGGTCGTCGAAAGAGAGCATCGGCTTCGAGCGGACGAGCGCGATCGCGCCGCGCGCTTTGCCGCCCAGCTTGTCGAAATCCGCCTTGTGCCCGTCGCCGGCGTCGACCAGCGCGGCCGTCAGCGCCCCCGAAGTCGAGGGCGCGTTGCCGAAAGAGACCACGCGCAGAGGAAACGTCACGGGCGAGACGAGTGAAGCCACCGCCCGCACGCCTTCCCACTTCGCCGGTGCCTCGTAGGACTCGAGCTCGACCGAGTCCACAGCCGCCCGGCGGAAGGCTTCCCTCCCCCACTCGAGCGCCGCTTCGTACGCGTGGCTGCCGGTCGTGCGTCCGCCGATCTCGTCGCAGAGGATCCTCAGGTCCTCTTCCATCCGGGAGCGCGGGGAGAGGACTTCGACGACGATGGGGGGCATCTTTGCCGCCGGAGCGGCGGTCGCCTTGCGCGCCGCGGGAGCGGGCGCTCCGGAGAGCGCGGTCAGCGCCGCGAGCGCGACGAAC
>DASXSX010000085.1:0-9643 GCA_036505815.1 Thermoanaerobaculia bacterium
CAGATATATCTCTCACCTCTTCTTCCGCTGGCAAGTCCGTTGCTTTAACCCTATTCTGGAGGCGTCGTCATGCGCGCGATCTGGAATGGCCACATCACTTTCGGGTTGATCTCGATCCCGGTCGGGCTTTACGCCGCGATCGAAGCTTCCGAACACGTCTCCTTTCGTCTCCTGCACCGGAAGGACATGGCTCCAATCAAGTACAAGAAGTTCTGCAGCGAGGAGGACATCGAGGTCCCGAACGACGAGATCGTGAAGGGCTACGAGGTCTCGAAAAAGAAGTTCGCGGTCGTCGAAAAGGAGGAGATCGAAGAGGTCCAGGAGGAGGTCGGCGAAGGCGACCGGACGATCGACGTCCTGCAGTTCGTCGAGTTCTCTTCCCTGAACCCGCTCTCCTTCGAGAAGCCGTATTACCTCGCACCGCAGAAGGGTGGGGAAAAGGCGTATGCCGTCCTCCGCGATGCGCTGACCGACGCAAACCGCGTCGGGATCACCCGCTTCTATCTCCGCACCAGGCCGCTCCTCGCCGCGCTCCTTCCGGGGAAGAGGGCGCTCGCGCTCGAAGTCCTGCGGCCGTTCGAGGAGCTGCGCGATCCAGGCGAGCTCCCGATTCCCGCCTCCGAAAAGAAGTCGGCCGAGGTAAAGATGGCCCGGCTCCTAATCGACCAGATGTCCACCGAGGAGTGGGACCCGACGCAGCATCCGAACGAGTACCGTCGCGCGCTCGAAAAGCTCCTTTCCTCGAAGCGGAAGTTCGCTCTGAAGGAGAGGAAGGGAAAGCAAGCGGAGAATGTCGTCGACCTGATGGAGGCGTTGCGCAAGAGCGTGGGGCAGGCGGGCGGCGGCCGAGCGCGCCCCAAGAAGGCGGCATCGCGGCGCGGAGCCGCTTAGTCATGCGGCGAGACGTGGTCGTCACGGGCGGCGTCGTCCTCGGAACGCTCGTCGCGCTCGCAATCGGCGCCGGATGGAAGAAGCGGAGCGCCCCGGTCGCTCTCGCTTCGCCGAAACTGATCTGCGCCGGCACGGTTCGGACGTCCGCTCTGCTCCTGGCCGAAAAGCCCACCGACGACCTGGTCGATCGATATCGGCGCGCGGCGGCGATCTAGCGAATGGGGCGACGCCGCCGAGGACCAGTCGGGCGTCACCTGCGGCGTGCGCTCTTTCGCGCGGTGCGGGGCGGCTTCCCGCGCCTGGGCCGGCTCTTCCCTTCGCTCTCCGCGTTTCTCGCGGAGATTCTCTTCCGGACCCCGCCCCGCTCTCCGCGTCTGAAGCGCGAGGAACGCGCTCTCTTCGCCGGCAGGTTCTCGAAGACGCCGTTTCGCGCCGGCTCTCTTCCCACGTGGACCTGGGGAGAGGGTCCGGCGGTCCTCCTGGTTCACGGCTGGGGCGGTCACGCCGGCCGATTGACCCCGTTCGTCGAGCCGCTGACGGACGCCGGCTTCTCGGTCGTGGCGTTCGACGCGCCGGGCCACGGCTCCGCTGCCGGGCGGCGGTCTTCGCTCCCGGAGATGGTGGAAGCGATCCGAGCGGTCGTGAAAGCGGCCGGCCCGTTCCACGCAGTCATCGGACACTCGCTCGGGGCGACCGCCTGCGTTCTGGCGATCAAGTCCGGGATGCCGGCGTCGCGCGTCGTCCTGCTCGCTCCCGCGGCGGAGCTGGAAAAATACTCCGGTCGCTTCGCGCGGATCTTCCACATCCCACCGTTCGTGCGCGATTCCATGAAAAAGAGGCTCGAGCGGCGCTACAACATCGCCTGGACGGATCTGCGCATCTCGGGGCGGCCCCCGGCAGGCGAAGTCTCGCTTCTCGTCTTCCACGACCGGGGCGACGTCCGGGTGCCGCTTCGCGACGGGTTGGAGATCGTCGCGAGCTGGCCCCGGGGGGAGCTCGTCCGCACCCGCGGCCTCGGCCATCACCGGATCCTCCGGGACCCGAAGGTCATCGCGCGCACCGTCCGGTTCCTCGGCGCGAGCTCCGCCGTCAGCCCGGCTTCCGTCACGCGCCGGCCGGTTCGCCTCCGTCCGGTGATCGTGTCCTGAAGACGTCTTCCCAAAGACGGGCCGGGTCTACCGGATCGAGCCGGTGACGCCGCGCCGAAGTCGTCTTCCGGAGAGAGGATAGACGGCGAAGAGAGGGGCTCGCCGTGAAATTCTCCGACCGTTACGACCTTCTGATCATCGGCGCCGGCCAGGCAGGCCCGCCGCTCGCGATCGAGCTCGCGGAGAAAGGGTGGCAGGTCGCGCTCGCGGAGCGCAAGCAGCTCGGCGGATCGTGTGTGAACTTCGGGTGCACGCCGACGAAGTCGGTCATCGCTTCCGCGCGGGTCGCACACCTCGCGCGGCGCGGCCGCGAGTTCGGCATTCGGATTCCGAAGGTCGAGCCGGACCTCGCCGCGGTGCTCGATCGCGCGCGCGGCATCGTCGTTCAGAGCCGGGCAGGACTTCGAGAGGCGCTCACCAATCCGCGGAACCTGACCGTCCTCGAAGGACACGCGCGTTTCGAAGGGCGCGAACGCAACGGATTCCGTCTGCGGGTCGGGAACCGACGTATTTTCGCGTCGCAGGTCGTGATCGACACGGGCACGAGGAGTCGCGTCCCGCGGATCCCGGGGCTGAACGCGATCGATTTTCTGACCGCCGAGAACTGGATCGACCGACCGGAGCTTCCCGAACATCTCGCGATCCTGGGAGGCGGCTACACCGGCCTCGAGATGGCGCAGTTCTACCGCCGCATGGGCAGTCGGGTCACGGTCATCGACACGGCGGCTCAGATCGTGACGCACGAGGACGAGGACGTCGCCCGAGCGCTTCGCCAGATCCTGGAGTCCGAGGAGATCGCGTTCCGGCTGGAGACGAGTATCGACCGCGTGCAGAGCGATCGCGTGGGCCTCCTCCTCTCTTTGAAGACGAAGAAGGCGCGGGAAGCCCTGTTCGCCTCGCATGTCTTCGTCGCGACGGGGCGGAGGCCGAACACCGACGACCTGGGCCTCGCGAGAATCGGGCTGAAGACGGCGAAGGACGGCACGCTCGAAGTGACGAGCCGGCTCGCGACGAAGGTGCGCGGCGTCTGGGCGGCGGGCGACGTCCGCGGCGGTCCGATGTTCACGCACACTGCCTGGGACGACTACCGGGTCCTCGCCTCGCAGCTCGCCGGAGATCGTTCGCGCACGACCGAACGGATCGTGCCGTACGCGATCTACACCGATCCGCAGCTGGGCCGCGTCGGGATGACCGTGGCGGAAGCCAGGAACGGCGGCCGGAAGGTCAAGGTCGGACGTTACGAGCTGCGGAAGAACGGCAAGGCGAGAGAGATCGGCGAGACCGAGGGCTTCATCCAGGTCGTCACCGATGCGCGCTCCGATCGCATTCTCGGAGCCGCCGTTCTCTGCGCCGAAGGAGCGGAGCTCGTCCATCTCTTCGTAGACGTGATGAACGCGAAGGGCCGGTCCGCCGCGATCCGCGACGCGATCCACGTCCATCCGACCCTCGCCGAGGCGGTCCAGAGCGCCGTCGCCGCTCTCGAGTGAGAAAGCCGGGTTTCCGCGCCGCCGATCTCGCCGGCGAGCTCGCCACGCTCCAGAGACACACGTTCGGTTTCTTCGTCCACGAAGCGAATCCCGCCAACGGCCTCGTTCGCGACAACACGCGATACGGCTCGCCTTCTTCGATCGCAGCGGTCGGGCTCGCGCTCGCGTGCTATCCCGTCGCGGCCGAGCGGGGATATCTCACCCGCGAGGAAGCGGCCGGGCGCGCGCTGACGACCTTGCGGTTTTTCGCCAACTGCCCGCAGGGACCGGAGCCGGATGCCGCCGGTCATCGCGGTTTCTTCTACCACTTCCTCGATATGAGAACGGAAAGGCGCGCCCACGGCTGCGAGCTCTCGACCATGGACACGGCGATTCTGCTTGCCGGCGCGCTCACGGCGGCAGAGTATTTCGACGGCGAGCTCGCCGACGAAGCGGAGATCCGGCGCTTCGCGCATTCGCTCTACCGGGCCGCGGAGTGGGACTGGGCGCTCGACGGCGGCCTCGTTCTGCGACACGGGTGGACTCCCGAGGGCGGATTCCTCCCACACCGATGGCGGGGGTACAACGAGGCAATCCTCCTCTATGCTCTCGGCCTCGGCTCTCCGAGCCATCCGATGCCGGCGGAGAGCTATGCAGCCTGGACCGCTTCCTACGAGTGGAAGAGGATCTACGGCATCGAGTACCTCTTCGGCGGTCCGCTCTTCATGCACCAGATCTCTCACCTCTGGATCGATTTCCGCGGAATCCGCGATGCCTTCATGAGGGAGAGGGGGATCGATTACTTCGAGAACAGCCGCCGCGCGACGTTCGTTCAGCAGCTTTACGCGGACCGAAATCCCCGGCGTTTCCGCGGATATTCGCGCGAGATCTGGGGAATCACCGCGAGCGACGGGCCCGGGCCGGCCGTCCGCCGGATCCGCGGGCGCCTGCGACGATTCGACGATTACCGCGCGCGCGGTGTGCCCTTCGGCCCGGACGACGGCACGCTCTCCCCGTGGGCCGTCATCGCTTCGCTGCCGTTCGCGCCGGATATCGTGCTCCCGACGTTCGCGAGCTTCCTGCGAAAGTACCCAGACATGAGGACCCATTACGGGTTCCTATGCAGCCTGAATCCGACGTTCGGAGCGGACGGTCGCGGCCGAGGGGACTGGGTGGCGAAGGGGTACTACGGCCTCGACCAGGGCCCCGTGATTCTCATGATCGAGAACTTCGCGACCGGAATGATCTGGAGGCTCATGCGGCACTGCCGCCCGCTCGTCGAAGGGCTCACGCGGGCGGGCTTCACGGGAGGCTGGCTGGACGAGCTGAGTTTAGAGTCCGGAGCCCGAAGTCCAGAGTAGCCAGCCGCTTACGGATCGGCAGCGGAATTGCTCCGTTTTCTCTGACGAGGAAAGGAGAAGCTCATGAATTGCCAGCATCACGGATGTCCTTGCCGGAACGCTTCCATCGAGCGCGACGGCAAGAGGTTCTGCAGCGAGAAATGTGCCGAGATGGAGACGACCGGACGTCACGCTTCGCACTGCGCCTGCGGCCACCCCGCCTGCGCGGCGGCGTAGTCGACCTTTAGATCGGTCGCGGAAATCTCTTCGACCGTCGGTGCACCTCTTCGAGGTCGCCGGCAGAGTGGCCCGTGTGTCGGGCTACGGTCCGCGGCGGACGAGCCCCAGGATGAGCACGATGACGGCGACCACGAGAATGAGGTGGATCAACCCGCTCGTCACGTGGAAAGCGAAAAAACCGAGTAGCCAGAGCACGAGAAGGATCACGAAGATCGTCCAGACCATGGCTCCTCCCTTTCGATCCGGCAGGGTCCCGATGCCGGCGTCTTGCAGTCGAGTCTATCCCGGAGACCCGCGAAGAACGTCCCGCGCGGACGCGTGCGCTCGAGCTTGAACGGTCGGTGACCGCGGACGCAGTACCACGCGTCCCCGCCGCCTCGCACCATCGCTTCGCGCGGGATGACAGGCTAGGAGCGGCGAGATCGCGCGCGCTCCCACGCGTCTTTCACCGTTTCGCGAGCCTCCTCCCACTCCCGAGCGTTTTCTCCGTGCCGCGCGTCCCACGAGCGTTCGAGCTCGCTCTCGGCGTCCTCGAACTCCCGTCCGGCAAACTGTTCTCCGGTCGCGCTCTGCCAGCCGTAACGAAATCCCGGCTCGTAATGCTCGTAGGGCGTGCCCGGCTCGTAATACGGGCGGCGCCGGAAGTTCTGCCGCCAGTAGTCCCCCTCCGCGACTTCGTCCAGGTCCTCACCCGCCGCGAGCCCTCCCGTCCCCGCCGACTCCCCCCGGTCGATTCCCCAGCCGGTCGCGGTGCCGGCAGCGATCTCCTGGAACGCGTTCTCGCTGTCGCCCGTCGAGGCCATCGTTTCCGCTTCGTCGGCGGCGGTGGCGTCGGAGCTCATCCCGCGGCGGCTCGTGTCTTCGCTGTCGTGTTCCCGTCCTCCGTGCCGGTGGACCGTCCCTGTCCTGCCCCTCTCTTTTTCCATGAGCGACCTCCGCCGAGAGAGTGGAGCAAGGGCCGTACCGGAAGACCGTGGGCGCGCTAGAATCCGGCCTCATCGAGCGAGGAGGTTTCCATGCGTTTACGGCTCGCTTCCATCCTCTCGGTTCTCGTTCTCTTTGCAGCTGCCGTCGCGGCGAGCGCCGGCGACGCGAAGGCCCCGACGCCCTGGAAGGTTTCCGGCCAGCTCGAGGAGGCCTGTTCCTGTGACGCGGCCTGCCCATGCTGGTTCGACTCGAAACCGACGAGGATGAACTGCAGCGGCGGCTTCGCGCTCTTCATCGACAAGGGCAAGTACGGCGATGTGCCGCTCGACGGTCTCGCCGTCGCCATCATCGGGCAGAACCCCGACGGGACGACGATGATGGGCTCGATCGGCAACTGGAACTTCGCCTACGTCTACGTCGACGAGAAGGCGAACCCCGAGCAGCGCAAAGCACTCGAGGAAATCGCCAAGGCCACCTCGCCTCCCATGGCGCCGCCCGACCGGACGAAGATCCGTTACATCCCGATCACGCGGCGCGTCGACGGATCGGAGCACATCGTCACGCTCGGCCAGTACGGAAGCTTCTCGGGGCACCTCGTCGACGGAGGCCTCGGCGGTCCGTCGAAGATCGTCAACTCGACGGGCGCCGACCCGATCCGCAAGGAGTACATGCAGGGCCGCACGACGCGCCAGACATACAACGACGCGGGGCAGAAGTGGGACTGGTCGAACAGCAACTACATGTTCACGACGTTCGAGGTGACGAGCGAGGACTACGCGAAGTTCGCGCAGGCGATGACCCAGAAGATGCAGGAGAAGGCGCCGCCTCCGAAGATCGAGAAAAAGTCGAAGTAGCGTTGCGGTAGAAGTCGCCCGGACCCGGATTCTGAGTACCGGGCCCTGGGTTTTGGTTTTGGGTCTCGCACAACCGGTCACGCTCGCGACCGACTACGCGCTCGGCTTCGCAGCGGTCGCCGGCGCATTCCTCCTCGCGCGGGGGCGGCGCGGGGCGTCGGCGCTACCGGTCCACTTCTGGGCCGCCGGGTTTTTCGCGCTCGGCGTCGCGGCGTTTCTCGGCGGAACGTGGCACGGCTTCTCTCCCCGCCTGTCCGCGCCGGGCGGCGCCCTCCTCTGGAAGGCGACGCTCGCGGCAACGGGTTGCGCGAGCTTCTTTCTGGTGGCGGGAGCTGCCCTGGGATCGGTCCGCCGCCGGACGGCGGCCGCGGTGGCGGGAGCCGCAGCCGTGAAGCTCGGCATTTTTCTTCTCTGGGCCGCCTCGCACGACGACTATTACGGCGTCATCCTCGACTCGGCAGCGGCGATGGTCGCGATCCTCGTCCTCCAGAGCCTGGCCTGGACGCGGCGGCGCGCGCCGAGCGTCCCTTGGATCGTGGCCGGGATCCTGCTCTCCTTCGCCGCGGCGGCCGTCGAAGCTCTCGGCTTCTCTCCCGGCAGGCAGTTTTCGCACGACGACCTCTATCACGTCGTCCAGATCGGGGCGCTCTACCTGCTCTACCGAGGCGGACGCCTCCTCGAGACGCAGCCCGCCTGAAATTTCCCGGTGGTGCATTTTTTGCATCGCCCCTGCCGATTGACCCAAATTCATACGGATGACACCCGGACCCGCTGAAGCCCACGGCCGCGATCGCGGCGAGTTCTCGAGGTTCCGTTGCCGCACTCGAAAGGACATGGCATGAAGACCAATTCGGTCGCGGGCGGAGCGCCTGCCCGAAACAACGAGAGCACGGTTCGCCGGCAGCTCTTGAAGAAGTTGAAGCGACCGGACGCCGACGGTGACTCGCTCGATCGCCGACAGCTTCTGTCGGCGCTGCAGGATTTCAAGCGCGGCTCCTTCGACGTCCGGCTCCCGGAGGACTGGATCGGGCTCGACGGCAAGATCGCCGACGCGTTCAACGACGTCGTCGCCCGGAATCAGCGAATGAGCCGCGAGTTGGAAAGGCTCCGGCGCGTCGTCGGCCAGGAAGGCCGGATCGCCGAGCGCGCGAACATCGGGGATGTCGGTGGCTCCTGGGCCGCTTCCGTCCACTGCGTCAACGCGCTCATCGGCGACCTCGTCCACCCCACGAGCGAAACGGCCCGCGTCATCGGCGCCGTCGCGAAGGGCGACTTGTCGCAGACGATGGCGCTCGAAGTCGACGGCCGGGCGCTCGAGGGCGAGTTTCTGCGCACAGCGAAGACGGTCAACACGATGGTCAACCAGCTTTCTTCGTTCGCGTCGGAAGTCACACGCGTCGCGCGCGAGGTCGGTACCGAGGGCAAGCTCGGCGGTCAGGCGAAGGTCAAAGGCGTCGCCGGCACTTGGAAAGACCTGACCGAGAACGTGAACCTGATGGCGGGCAACCTGACCGCCCAGGTCCGCAACATCGCGGCGGTCACGACGGCGGTCGCCAACGGCGACCTGGCGAAGAAGATCACGGTCGACGTCAAGGGCGAGTTCCTCGAGCTGAAGGACACGATCAATACGATGGTGGACCAGCTCCGGTCGTTCGCTTCGGAGGTCACCCGCGTCGCGCGCGAAGTCGGCACCGAAGGAAAGCTCGGCGGGCAGGCGAAGGTCGAAGGCGTCGCCGGAACCTGGAAAGACCTGACCGACAACGTCAACTTCATGGCGAGCAACCTGACCTCTCAGGTGAGAAACATCGCCGACGTCACCAAGGCCGTCGCGAACGGCGACCTCTCGCGAAAGATCACGGTCGACGTCAAGGGCGAGATCCTGGAGCTCAAGAACACGGTCAACACGATGGTCGACCAGCTCTCCTCTTTCGCCGCCGAAGTCACGCGCGTCGCCCGCGAGGTCGGGACGGAGGGAAAGCTCGGCGGTCAGGCCGAGGTCGAAGGCGTTTCGGGGACCTGGAAGGACCTGACCGACAACGTCAACCTGATGGCGGGCAACCTGACCGCGCAGGTGCGCAACATCGCCGAGGTCACGACGGCGGTCGCGACCGGCGACCTCTCAAAGAAGATCACGGTCGACGTCAAGGGCGAGATCCTCGAGCTGAAGGACACCATCAACACGATGGTCGATCAGCTGTCCTCCTTCGCGGCCGAGGTGACCCGCGTCGCGCGCGAGGTAGGCACCGAAGGCAAGCTCGGCGGCCAGGCGGACGTCCGCGGCGTCGCCGGGACGTGGAAAGACCTGACCGACAGCGTCAACTCGATGGCCGGCAACCTGACCGGGCAGGTGCGCAACATCGCCGACGTCACCAAGGCGGTCGCCACCGGCGACCTGTCGAAGAAGATCACGGTCGACGTGAAGGGCGAGATCCTCGAGCTGAAGGACACCATCAACACGATGGTCGATCAGCTGTCGTCCTTCGCCTCCGAGGTGACCCGCGTCGCCCGTGAGGTGGGTACCGAAGGCAAGCTCGGCGGCCAGGCGCAGGTGCGCGGCGTGGCCGGCACCTGGAAGGATCTTACCGACAACGTCAATCTGATGGCGGCGAACCTGACGGGTCAAGTGCGTAACATTGCCGAAGTGACCACTGCCGTCGCGTCGGGCGACCTTTCGAAGAAGATTACCGTCGACGTGAAGGGCGAGATTCTGGAGCTCAAGAACACCATCAACACGATGGTCGATCAGCTGTCGTCGTTCGCATCGGAGGTGACGCGCG
>DASXSX010000086.1:0-20529 GCA_036505815.1 Thermoanaerobaculia bacterium
CCGGCGGTCCAGTTCAGAACGACGTTGATCGGCGTGGTCGTCGCCTCGGGCAGCAACTCGCTGATCAGGAACCGCTGGCCGTCGTTCGTCGCAGCGTAGTTGCCCCAGTAGGCCGGTACGACGGGCGGGAAATTCGCGGTAAAGAGCGGGACCGGGACGGAGGCCTCGAACGCGTCGCCGGGGCGAACCGCGACGCTCATGAGGGCCTGTTCTGGACCGAGGTAGAAGAGCTCCCGTCCGTCGCCTCTCCAACACGGCTGGCTCCCCCCGCCTGTCGAGATCTGCCAGCGTCCCCTCTTCTGCGGGAACTGTGTGACGTAGATCTCGAAGCGGCCCGACTCGTCCGAGGCGTAGGCGATCCAGCGCCCGTCCGGCGAGACCTGACCCTGCGCCTCTGTGAATTTCGATGCGAGCAACGCAAACGGCTTTCCGCCATCGGTCGGCGCCACCCAGATGTCCCAGGTGCTGCTCCCGCCGAACGTGTGGTAGACGAGAAAGCGGCCGTCGCGCGTCCAGTCCGTCGGGAACTTGTCTGTGTTGGAGCGGACGACGACCCGCGGTTCGCCGCTTCCGCTCGCCGGTTTCTCGTAGAGGTCGAGTATCCCGCCGGCGGCGGAAGCGAACGCGATCCGGCTCGAGTCCGGCGACCAGAGGGGCGCTCGTTCGTTGGAGGGATCGAACGTGAGCCGCGACCACGTACCGCGGACCGAGTCGGAAATCCAGATGTCCGTGCTCGTCTTGGACTCTTCGCGGATGGCGACGGCGATCTTCTTTTCGTCGCGCGAGAGCCGCGGAGTGCTGAAGTCACCGGGCTCACCCACGGTCCCCAACCGCCGCCCCGACCGGTCGAACCAGGTCAGTTGTCGACTCTTTGCGGCGGGAGACGAGTAGGCGAGGGCGTTCGGTCCCGAAACTGAGAACGGCGCAAATCCCGGAGGGTTCCCTGTGAGAACACTCTCGGCGACCCGGACCGGATTGCCCCGCAGCCGGGCGGATTTCTCGTCGAACGGATAGGCGACGAGCATCCCCTGCAGCACGGTGAGGATGTAGCCGGGCGGCGAGAACTGACCCATCGCTTCCGATCGGACGACGAGCCGCGCCTCCGGAGAGTCGAGCGACGCCACATAGATCCCGGTGTTCTCCCGCTTCGTGCTCCTCGACCAGAACAGAAACCGTCTTCCATCCGGGAGGAAGGACGGGTATCGGTGACGGTCGTCGCCGCGGACGGCGTCGAACCGGGTCGCCGGCTGGGGTTCCCCGCCCGTGTCCGGCACCCGAAAGAGCGGCGTCGGTGAGCTCTGCGCGAAGACGATCACTCCCTTCGGGCTCCACGATCCGCCCCGCCCGGCCACGGCCTCGCAGAGCCTCTGCGGAGCCCCGCCGGAAGCTTCCACTCTCTTCAGGATGGTCGGCGTGAAAAACGCGAGGGACCGGCCATCGGGAGACCAGAACGGATGTAGAGCCTCTTCAGTGCCGGGAAGAGGAACCGCCGTCAGGCTGTCGAGGGGACGAACCCAAAGTATCGGCCGCCGACCCCCCGCATGGGCGACAAACGCGAGAGTCCGACCGTCGGGCGAGAGTGCGAGCTGGGACGACGAGGTCTCGCCGGGAGGGGTGAACATCGTCTTTTCGGGCGCGAGAACGGAAAACCGCGTGACCGGCGCGCTGGCAGACGATCGCCGCCAGTCGCGCACGGCGAGCGCGATCAAACCCGCGGTGGCGAGCGCCGCGAGAACCCAGGCGATTCGCTCGCGCCCTTTCCGCCTCGTGATGACCGGAGCGGGAAGGCCGATGACCGACCCGCCCTCCTGGATCCACCTAAGTTGCACACCGATGTCGTGGGCGGTCTGCCAGCGGTCGTCGGGGTCCTTCGCCAAGCAGGTCCGTATCACGCGATCGAACGCCGGCGGCGTCATCGGCGCCACAGTCGAGACCGGCGGCGGCTCCGAGCCCATGATCGACGAGATCAGCGACGCCTGGCTCCGACCCGAGAACGCCTTGCGGCCCGTCGCCATCTCGTAAAGAACCGCACCGAACGCAAAGAGGTCGGTGCGCGCGTCGGCTTCCTTGCCCTCGAGCTGTTCGGGCGCCATGTACTGGAACGTCCCGAGGATGGTTCCCTCCGCCGTGAGGTCCTTTCCCGTCTGCGTCGGAAGCGCCGTCAGCGATGCGCCGGATCGAGCCGCGGCTGGCGCAACCGCCTTGGCGAGCCCGAAGTCGAGAAGCTTCACCCCCGACTTTGTGATCATCACGTTGCCGGGTTTCAAATCCCGGTGGACGATCCCCTGCCGGTGCGCCTTGTCCAGCGCGTCCGCGATCTCGAGGCCGTAGCGCAGTAACTGATCGAACGCGAGCGGCCCCTTCGCCAGGCGCTCCGACAGGGTCTCGCCTTCGAGGTACTCCATGACGAGGAACTCGACACCGTCCTGGTTGCCGACGTCGTAGAGCGCGCAGATGTGCGGATGCGACAGCGACGAGATCGTTTTCGCCTCGCGCTCGAAGCGCTGGCGGACTTCATCGCTGGCGGAAAGATGTGTCGGCAGCACCTTGACCGCGACCGTTCGTTCGAGACGCGTGTCGCGCGCCCGGTAGACCTCGCCCATTCCACCGGCGCCGATCGCCGCGACGATCTCGTACGGACCGAGGCGCTTGCCGGGAAGGAGAGTCATTTCTTCTCGAGCCCCGCCTGCCAGTTCGTCACGAGAATCAGGGCAGGAAGCTCGTCGGAGGAACGAACGACGATCAGGAAGCGGCCGTCCGGAGCGACGTCGTACCTGTAGGGCACGTTCGAGCTGAACTGCCGGTGCATCATGACGTCGAAGAGCCGTCGCGCAGGGCCGGCCGGGACGTCCGGGCTGCGACTCTCGAAAGGCGTCGCCATGATCGTGCGGCTGCGCGTGATGAAGAAGAGCTCTCGACCATCCCGGCTCCAGCGCGGTTGAGTTCCCCCCTCCGTCGAAATCCGGTGGCGGCGGGTCGGCTGCGGAAACGTGGCGACGTAGACCTCCTTCCGACCGGTCTCTTCCGAGACATAGGCGACCCAGCGGCCGTCGGGCGAGATCATGGCGGCGTCTTCGTCGAACGGGGATGCCAGAAACGTGAAGGGGCGGCGCTCCCCCGTGAGCGGAAGCACTTTGATGTCCCCCCGCGTATCGGCAGAAAACTCCCGATACAGAAGGAACCGGCCGTCGGAGGAGATGTCGGTCGGCATTGTCGATAGAGGTGACTCCAGCACTGCTTTCGGCTCTGCGGTTCCCGACGTCGAAGTCTCGAAGATGCCCCACGTGCCCGCACCCTGGCTGCCCGCGAAGAAGATCCGCGTACCATCGGGCGAGAAGACCGGATCGAGGTCGGGGCCGGCCCTTTCCGTCGAACGGACACTGGTGCCGAGAGACGTGTCGAAGACCCAGACGTCCGGGGGAACCGCGAGCTGCTCGATCAGGCTGACGGCGAGCTTTCTGCCGTCGGGCGAAAGCCTCGGACCAATGTAGATCCCGGGAGCCCCGACCTGACTCAACTCACGCCCGGTGCGATCGAACCACGCCAGACGCGAAAGCCGGGCGTCGGACCGCGATGTATATGCGAGAACATCGGCGCCGACCGAGAAGATGGACTTGCTCGTCGGAGGGAAGTACTCGATCCCCTTCACGAGCTCGACGGCGTCTCCCCGGATCTGCAGGCCCTCGGGATCGAACGGGGTCGCAACGAGCCGGTCGTTTCGGCGGAAGAGCAGGTATCCGGGCGATCCGTACACGGCGTCTGTGTCGACGGCAAGGATTTCGCGCCGGTCCTTCGAGTCGAGCGAGCCCGCGAAAACTGAGTTCTTTCCCGGGGCGCCGAAGCGTACCTGGTAGAGGAAGTGGCGGCCATCCGGGAGGAACGAGGGCCATCGATGCGTTTCGCTTCCGCGCGCGAGAGTGGCTTCAGTGACCTTTCCTCCGGACGAGGAGACCTTGAGGAGCGGCCGTCCGTGGGGCCCTCCCGAGAGGCCACCCGGCGAGAAAACGATCGTCCCGTCGGGCGCCCATGACCCACCTCGCGCTTCCAGGACTGGCGCGAGGCTCGTGGGAGGCGGCGCCGACGGGGACGCCTCGACGACCTTCAAGGTTCCGTACGAAAAGAACCCGAGGCGTCTTCCGTCGGGTGACCAGAATGGAAAGCTCGCCTCCTCGGTGCCGGGGATCGGATACGGTTCGAGCGAGTCGAGGTCGCGAACCCACAGGAGTGAGCGATCGTCCGCGTCCCGGGCGGTGAACGCGATCCGCCGGCCGTCCGGAGAAACCGCGAGACCGGTATTCGCGTCGAAAAAACGGAACTGGGTCCCGGGCGGCGGCAGCACGGAGGACCGCACGAGCGGGATGGGCGACCCGGATGTCCGCGGGCGAACGGTGCGTCCGACGAGCACGCCGATCACCAGGGAGACGACGGCGAGGGCCAGACCGACGGCGGCCGCCGGTAGACGAGGTCGGCGCGCCGCGACCGGCGCAATCGCCGCGGACCGATCCTGCTGGATTCCCTGAAGCTGGAGAGCGACGTCCCGCGCCGTCTGCCACCGGTCGTCGGCCTCCTTGGCCAGACACGTGCGCACGACCCGGTCGAACGCCGGCGGCGTCATCGGAGAGACCGTCCCAATCGGAACAGGATCGGCTCCCATGATCGAGGAGATCAGAGACGCCTGGCTCTTCCCCGAAAACGCCTTGCGACCAGTTGCCATCTCGTAGAGGACCGTGCCGAAAGCGAAGATGTCGGTCCGCGCGTCGGCCTCTCGCCCCTCGAGCTGCTCGGGCGCCATGTACTGGAGGGTGCCGAGGATCGTTCCTTCCGCGGTCAGCTCGGCGCGCGCCTGTTGCGTGGGAAGGCTCGTCAACGAGACGCCCGACCGCGCGGTCGCCGGCGCCACCGCCTTGGCGAGCCCGAAGTCGAGGAGCTTCACGCCCGACTTCGTCAGCATCACGTTGCCCGGCTTCAGGTCGCGGTGGACGATCCCCTGCCGATGCGCCTTGTCTAGAGCGCCGGCGATCTCGAGGCCGTAACGCAAGACCTGGTCGAACGCGAGCGGCCCCCTCACGAGCCGGTCCGAGAGCGTCTCGCCCTCGAGATACTCCATCACGAGGAACTCGACGCCGTCCTGGTTGCCCACGTCGTAGAGCGCGCAGATGTGCGGGTGGGAGAGCTGCGAGATCGCCTTTGCCTCCCGCTCGAAACGCTGGCGGACCTCGGAGCTCGCAGACAGATGAGCGGGCAGAACCTTTACCGCGACCGTGCGCTCGAGCCGGGTGTCGCGCGCCCGGTAGACCTCGCCCATGCCGCCGGCGCCGATCGGCGCCTGGATCTCGTAGGGACCGAGACGGGTCCCGGTAGACAGCGACATCTATTTCTTCAGTCCGGCGGTCCAGTTCAGGACCACGGTGATCGGGATCGCCGGCTCCTCTTCGACGAGCCTCGTCACGAGAAACCGCTGGCCGCCGGACGCGACGGCGTAACTGATCAAGTGCGGAGGAGCGGCCGGGAGAAACCGGGTGCCGAAGAGCGCTTTCGGAACTCCGACCTCGAAGGTCGCATTGGCCTTCACCTCCACGGCCATCAGCCGCTTATCCGCCGATACGTAAAAGAGCTCCTTGCCGTCGCGCCGCCAGCGGGGCTGAGAGCCTCCGCCGGTCGAGACCTGCCACTTGCCACCCGAGGCGGGAAAAGGCTGGACGTACACCTCCATCCGCCCGGATTCGTCCGAGGCGTAGACCATCCAGCGTCCGTCCGGGGAGAGCTGGCCCTGCACCTCGGAGAATTCCGACTGCGCGAACGTCATGGACTTGCGCTCGCCCGTCATCGGAACGACCCAGATGTCCCATCCCGTCTTCGGGCCCGGAGTGTGGAAGACGAGGAACCGTCCGTCGAGCGACCAGTCGGTCAGGAACTTGTCCTGATTCGACCGGAAGATCAGCCGCTCTTGGCCCGCCCCGCTCGAAGACTTCTCATAGATGTCTCCGAAGCCCTCCCGGCTCGAGACGAAGGCGATGCGGCTTCCGTCGGGTGACCAGATGGGCCTGCTGCTCGTCGCTTGACTGAACGTGAAACGCGACGACAGGTTCCGCGCCAGGTCCGTCAGCCAGATATCCGTGCTGTTCCACGCCAGGTTTCCCGACTGAGGATCTCGCACCCCGACCGCGATGCGTTTTTCATCCGGAGAGAGCGAGGGGCTGAGGTATCCGCCCGGCCCGCCGATCGTCCCCAGAACGTTTCCGCCTCGGTCGAGCCAGACCAGCTCTCTCTGCGAAATGACGCCGGGCACGTACGCGAGCACTCCTCGATCCGAGACGGAGAACGGGGCGTACCCGGGAGGCGCGCCGTGCGCCACCGATTCGGCGACCCGCACCGGCTCGCCCCGGACTTTCGCAGTCCGCGGGTCGAAGGCCTGCGCGAGCAACGACCCGTCGCGCTCGAAGAGGAGCTGATCCGGCGGGACGAAGACTCCCATCCCATCTGCGCTGACGACGAGGCTGCTCTGACGGGAGTCGAGCGATCCGACATAGATCCCGGAGTTCGGCGACCGGCTGCGGATCCAGTAGAGGAACCGCCGCCCGTCGGGCAGGAAAGAAGGCCACCGGTGGGAATTCTCCTGTCGGGAGGAGTCGAGTGTCGTGACCGGCGCGATTTCGCCGCCGCCGGCGCGAATTGCGTAAAGACCTTCTGCCTGTGTCGGCGTGAAGACGATGGTCCCGTTGGGACTCCAGGCTGCTCCGCGGCCTGCCGAGGCATCGCAGAGCGTTTGCGGCGGACCGCCGGAGAGATCGAGCCTCTTCAGCTTTCCATGGGCGAAAAAACCGATGAACCGGCTTTCCGGAGACCAGAAAGGATAAGAAGCTTCCTCCGAGCCGGCGAGGGACCGCGACTCCACGCTGTCGAGCGGCCGAACCCAAAGAAGCTTCCGGTCACCGGGAGAGATTGCAACGAAGGCGAGAAAACGTCCATCGGGGGAGAGCGCCGGCTGAGCGGAAGCCGACTCGCCCGGCAGGGTGAAGGCGGCTTTCTCCGGCGGCAAAACCGCGAACCGGGTCACGCGCGCCTCCACCGGCTGGCGTCGGAAAGAGAGGGCGGCAACAGCGATTGCGGTCGCGGTCGAGAGTGCGACAAGGAGCCACGCGATTCGCTCCCGGCTCTTGCGACGCACCGGCATCGGCGCGGGAAGTCCGACCGCCGACCCACCCTCCTGGATCCACCGCAATTGCACTGCGATGTCGTGCGCGGTCTGCCAGCGGTCGTCGGGATCTTTGGCGAGACAGGTCTTCACCACCCGATCGAGCGCCGGCGGTGCCATCGACGATATCGACGAAATCGGCGCCGGCTCCGACCCCATGATCGAGGAGATCAAAGACGCCTGGCTCCTGCCGGAGAAGGCAGTGCTTCCCGTTGCCATCTCGTACAGGACCGCCCCAAAGGCAAAGATGTCGGTTCGGGCATCTGCCTCCTTGCCCTCGAGCTGCTCAGGAGCCATGTACTGGAAGGTCCCGAGGATCGTCCCTTCCTGAGTCAGGGCCGGAGTCATCGTCGGCAGAGCCGTCGCGGGCGCGGACGATGGCGGGAACACCGCCTTGGCAAGTCCGAAGTCCAGGAGCTTCACGCCCGACTTCGTCAGCATGACGTTGCCGGGTTTCAGATCGCGGTGGACGATCCCGTCGTGGTGCGCTTTGTCGAGCGCCTCGGCGATCTCGATGGCGTAACGCAAGACCTGTTCGGTCGGAAGACGTCCCTTGACGAGCCGATCGGCGAGAGTTTCCCCCTCCAGGTACTCCATGACGAGGTAGTCGATTCCATCCTGGTGGCCGACGTCGTAGAGCGCGCAGATGTGGGGGTGAGAAAGTTGGGAAATCGTGCGCGCTTCGCGGTCGAACCGCTGGCGCGACTCGGGAGACGTCGACAGGTGCGCCGGCAGAACTTTCACCGCGACCGTGCGCTCGAGCCGCGTGTCGCGCGCCCGGTAGACCTCGCCCATGCCGCCGGCGCCGATCGCCGCGACGATCTCGTACGGACCGAGGCGGGTGCCGTTGGAGAGAGGCATCGAGGTGAGGAAATGATATCCGGGGGTCGAGGCCACTATCATGGCCGGATGGAGTTCGACGGCTACCCTGGAGGCGACCTCGTCCGGCAGGGGCTCGATGACCTCTCCAACGGCATCGAGTCGGCGGCTGCTTTCCTCGTCTCGATCGGCGCCCCACGCCTGCGCCGGATCGGATTGACGATCTCGGCAGCTCCCTTTGCCCATCCGGAGCACCGGCTATACGAGCTGCTCGCGAGGACCGATCCAGACTCCGCCCACTCCCGCTACAACGCGCTCCTCGCGAGACTCGTCAGCTTCGAGCGCGCGGCGGAATGCGCGAGGTAGCGGACGCGGCGCGGGTCCGGAGACTGATGCGGGGCCTGTCGGAAGCCGCCGATCGCGAGACGACAGTCTATTTCACCGGCGGCGCGAGCGCGGTTCTCCTCGGATGGCGCGCGACGACGATCGACGTCGATTTACGGTTCGTCCCCGAGTCGGACCGCCTGCTTCGTGCGATTCCGAACTTGAAAGAGGAACTTCAAATCAATGTGGAGCTGGCCTCGCCGCCCGACTTCATTCCGGAAATCCCGGGATGGCATGAGAGAAGCCGGTTCATCGAGAAGGAAGGAAATCTCTCCTTCTTCCACTATGACTTCTATTCTCAGGCGCTCGCGAAGATCGAGCGGGGCCATGCGCAGGATCTCGAAGACGTCGGGGAGATGATCCGAAGAGGCTTCGTCGAGCCCCGACGCGCGCTCGCTCTCTTCGAAGCGATCGAGCCGTACCTTTACCGTTATCCGGCGCTCGATCCGCCGTCGTTCCGCCGCGCCGTCGAAAAGAGCCTGAAGACTTCCGACTGAACGGGTTGCCCTACCCGTGGATCCGCTTCGTCAGCGCGGGAACGCGGCCGACGAGCCGCGCATACACAGCGAGCTGACCGCGGTGGTACTCCTCATGGGAGATGCCGTGGTTCATCCAGGCGAGGCGGGTGCCCTTCTTTCCGTCGAAGCGGTTGATGAGCTGGAGCATGTGGAGCTCGCCGACGGCGCGGATCCGCTTCTCGCCATCGGTGTGGGTCTGCCGGAGCGCCGCGAGAAGCTGGCGCTTCGACCGCATCCCCGAGATCCCCCGCGCGTACTCGATCAACAACCCTTCGTAAGACTTGCGCCGGAAGTCGCCGTCGGGGCGCGAGAGCTCGCCCGACATCAGCAGGCCCGACTCGATGATGTGCTGGAGCAGCTCGATGACCGAGCGGCTCTTCTCCGACGCGCGGAAACCGAAGTCCTTTTCGGGGAGGTTGCGTGCCTCGTCCAGGACGCCGGCGCGCGTAAAAGACCAGGCCTCGAGGGCTTCTTCGAGCAAGCTGCGAAAGTCCATGCGTTCTCTCCGCCTCCGTAAGGTTTTGCGCGGGGAATGATATCCGGGCGCTCAGAACGGGCTGAACGCGGTCACTTTTTCAGTCCCGCGGTCCAGTTCAGGACGAGGGTCATCGGGTTCGGCGCGATTTCCGCCGCCGGCATGTTGATCAGGAGACGCCGGCCGTCGCGCGTGACGTCGGAGCCCTGCGGGTGCGGCGTCGACATTAGGTCTGTCGGTACCGAAGACTGAAAAGAAGGCGAAGTCTGAATCTGGACGATTTTCCTCTTGTCGGGCAGCTCCAGGTACACGAGCTCGCGGCCGCCGCTCGTCCACCGCGGGCTTCTGCCGCCATTCGTCGAGACCTGGAATTTCTGGCCGGTCGCAGGGAACGGCTGAACGAAGACCTCCTCTTTCCCGGTCTCGTTCGAGCGATAGGCGAGCCACCGCCCATCCGGCGAGAAACGCGCGTCGTCCTCCTCGAAGGGCGTCGCCAGGAGCGGCGTCGCCTTTCGATCTCCGGACAGAGACAGGAGCCCGAGGTCGGTGCCGGTCTTCGGATCTCTGGTCCGATACACGAGCCAGCGTCCGTCGGGACTGATGTCCAACGGATCCTTCCACAAATCCGATTTCAGCAGCAGTGTTTCCGATCCGGTACCCGCGACGTCCTTCTCATAGAGATCTCCAATCCCAGCCTTGTTCGAGCCGAAGAAGATCCGCTTGCCGTCGGGCGACCAAACGGGGTCCGACTCTCGCGCCGCATCGAAAGTGAATCGGGAACCGATGCCACGGGATGTGTCGAAAATCCAGAGATCCGCGCTGCGCGTCGTCGGGTCGAGACGCTTGACGGCGACAGAGGAGCCGTCCGGCGAGATCCGGGGGTCGCTGTCGTATTCGGCGTCAGGCCCGAGGGTCGAGAGCCTCCGCCCGGACCGATCGAGCCAGACGAGCTGCTTCGCGGCGTGGCTCGCGCCCTGGTAGGCGAGCACACCGCTGTCCGACGCCGAGAAGGCCGCGGAACCCCACGTCGCGACGTACTGGACGTCGCGCCCGACGACGACCGGCTCCCCGCTCGTGCGGAGCGCTTTCGGATCGAACGGCTGCGCCATGAGAACGTTGTCACGCAGGAACAGAAGGTATCCGGGTTTCGCGAAGTAGGCGGGGACGTCCAGGTCGGCGACGCGCCTCGCCTCATTCGAACCGAGAGACCCGACGTAGATCCCGCTGTTCTGGGCCGGCTCGGCGCGTGCGAGGTAGAGAAAGTGCCGCCCGTCCGGGAGAAACTGGGGTCGCCAGTGGCCCACCTCACCGTGCGACTTGTCGAGCGTCGTGACCTGCTCGATCGGGCCGCCGGATGCCGAGACACGGAACACGGGACTCGCTCCGGTCTTCTCGAAGAGGATGACGTTGTCGCGGTTCCAGGCGCACCCGCGGCCGTCGGCCATCTCCGCGATCTTCTGCGGAGGACCTCCCGGGACCTCGAACTTCTGGAGGCCGACGCCTCCAAACCCGACGAAACGGGCGTCCGGAGACCAGAACGGATCGTACGAGTCCCGCGAGCCCTCGATCTTCTGGACCTCACCGGAATCGAGCGACCGGACGAATAGCCAACCGACTCCGTCGGCGTCTTTCGCGTTGAACGCGACTTTCCGGCCGTCGGGAGAAACGGCCACGGGGCCGTCGATCGGATCGAACAACGTGCCGGGTGGCGGCAGAATCGATGCGCGGACCGCGACCAACGGTTTCGACGCGCGACGCAGATAGCCGACGATTGCGGCCGCCGCGACCAGCGCGAGAACGGCCGCCGTGATCCAAGCGAGCCGCTCTCGGTTCTTCCTCTTCGCAACGACGGGCGCCGGCAGCCCGGCGGCCGATCCGCCCTCGGCCACCCAGCGCAGCTCGAGCATCACGTCGTGCGCGGTCTGCCAGCGGTCGTCGGGGTCCTTCGCGAGACAGGTCTTGACGACGCGGTCGAACGCCGGAGGCGTCATCGGCACGATCTTCGAGATCGCCGGCGGCTCCGTTCCCATGATCGAGGAGATCAGCGATGCCTGGCTCTTGCCTGAGAACGCCTTCTGCCCCGTCGCCATCTCGTACAAGACCGCCCCGAACGCAAAGATGTCGGTCCGCGCGTCGGCTTCCTTGCCTTCCAGCTGCTCGGGCGCCATGTACTGAAAGGTCCCCAGGATCGTGCCTTCCTGCGTCAGGTTCGATCCGGCCTGCGTCGGCAGCGCCGTCAGTGCAGCTCCCGAGGAACCTGCTCCCGGCGCGATTGCTTTCGCCAAACCGAAGTCGAGCAGCTTCACCCCCGACTTCGTCAACATCACGTTGCCCGGCTTCAAATCGCGGTGAACGATCCCCTGCCGATGCGCCTTGTCGAGCGCATCGGCGATCTCGATCCCGTACCGGAGGACCTGATCGAACGAGAGCGGACCTTTCAGCAGCCGGTCCGAGAGCGTCTCGCCCTCCAGGTACTCCATGACGAGGTACTCGGTCTCGCCCTCGCGCCCCACGTCGTAGAGCGCGCAGATGTGCGGGTGGGAGAGCTGCGAGATCGTTTTGGCCTCGCGCTCGAACCGCTGGCGCGACTCGGGCGACGCGGAGAGGTGCGACGGCAGCACCTTCACGGCCACCGTTCGATCGAGCCGCGTGTCTTTCGCCCGGTAAACCTCACCCATACCGCCGGCGCCCACCGGCGCGACCAGCTCGTAGGGACCCAGGCGCGTGCCCGGGGAAAGCGTCATTTCTTCAAGTCCGCCGTCCAGTTGACCACAATCGTCGCCGGTGCGACTCCCGGATCTTCCAGAGCCACGTCGACGAGAAACCGTTGTCCGTCCGGGGCAACGGCGTAGTCTCGCGCGCCGCGGACCTGGAGGATTTCCTTGGGTGGACCGAAATCACCGTTCGGGCCGACATCCACCGACAAGAGCTTTCCGCCGCGGGCTCCGTAGAAGAGCTCGCGCCCGTCGGCCCGCCATTGCGGGCGGCCACCGCCGCCGGTCGAGACCTGGCGGCGGTTCGTGCGGGCGGGAAAGCTCGTCACGTAGACCTCGTCGCGCCCGGACTCGCCCGAAACGTAAGCGACCCACCTTCCGTCCGGCGAAAACGTCGCCCGCTGTTCGTCGAATGGCGTCTGAACGAAGGGCTCCGCTTTCGGTGCGCCGTCGAGGGACAGGAGCATCACGTCGATGCCGCGATCGGACGTGTAGTCCTCGAACAGGATGTACCGTCCGTCGGAAGACCAGCTCGTCGGAGCCTTGTCGTCTCCGGAAGCGAGGAGGAGCTCCTCCTGCGCCCCGGCAACCGCGGAACGAACATAGAGGTCCTCGAACTCTTTCCTGGTGGCTCCGTAGACGATTCGGTTTCCGTCCGGTGACCACACGGGAGAGAAGTTGGAGCCGGGATCGAACGTAAATCGGCTCGTGACAGCACGCGAGAGATCGATCAGCCAAAGATCGGCATGGCGGCCGTCGGCGTCCAACTGTTCGTAAGCCAGCTGGTTCCGGGCCGGAGAAAGCGCGAGGTAACCGCGACGCGTGGGATCTCCGACCTTTCCGGCCGGATGGCCGCTTCGATCGAACCACGTGAGCTGCGAACCTGGATCGGCGCTGCGGTACGCGAGCACGCCGGTACGCGAAACGCTGAACTCGAATTTGTGATTGGTGTTGCCGTCCTCGGCGATTTTTTCGCCGACCACGAGCGGCTCCCCTTCGAGCCGGAGACGCTTCTCGTCGAAGGACTGAGCGAGCAGCGAACCTGCGCGAACGAAGAGGAGGTAGCCCGGCTCGGCGAAAGCAACGCTCGAGACCGCATTTGCGATCTCGCGAGTTTCCGGAGAGTCGAGTGATCCGATTTTCAGGTGGTGGTCTTCCGTGCGTCGCGCGTCCGCGAGGAAGACGAAATGCCGACCGTCGGGAAGAAAGCACGGCCAGCGGTGGGCTTCCTCGCGCGGAGCGAGTCGCGTGACGGCGACCGGCGTTCCTCCGGAGGCCGGGACCTTGTACAGACTCTCGAGCACGTTCGGCGCGAACAGGATCGTGCCGTCGCGATTCCAAGTGCCGCCGAATCCGAACAGCGCCTTCGTGAGAATCTGGGGAGGTCCTCCGGATGCGTCGATCCTCTTCAACTTGCCGTCGGCGAAGAAACCAAGGAATCGGCTGTCCGGGGACCAGAAGGGATGGAACGCGCCCTCGGTTCCGGGGAGCAACCGGGGCTGGACTGCATCGAGAGCGCGAACCCACAGCGAACCCTTGCCGTCCGGTGCCTCTCCGACGAACGCGATCCGCTGCCCGTCGGGAGAGACGGTCACCGATCGGAAAGATTCAAAGGGAGCGTTCGCGGGCGGCGAAAGCGACAGACGGAGCGCGCGGGCGTCGCGGACCGGGGCTCGTAACGTTCGGCCGGCGATCAGTCCGAGCGTCAGGAGCAGCACCCCGGCCGCCGCCATACCGAGCCGCTGGCGGGTCTTTCTCTTCGCGACGACCGGGGCAGGAAGTCCCGCCGCAGAGCCACCCTCGGCGACCCACTTCAACTCCAGCATCACGTCGTGCGCGGTCTGCCACCGGTCGTCCGCGTCCTTGGCCAGACACGTCCGCACCACACGGTCGAACGCGGGCGGCGCCATCGTCGAGATCGTCGAAATCGCCGGCGGCTGCGATCCCATGATCGAAGAGATCAGCGACGCTTGGCTCTTCCCGGAAAACGCCTTTCGGCCCGTCGCCATCTCGTAGAGGACGCACCCGAACGCGAAGATGTCGGTCCGCGCGTCGGCTTCCTTTCCCTCGAGCTGCTCGGGCGCCATGTACTGGAACGTCCCGAGGATCGTCCCCTCCTGCGTGAGATTCGATCCCGCCTGCGTCGGAAGAGCCGTCAATGCCGCGCCCGAGGTCCCGCCCGCCGGCGCGATCGCTTTCGCCAGCCCGAAGTCGAGCAGCTTCACGCCCGACTTCGTGATCATCACGTTGCCGGGCTTCAGGTCCCGGTGAACGATCCCCTGCCGGTGCGCCTTGTCCAGAGCGTCGGCGATCTCGATCCCGTACCGCAGCACCTGCTCGAACTCGAGCGGGCCCTTGAGCAATCGGTCCGACAGCGTCTCGCCCTCCAGGTACTCCATGACCAGGAACTCGACCCCGTCCTGGTTGCCCACGTCGTACAGCGCGCAGATGTGCGGGTGCGAAAGCTGCGAGATCGTCTTCGCCTCCCGCTCGAACCGCTGGCGCGACTCGGCCGATGACGACAGGTGCGCCGGCAGTACCTTCACCGCCACGATGCGCTCGAGCCGCGTATCCTTCGCCCGGTAGACCTCGCCCATCCCGCCCGCGCCCACCGGCGCGACGAGCTCGTAAGGGCCTAGGCGCGTTCCGGGCGAGAGCGTCATCTACTTCTTCAACTCCGCCGTCCAGTTCTGCACGACGGTGATGGAACTGGTCTGCGCATCCTCGGCGAGCGTGTTGATCAGGAAACGACTCCCGTCGGGAGAGACGTCGTACTGGAAGCCGATATCGAACGACTTGATCGAGGCTCGAAACAGCGGTTTCGGCGTCCCGGCCCCGAACCTCGATCCGGTCGCGATCTCGACCGCCATGAGCGTGTTGTCGGGCGCGATGTAATAGAGCTCCTTTCCATCCCGGCGCCACCTCGGATAGGAACCGCCGGCGGTCGAGATCTGCCACTTGCCACCGGAGGCCGGGAAGGCCTGAACGAAGATTTCCACCGTTCCCGATTCCGTCGACCCATAGGCCATCCAACGTCCGTCCGGTGAGAACTGGGGGGAACCCTCCTGGAAAGGGGTCGCGAGGAAAGGCGTCGCCTTCCGCTCGGCGACGGAGAGGGTCCAGATATCCGCCTTGGGAACGGTGGTGAAGAAAGCGATGAGTCCGGTCGCTCCGGACCAGTCGGTTGGGAACCGAGAAGTCGTGGCCGAGGAGAGGAGGATCTCGTCCTGCCCCGTGCCGGAGGCCGCCCTCTGGTAAAGATCGAGCGGGCCCTTTCGATTGGAAGCGAACACGAGCCATTTGTCGTCCGGAGACCAGATCGGAAATATGTTGACGCCCGGGCCGAACGTGAGCCGGGTCGAGACGCGGCGTGCGAGGTCATGGATCCAGATGTCCGAATAGGCGGTCTGGGGATCGATGAGCGCGACGGCGATCCGGCGTCCATCGTGAGAGAGACGTGGGTGAAAGTAGTCCGCGGCCGGCCCGACGGACTCGAGCCGCTTCCCCGAACGGTCGAACCAGGTGAGCTGCGAGAGCTCTCCCCGCGGGCTCGACTGGTACGCCAGAACGCCGGTCTCCGAGACCGAGAAGATCGCGGCGCCGCTGGCGCCGAGGAAACGAAGCTGCTCGGCGACCGGAAAGGCCTCGCCCGTAAGTCGAAGGCGCTTCGCGTCGAATGGCCGAGCGACGAGAGCGCCGCTCTGCCAGAAAAGCAGGTGTCCCTGCGAAGCGCCGGCCGAAAGCGGCACGTAGGCCACGTTCGATCGGGCATGGAAGAGGAGCCTTCGCTCGTTCGAATCGAGCGACCCTAGAAAGACGCTCGAGGCGTCCTCGGGCCGGGCGGCCCTCGCTGCATAGCTCACGTAGAGAAAGTGGCGCCCGTCCGGCAGAAAGAACGGCCAGGTATGACCGAACTCTCCCCGGCTCTCGTCGATCCGGGTCACCGGCGAGGCGGTTCCCCCCGAGGCGGCCACTCGATGAACCCGATCGCCGAAGGAAGGCACGAAAAGGATCACGCCGTCGCGGTTCCAGGTCCCCCCGCGTCCGGACGGCGCGTCGCACAGAGTCTGGGGTGAGCCGCCAGAGACGGCGATCCTCTTGAGCTTCCCGCCGGCAAAAAAGCCGAGAAAGCGGCTGTCGGGAGACCAGAAGGGCTTCGACGCCCCGTCCGTCCCTGCAAGCGGTCGAGCCTCGAGCGCATCGAACGCTCGAAGCCAGAGCTGACGCGCTCCCTCCGAACGCTGCGCGACAAAAGCGACCTGCTGTCCATCCGGCGAGACCGCCATCGGCGAACTCCGGAACTCGAAGCGAGTATTTTCCGACGGGAGGATCGAGGACCGGAACACCGGGGACGGCTCATGCCTCTGCCGCGCCAGGAGCACGCCGAGGACGAGCGCGGCGATCGCGGCCACTGCAAACGCGCCCCACGCCAACCGCTCCCGACGACGGGCGGCGGGGCGCGCCGCGATTCCCGCCGGCGATCCTTCCGCAACCCACTTGAGCTGCAGCGCGATGTCGTGGGCCGTATGCCACCGGTCCTCCGGATCTTTCGCGAGACACGTGCGCACGATCCGGTCGAAGGCGGGTGGCGTCATCGGCGCCAGCGTCGAGATCGCCGCCGGCTCCGAGCTCATGATCGAGGAGATCAGCGACGCCTGGCTGCGCCCCGAGAACGCTTTCTTCCCGGTCGCCATCTCGTAGAGCACGGCTCCGAACGCGAAAATGTCCGTGCGCGCGGCGGCCTCGCGCCCCTCGAGCTGCTCGGGCGCCATGTACTGGAACGTCCCGAGGATAGTCCCTTCCGCGGTGAGGTCTTTTCCGGTCTGAGTCGGCAGCGCCGTCAGCGATGCGCCCGAGCGAGCCGAGGCCGGCGCAACCGCCTTCGCCAGCCCGAAGTCGAGAAGCTTCACCCCCGACTTCGTCAGCATCACGTTGCCGGGCTTCAAATCCCGATGCACGATCCCCTGCCGGTGTGCCTTGTCCAGCGCGTCGGCAATCTCGATCCCGTAACGCAGCACCTGCTCGAACGGGAGCGCGCCCTTGAGCAGCCGGTCCGACAGCGTCTCGCCTTCCAGGTACTCCATGACTAGGAACTCGACGCCGTCCTGGTTGCCTACGTCGTAGAGCGCGCAGATGTGCGGGTGGGAGAGCTGCGAGATCGTCTTGGCTTCCCTCTCGAACCGCTGGCGGGATTCGGCCGAAGAAGACAGGTGCGCGGGCAGCACCTTCACCGCCACAGTCCGGTCCAGCCGCGTGTCCTTCGCCCGGTAGACCTCTCCCATCCCGCCCGCGCCGAGGGGCGAGAGGATTTCGTAGGGGCCGAGTCGCGAGCCCGATGCGAGCGTCATTTCTTCGGAAGCTCCGCGGCCCAATTGGCGACGACGGTCAGGGGAAGCTCGTCGGCCATGATCTCCGGCACGACGGCGAGAAACCGCTTGCCGTCCGGAGAGACCTCGAAATTCATCCAGCCCCACTTTCCGCCCGGAGTGAAGAGAGCCGTTTGATTGCCGAGCTCGAGCGACGGCGAGGTCCGGACCGATGTCGACATCAAACGCCGGTCCCCGGAAAGATAGAGAAGCTCGCGGCCGTCGCGGGTCCACCGCGGATGAGCCGCTCCGCCGGCCGAGACACGGATCCTCTCACCCGGGCCGGGGTAGGCCGTGACGTAGATCTCGGGCCGGCCGGATTCGGCGGACCTCAGCGCGACGAAACCGCCGTCGGGCGAGAAGCGAGCCTCTTCCTTGTTGAACGCGGAGACCAGGAAAGGGACCGGCTTTCCACCGGAAAGAGGGAGCGTCCAGAGATCGAAGACGCCGCTCTCGCCCCGCTCCGAATATAGGAGAGTCTTCGCATCGGGCGAGACGTCCTGGGCCCACTGTGTTTTCCCCACGGGCAGGAGATCCTCTTCTTTGCCGGTGCCGAGATGGCGGCGTACGAGATGAGGCGGGCCGCCGCGGACGACCGAGTAGGCGACGCTTCCTCCAGGCAGCCAGAGCGGGAACGCCTCCGTGTCGGGATCGGTGGTGATCGGCGTCTCAGTCCCGCGGTCGAGATCGAGCGACCAGATGTCGAAAGTCCCGAGTCGCGCTTCCCGCCTTTCGAAGAGGATCCGGCGCGCATCCTGAGAGATGGCGAGGGTCTGGTACATCCCGGGGCTTCCGACGGTCGCGAGCTCGCGTCCCGTGCGATCGAACCACGCCAGACGAAAGCGATTCTCTTCGGACTGATAGACGAGCGTCCCGGCACGGGACGCGGCGAAGGATGCGGCGCCCGTCGTGAGGAGGAAGCGGACGCGCTCGGCGATCGAGAAGGGATCGCCGGCCAGCCGGCCGCTGTTGGAATCGAAACGCTGCCCGAGAAGCGTGCCCTCTCTCGCGAAAACCAGATAGCCGGGATCGACGTATCGCACCTTCGACTGCATCGGCGCGACCACGCGCGGCTTCTTGCCCGGCTCCGCGAACATCAGCTGACTGGGGCTGTTGGCATACCGGACCAGATACAGGAATCGTTCTCCGTCCGGCAGATAGACCGGCCAGAAGACCCGTGCCTCCGCGCGCCCGCGGTCGGGCCGGAGCAGGCGCTCGGGTGCGCCCCCCGCCGCCGAAGTGCGGTAGATCGCCTCCCCCTGGACGGCAGCGAACAGAATGTCCCCGCCGCGCCCCCAGGTCCCCGAGTGACCGACACCCGCCGGGACGTCGCAGATGGTCACGGGCGCTCCGCCGGACAGCTCGACCCGCTTCAACTTGTCCGCCGCGAAAAAGCCGATCGATTTTCCATCCGGCGAGTAGAAGATCGAATTCGCGCCTTCCGTCCCGGGAATCGCTCGAGCTTCCAGCGCCGACAGCGGGCGAAGAAAGACGCGGGCGCTCCCGTCGGAATCTCGTGCGACCCAGGCGAGCTGCGACCCGTCGGGGGAGATCTCCAGGAACGACGTTTCGACCGAGAACGCGAAGGCGCCGTTCGGAGGGGGCGGGACGGTGAAACGGATCGCCGGCGCCGGAGAGCCCGACGGTCTCGAGGAACGCACGAGGGCGGCTGTCGCCACGGCGACCGAAGCGGCCGCGACGATCCAGGGGAGCCAGGTCGCGCGCCTCGGCTTCGCGGGCGCGATCGCTGCGATCTCCGCCGAGCGGTCCACGGCGACCGATTCGAGCTGCAGCGCGACGTCCCGCGCGGTCTGCCAGCGATCTTCGGGATCCTTGGCGAGGCAGGTCTTGACGATTCGATCGAGCGCGCGGGGCGCCAGAGGCTGAACTTCCGGAATCGGCTGAGGATCGTCGCGCAGGATCGATGAGATCAGCGACGCCTGGGTCGCGCCGGCAAACGCCTTTTTGCCCGTCGCCATCTCGTATAGCACGCAGCCGAACGCGAAGATGTCGGTGCGCGCGTCGGCCTCTCTGCTCTCCACCTGCTCGGGCGCCATGTACTGGACCGTTCCGAGAAGCGTTCCCTCCCGCGTCACCGGCGCGGCCTGAGTCGGAAGCGCCGTGACATCGAGCGTCGGGGACGCCGGAGCGAGCGCTTTCGCGAGACCGAAGTCGAGCAGCTTCACCCCCGACTTCGTGATCATCACGTTGCCGGGCTTCAGATCCCGGTGAACGATTGCGTGGCGGTGCGCCTTGTCCAGTGCGTCCGCGATCTGGACGCCGAAGCGAAGCGTCTGCTCGAGAGAAAGCGCACCCTTCGCGAGACGCTCGGCGAGGGTCTCGCCCTCCAGGTACTCCATGACCAGAAACTCGACGCCGTCCTGGTTGCCGACGTCGTAGAGCGCGCAGATGTGGGGGTGCGAGAGCTGCGAGATCGTCTTCGCTTCCCGCTCGAAGCGCTGCCGGACCTCGGGCGAAGACGACAGGTGCGACCGCAGGACCTTGATCGCCACGGTCCGCTCGAGACGCGTGTCCCGCGCCCGATAAACCTCCCCCATCCCGCCCGCGCCGAGTTGCGACAGGATCTCGTAGGGACCGAGCTTCGAACCCGCGGCGAGGCCCATCGTGTCGCGTAATGATTCCACGATCTCCCCACGAAACCTCACGACGCAGGATCCGGTCTCGAATCTAGGAGTAGGCTAGGCGTCAAAAGCCGACGGACGTCCCCACGCCAAGAACAGAGGCGTTCAACAAGTCGGTACGGGAGGACGGCCCATGACGCGAGACCGCGTACTCCTCGCCGTTTTCGCTACGCTCTCGATCCTCGTTGCACAACCTGCCGTCCCGCAGACGACCGGTGCGATCCAGGGTACGGTGACCGACTCGTCCGCTGCCGTGCTTCCCGGCGCGGCTGTCGAGGCGAGAAGCGCCAGCCTTCAAGGCGTCCGCAGCGCGACCACCGACAGCCGCGGCGGCTATCGGCTTCCGGCGCTCCCGCCCGGAACCTACACCGTGAAGGCATTTCTCGCCGGCTTCACGACGGTCGAGAAGACGGGCT
>DASXSX010000087.1:0-5487 GCA_036505815.1 Thermoanaerobaculia bacterium
GCTTCGTGAAACCGGATGAGGCTCTCCGCGTCCGGAAACCGGCGCCGCTCGAGCGATCGGAGGAGCCGGACCGCCGCGCCGGAATCGGGGCGCTTCGTCTTCGACGTCTCGAGGCGGGCGATCAACCGGCCGAGCGTCCCGTTCACGGGCGCTCTCCGAGGACCTCCTCGACGGCGGACAACGTGGGCTCGATCTCGACGGGACGGTTGGCGCGCGGCGGAGGTGGATCGGTCTCCATGTGGTAGCGGAGGAGGAGACCGGGGTCTTTCAGAATGTGGCCGGTCAGGATCGCCACGACGCTCTGCCCCGGCCGGATCACGCCCTCTCCGACGAGCTTCTTCACACCGGCGACGCTCGCCGCGCTCGCCGGCTCGCAACCCGCGCCCGAGGCGTCGACGACAGCCTTCGCTTCGAGGATTTCGTCGTCCGTCACGTCGGTGACCACACCATTCGTCATTCGGATCGCCTGGACCGCGCGGTCGTGCGAGGCCGGGTCGCCGATCCGGATCGCCGTCGCCGCCGTTTCCGCCTTCACGCGGTGCCGCCGCGTAAATCCCTCCCGGAAGCCGCGCGCAAACGGGTTCGCACCCTCGGCCTGCACCGCGGCGAGGCGCGGGACGCGCGAAATCAGACCGAAGTCGCGCGCCTCACGAAGGGCGTTGCCGAACGCGGAGGTGTTGCCGAGGTTGCCCGCTGGAAGCGCGATCCAGTCGGGCGGCTCCCAGCCGAGCTGCTCCAGCGCTTCGAAGACGATCGTCTTCTGACCTTCCAGGCGGAACGGGTTGACGGAGTTGAGGAGGTAGACGTTCAGCTTCTCGCTCGCCTCGCAGGCCAGCGCGAAACAGGCGTCGAAGTCGCCGCGAACGAGGAGAGTTTTCGCGCCGTACGCGAGCGTTTGCGCGAGCTTGCCCGCCGCCACCTGGCCCGCCGGAACGAAGACGAGCGCGGGAATCTCCGCGAGCGCCGCGTACGCGGCGAGCGAGGCGGATGTGTTTCCCGTCGAGGCACACGCTACCGCGCGCGCCCCGATGCGCTTCGCGACGGTGACCCCGACCGTCATCCCGCGGTCCTTGAAGGAGCCGGTCGGGTTGTGGCCTTCGTGCTTGAGGAAGAGCTCGGAGACGCCGGCCCAGTGGGAGACCGTCGCCCGGCGCAGGAGCGGCGTGTTGCCTTCGGGATGAGAGACGACTCCGCCGGCGTCCGCGTCGGGCAGGACGATCTCGCGGAACCTCCACACCCCGGACCGGTCGAGCTCGCCGTCGGCGCCGCGGCGCGCTGCGAAGAGGCTCCGAAGCGCGCTGCCGGCTGATCCCGGCGGCCGGTGCCGCACGTCGAGGAGGCCGCCACACGCCGGACACGAGCTCTTCGCGAAGGAGAGCGGAAGCTCGCGGCTGCATCGCGGACAGATCTGCCAGCTCGAGCGTTCGGCGGCCAACGCGTCAGTCCTCGACGCCGACGATCCGGGCGCCGCTCGCGTCGATCGCCCCGACGCGTGCGTTCGCTGGGACGCCTTCCGACCGATAGGCCGCGACCATCGCTTTTCCGATCCGGCGCGCGGGACCGTCCCCGACCGCGAAGGCGAACGACGCCGGCCCGCTCCCCGAGATCGAGCAGCCCAACGCTCCCGCCTCGAGCGCCGCCGACTTCGCTTCGGCGAAACCGGGCAGGAGCGGGGATCGGGCAGGCTCGGCGATTCGATCTTCGATCGAGCGGCGGAGGAGGTCGAAGTCGCTGGTCGCGAGCGCGGCGACCAGGGCTCCGACCGCCGCCGCCTGCGCGAGGGCGATCGGAAGTGAGACCGACGGCGGAAGGCGCATGCGCGCCTCCTCGGTCCGCAGGCTCTGCTGCGGCGCAACGATGACGACTCGGAGCTCCACAGGGAAAGAAAGCCGGACGACGTCGATGGGATCCATGGTGCGGATCAGGACGACCCCCCCGAAAAGCGCGGCGGCCACATTGTCGGCATGACGGCCGGACACGGCCGCCTCGGCGTCGAGGCAGGGCTCCAGCAGCTCCTCCCGCCGCAGAGGAGAACCCAGAAGCTCGTTCACGGCGACCGCGGCCGCGACAGCCGAGGCGGCGCTGCCTCCCTGTCCTCCCGAGAGCGGAAGGCCCTTCGCGATGTCGAGAGTCAGTCCGACCGAATCCGCCGAAGCGATCGCGCGCACCCGCGCGGCGGCGATGCCCGCCGTGTTCTTTTCCAGATCGCGCGGAATCTCCGGATGTCCGGACGAACGGATGCGGATCTCCCGGTTCGACGAGCGTCTCGCCGTCACGGTGTCTCCGGCGCCCTCGACCGCGAGGGCGAGGATGTCGAGGCCCGGCCCGAGGTTCGCCACGGTCCCCGGCGAGAAGGCGCGGACGAGCCTCATCCGCCTGCGAGCTCGAGCACGTCGTTCAGGATTCCCGCCGCAGTGACGGCGAGCCCGGCGCCCGGGCCCTGGATCACGAGCGGGTTCGTCCGGTAGCGCAGCGTCGTGAACGCGACCTGGTTGTCGGTGCCTCGAAGCCCGGCGAACGCGCTGTCCGGGCCGACCTCCTCGAGCCCGACCCGGATTTCCCGCCGCGTAACGGTCGCGATGTAGCGCAACGATCGTTGGCGCCCCCGGGCGCGTTCGAGCCGCTCCGCCCACTCGCGATCGAGCTCCTCCAACCGCTGGAGGAAGCGCGAGAGAGAAAGCTTGCGGAAGGCGGTCGGGACGAGCGATTCCACCGCGATCTCCTCCGGCTCGCCCCGAAACCCGAGCAGACGGCCGAGGATCACCGCCTTCCTTCCGACGTCGGCGCCGGAGAGATCGTCGCGGGGATCGGGCTCGGTGTAGCCGCGGTCGATCGCCTCGCGGAGACCGCGCGAGAACGGGCGGCCCGCTTCGATCTCCGACAGCAGGAAGCCGAGCGTGCCGGAGAGACATCCTTCGATCTTGACCACCCGGTCGCCCGACTCGACGAGCTTGCGGTAGGTGTCCAGAATCGGAAGGCCGGCGCCGACCGTGGCCTCGAATCGGAGGCGACGCCCGCCTTCGCGAATCGCCTGCTCGATCTTCTCCGCTTCCTGGCGTCGGCCGGACAGTGGCCGCTTGTTCGCGAGCACGAGATCGAAGCCGGACGCGACCGCCTCCTCGAGCAGAGGTCCGGTTTTTTCCGCAGTGACGTCGACTAAGATCGGCCGGGAGAGAGCGTGCTTCGCGAGCGCTCCGACCGCCTCGCGCGCGCCGGCGGAAACTCCACGAGTCCTCTCCGCGACCGAGCGCGACCCGGTCTTCAACGCCGCGAGCTCCCGGACTTCCTTAGACGAAAGACCGGCCGGCCGGAAAACGTAGCCGCCGCGATCGATCACCGCGACCAGACGAAGCTTCGTCCGCCGAGCCGAGCGCACGATCAGGCCGGCCAGCGTGCGCCCGACCTGTCCGAAGCCGAGCAGCACGACGTCCGCGTGCTCGGAGGCCGCGGCGCGACCTCCTCCGATCTTCGAGAGCTGAAAGGCGTCGTGGATGCGCCGCTGCGCCTCGCCGGACCGCGCCGCTTCGACGACGAAGGAAATGTTCAGCTCCGAGGAGCCCTGCGCGATCGCGACGACGTTGATGCCGGCCGGCGCGAGCGCGTTGAAGACGCGGGCCGCGATGCCCGGAGTCCCGGCCATGCCGAGGCCGACGACGGAGATCGTGGCGAGACCTCGAAGGACTTCGACGCCGTCCACTTCCCGGCGCGAGACCTCTTCGCGGAAGGCCTCGAGAAGACTCCCTTGCGCCGCGTCGGACTGCGCCTCGGGAATACCGGCGCAGATCGAGTGCTCGGAAGAGGCCTGGGAGATCAGTGAGACGGAGATTCCCTCGCGATGCAGCGCGCCGAAGGTCCGGGCCGCGATCCCGGGAACCCCGAGCATCCCGTTGCCCGTGACCGTCACGAGGGCCTGCCCCGCGATTGCCGAAAGGGCCTTGACGGGATAGCGCTCGAGCGTGCGGCGGCCGGAGATTTCCGTGCCCGGCTCCTCGGGATGATCGAAAGGGCGGACGAAGATACGGGCCCGGCCCGCGGGAATCAGGGCGCGCGGGTGGAGGACTTTCGCGCCGTAGTACGCGAGCTCGGCTGCCTCCCGCACGTTCAACTGCGGAATGACGCGCGCATCCGGTACGACGCGGGGATCGGCCGTCAGGAAACCGCGAACGTCCTTCCACAGGATGACCGCGCGGGCCGCGAGCGACCGCCCCAGAAGCGTCGCCGTCAAGTCCGAGCCGCCCCGGCCGAGCGTCACGACGCGTCCCTCGGCATCCGCTCCGAGAAAGCCCGGAACGACGGGAACCGCATCCTTCGAAAGGAGCAATCGCAGTCTCGTTCGGGCGCGGCGGTCCGTCGCGGCGAGGTCGGGCGAGGCCTGGCCCGGCCGGCCGTCCGTCGCGATCACGTCGAGAGCGCTGACGTATTCGGATCGGACTCCGTGCGCGGCGAGCCCGGCCGAGAAGATTCGCGCGGCCAGGTCTTCGCCCGCGGCGACGAGCTGGTCGATCGAGCGCGGCGAGAGCTCCCGCAGCATCCGGGGAGCGCTCGGGAGCGCCTGGAGCTCTCCGAAGGCGCGCCGGACGTGCGCCAGGACGCTCTGCCGGCTCTCCCCTGCGGGAACGACCGCGCGCGCCGACGTCTCGTGCCTCTTCTGAAGGTCGGCCGCCGTCCGGCGCACGGCGGCGTCCTTGCCGCGGGAGAGATCTCCGGCGAGACCGAGCAGAGCGTCGGTCACGCCGGCGAACGCCGAAACGACCACGACCGCCGGACGATCCGCGCTCTCGATGATCGAGAGTGCGTGCGCGAGCGCGCCCGCGTCGCGAAGCGAGGCTCCGCCGAATTTGTGGATGACGGGGGCTGCGGGCCGGCTATGCTTTCCCATCTTCGTCTCCCTGCACGGCTTTCAACCGCGCGTGTCCCTCGCGGGAGACCGGGATCCCCGAGCGGTCAGCGAGATTCGCGACATAGCTTCCTTTCGAGTCGACCGGCGAACGGCGCCCTGCCCCGGGAGAGATTTCGCGCGCTTCGATGCTATTCTCGTTCGCGGAGGAGATTGGATGGCGACGGACATCATCATGCCCCAGATGGGCGAGTCGATCGCCGAGGGCACCATCACCAAGTGGCTGAAGAAGGTGGGCGATCCGGTCAAGAGGGACGAGCCGATCTTTGAGATCTCGACCGACAAGGTCGATGCGGAGATCCCCTCCCCCGTCGCCGGGACGCTCGTCGAGATCAAGGTGGCCGAAGGGCAGACCGTCCCGATCAACACCGTCGTCGGGTCGATCGGCGAGGCGGGCGAGGCCGTCGCGGGAGGCGCCGCCGGAGAGAAGCCGGCCGAGGCCGCGCCGCCGCCTGCCGCGGCTCCCCCCGCTCCTGTACAGCCGTCGCCTCCTCCCCCGCAGGCGGCCGCACCTCCGCCGCCCCCGCCGGCCGCTGCGCCTCCGGTCGCTGCCGCTGCCGCGACCGCTCCTCAACCGCCTCGCGAGCAGG
>DASXSX010000088.1:0-17359 GCA_036505815.1 Thermoanaerobaculia bacterium
GTCCAGAGGCGTCATCAGAAGATCGTCGAGGAGACGCCGAGCCCGGCGCTCGATTCCAAACTGCGTTCCGCGATGGGAGAGGCGGCGGTCGAGGCCGCGCGATCCGTCGGCTACGTCGGCGCGGGCACGATCGAGTTCCTCCTCGACGAGAACCGGCGCTTCTACTTCCTCGAGATGAACACGAGGCTCCAGGTGGAGCACCCGATTACGGAAGAGACCCTCGGGCTCGACCTCGTGCGCTGGCAGATCGAAATCGCGAGCGGGGCGGAGCTCCCCGCGTCCTGGAGCCCGGGCGGGCTCGCTCCCCGCGGTCACGCGATCGAAGTGCGGCTCTACGCCGAGGATGCGGTCGACTTCCTGCCGCGGTCCGGGACCGTCCGGGAGTGGATCGAGCCCGCCGGACCTGGCGTGCGCGTGGATTCGGGGATCGAGCGCGGCTCCGTCGTGAGCCTCGAGTACGACCCGCTGCTCGCCAAGCTCGTCGTCCACGCTGCGGATCGACCCTTCGCGATCGAGCGGGCGTTGCGCGCGCTCTCGGAATGGCTGGTTCTCGGCGTCGAGACGAACCGGCCGCTCCTCGAAGCCGCTCTCCGTTGCGACGCGTTCCGCTCCGGTGACTATTCGACGGACCTCGTGGCGCTTCTGCAGCGCCGGGAGCGCGCGTCCGTGCCCGATGCGGCGTGGATCGCCGCGGCGCTGACGTTTGCGACCGAAACGGTTGCCTCTCGACCGAGGAGCTCCGATCCCTGGGGCGTAACTGACGGATGGCGTTTCCGATGTTGAGCTTCCGGCTGAGATCGGCGGACGAAGAGCACGAGGTCCGGCTCGAGAAGGGCTCCGCGTCGATCGGTGGAAGGAAAATCCGGTTCCGCGAGATCCGCCGGGAAGGCGAGCTCGTCGCGGTCGAGACGGAGGGTCGCGTTCATCCGGTCAGGGTCGCGCGCGACGGCGACGTCGTCGTCGTCGCGTGCGGCGGCTCGATCTACAAAGTGCGGCGCGACTCGCCCACCGCGGCGAGAGCCCGCCGCGCGGCAACGGGCGAGCACGGGGCGGGACTCCTCGCGCCGATGCCCGGCCGCGTTCGCAAAACTCTCGTACGCCGGGGGGAAAAGGTCGCGAAGGGAGAGGTGGTGCTCGTGCTCGAGGCCATGAAGATGGAGCACGCCATCCGGGCGCCGCAGGATGGGATCGTCACGAAGCTCGACCACCGCGATGGCGACCTCGTCGAGGCGGGAACCGTGCTCGCGGAGATCACCGCAGAGGGGACATAATCGGGCTCCGATGGCCGACACCCAGGACTATCCGATCGAACGCCCTTCCCTTCCGAGGCGGGCCACGGTGTACGAGGTCGGTCCCCGGGACGGACTGCAGAACGAGGCGGAGACGCTTTCCGTGGACGTCCGGGTTCGCTTCGTCGATCTCCTGACGGAAGCCGGGCTGCCGGCGATCGAGGTCGGTTCTTTTGTCTCCCCGTCGGCCGTTCCGCAGCTCGCCGACACCGAGGAGGTCTTCCGGCGCATCCACCGCGCGAGCGGCGTCCGCTATCCCGCGCTCGTTCCCAACGTGCGCGGCCTCGAGCGCGCCATCGCGGCCGGCGTGCGCGAGGTCGCGGTGTTCACGGCGGCGTCGGAGACCTTCAATCAGCGCAACATCCACGCGGGCATCGACGAGTCGATCGAACGTTTCGGCCCGGTGGTCTCCCGCGCGCGCGAGGAGGGAATCCGCGTTCGGGGATACGTCTCGACCGCATTCGGCTGTCCGTACGAGGGAGAAATCTCGCCGGAAGCGGTGCGCGAGGTCGTGCACAAGCTGCTCGACCTGCCGGTGGACGAGATCTCGATTGGCGACACGATCGGCGTCGCGACCCCATCCGGCGTGTACGACGTCGTCGAGACGCTGTACGACTCCGGCGTCACGCGGGGAGTTCTCGCGCTACACCTCCATGACACGCGGGGGACCGCGCTGGCGAACGTGTACGCGGGACTCGAGTGCGGGATCGCGACGTTCGACTCTTCGGCCGGCGGCCTCGGCGGCTGTCCCTACGCCCCCGGTGCGTCCGGCAACCTAGCGACCGAAGACCTGCTCTACATGCTCGAAGGCCTGAGCATCGAGACCGGTGTGACGCTTCCCAAGGTGGTGGCGGCGTCGCGATATCTGGCGAACGCGCTGGGGCGGCGGCCGCCCGGGCGCTACCTCGCAGCCGTCTGGGAAGAAGAGGTCGAGGTTCCCGTCGAGCCCTGAGGCTTCGATCACTCCGTTCGAAATTGACAGGTCGGCGGGCGGAGCGTAACTTCTCCGGCACCGATGGAAAAGAAGATCCTGGTCGCCGATGACAGCCTCACCATCCAGAAAGTCGTCGAGCTGATGTTCTCCGACAGCGAGTACCGCCTGACGTGCGTCTCGAACGGACGGCAGGCTCTCGAGAAAGTGCACGAGGATCCGCCCGATCTCATTCTCGCGGACGTCGTGATGCCGGAGAAGAACGGATACGAGGTCTGCGAGGAGATCAAGAAGAACCCGGCGACTGCGAAGATCCCGGTCGTCCTCCTCGCCGGCACGTTCGAGCCGTTCGATCGCGAGCGCGCCGAACGGCTGAAATGTGACGCGATCGTGTCGAAGCCTTTCGACTCACACCAGCTCTTCCGTAAAGTGGAATCCCTTCTGGCGGAGCGGGCCGGCGGCGGCCGCACGACGGCGCCGCCGGCGGAAGCTCCGCGCGACACGGCTATCGGAGGGCTTCGCGCGACGCCTTTCCCTTCGTCCGCGCCGCCCGATCCCTTCAGCGCCGGCTTTGTGGAGGAGGACTTCACGGGCTCGATCCGCAATCTGCGAGGCATGGGGCGCGACGAGCCGCTCGAAAACCTCTACGGGCCGGAGGACGTCGAGTCCGCGCTCGAGGCGTTCCGGGAAGTCGAGCCGACCGCGCGGGCCACCGACTGGCGGGCCGCCGCGCAGCCGTCCGAGCCGGCTCCGATGTGGATCACCAAGGAGCCTCAAAAGGAACCGTCGGAGGACGAGGGCCGCACGCAGCGGATCGACGTGTCCGAACTCCGCGCGTCCGAAACCCCTGCGGCGACCCCGACCGAAGAGAAGGCCGCGCCTTACGCGGACTCGACGCAGCCGCAGCCCCAGCCGCCGCCGGCCGCGCCCGGATCTCCGCACGAGCTCTCCGACGCCGAGATCGAGAGGCTCGCCGAGAAGGTCGCGAGAAAGTTGATCGAGAAGATCTCCGACCGCGTGGTTCGCGAAGTCGCCTGGGAAGTCGTGCCGGAAGCCGCGGAGCTCGCCGTTCGCGAGCGCATCCGCGAGCTCGAGAGCGGCGTCGAGTAGCACCCTCTCTTCCCGCGCCGTTCCCGGAGTCTGACCGCTCGCGCCGTAGCGATTCCGATGCGTTTCTGATAAGGAGAGAGGCCTTTTGCGCCTTTTTCTCATGAACGGAGACCCGTTGGACGCACGCTCTCCCTCCCGCTCGGGGAGCGCCGGATCGGTCGAGGCCGACCGCGAGGAATCCTCGAAGAGGCTCGAGAAGACCTTCGATCCCGCTCACTTCGAGGAGCGCTGGTACCGGACGTGGGAGGAGGAAGGACGCTTCCAGCCGGTCGGGCCGCCCGGCTCGCCCCGGTTCGTCATGGTGATCCCGCCGCCCAACGTGACCGGACGGCTCCACATCGGCCACGCTTTCGGGCGGACTCTCGAGGACATCCTCGCGCGATGGAAAAGGATGCTCGGTTACCGCGTGCTCTGGGTGCCCGGCACGGACCACGCGGGCATCGCCACGCAGATGGTCATCGAGAAGGAGCTCGCGAAGCAGGGGATCGACCGTCGCCAGCTCGGACGGGAGAAGTTCGTCGAGCGGGTCTGGGCGTGGAAGCGCGACGCGAAGGACACCATCCAGTCCCAGATCCGCCGGCTCGGCTGCTCGCTCGACTGGACGCGCGAGCGATTCACGCTCGACCCGGACCTGTCGCTGGCGGTGCGGCACGCCTTCGTCCGCCTGTATCGAGAGGGACTGATTTACCGCGGCCGCTACGTCGTCAACTGGTGCCCGAGGTGCGGGACCGCAGTCTCCGACCTCGAGGTCGTTCACCGGGAAACGGAGGCGTCGCTGTATCGCATCCGCTACGACGTCTCCGGCGTTCCCTCGGGCGCCGTGGTCGCGACGACCCGGCCGGAGACGATGCTCGGCGACACCGCGCTCGCAATTCATCCGGACGACCCGCGGACGGCGAAGTTCCGCGGCAAGACGGCGACCCTCCCGATCGTCGGCCGGGAGCTCCCGGTCATCGAGGATCCGATCTTAGTCGACCGGGAGTTCGGTACGGGAATCGTGAAGGTGACCCCGGCGCACGATGCCAACGACTTCGCCTCCGCGCGCCGCCACCGCCTGCCCGAGGTCGTGGTCATCGGCCCGGATGGGAAGATGACGGCGGAGGCGGGGGAATACGCGGGGCTCGACCGCTTCGAGGCGCGAAAGGAAATCGTCAAACGGCTGGCGGCGGAAAACCGGCTGCTGGGCACCGATCCGCACCGGTTTTCGCTCGGGCACTGCCAGCGCTGCGACACGGTCATCGAGCCCTACCTCTCGACACAGTGGTTCGTGAAGGTCGGTCCCTTGGCGGAGCCCGCGATCCGCGCGGTGGAGACGGGCGCAGTCCGGTTCGTGCCGGAGATGTGGACGAAGACGTACTTCGAGTGGATGCGCAACATCCACGACTGGTGCATCTCCCGGCAGCTCTGGTGGGGCCACCGGATCCCGGCGTTTACCTGCGCCAACGGCCACGTCATCGTCGCCGAAGAAGACCCGGAGGCGTGCGAAACGTGCGGCTCGAAAGATCTCGAGCAGGATCCGGACGTTCTCGACACCTGGTTCTCGTCCCAGCTCTGGCCGTTCTCGGTTTTCGGCTGGCCGAAGAAGACCCAGGACCTGGAGGACTTCTATCCGACGGACGTTCTCGTCACCGGCTACGACATCCTGTTCTTCTGGGTCGCGCGAATGATCATGGCCGGGATTCACTTCACGGAGACGGTTCCCTTCTCGACGGTCAACCTGCACGGGCTCGTGCGCCTCGCGGGCGAGAAGATGTCGAAGACGCGCGGCAACGTCGTCGACCCGCTCGTCGCGATCGAAGAGTTCGGGGCGGACGCCCTGCGCTTCACCTACGCGAGCTCGGCCACCTCCGGTCCGACGGTGACGCTCGACAGAGAGCGGCTGGCCGGCTCCCGGAACTTCGCAACGAAGCTGTGGAACGCGGCGCGCTTCACCCTGTCGCAGCTGGAAGGCAAGCCCCACGCCCGATCCCTCGAAGGCCGCGCACTGTCGCTACCCGACCGCTGGATCCTCTCGCGTCTCTCGACGACCGCCGCGGACGTGAACCGGCACCTCGCCACGTTCCGGTTCGACGAGGCCGCGCAGGCGCTCTACGGCTTTCTCTGGCACGAGCTGTGTGACGGATACCTCGAGATGGTCAAACCGGTGCTGTCCGGCCGCGATGGAGACGACGACGCTCGGGAGATCGCCCGCGGCGTGCTCGAGCACTGTCTGGTCGACTCGCTCGCGCTCGCACATCCGTTCATGCCGTTTCTGACCGAGGAGATCTGGGAGAAGCTGACGGGCCGACCGGGGACGCTGATCGTTTCTCCCTATCCCGAGGGTGATCCGGCCTGGCTGGATCCCGGCGCCGAGAGAGCCGTCGAGCGGCTCCGCGCGCTCGTCACCCGCGTTCGAAACTTCCGCGGAGAGAGACGGGTTTCTCCCACGGAGCCCGTCGCGCTCTCGGTCGAGGCGTCTCCCGAGGAGGTGGAAGAGATCCGCAGCCTGGAGCCGCTGCTGCGCCACCTCGCCCGGCTCGCGGAGTTCCGCTTCGGACCCCCGACGGACGGCGCGCAGAAGGACATCGTCTCCGGAGTCGCCGTCGGACTGGCGCTGCCGGCCGGGAAGGCGGCCACGGATCGGGAGAGCGTCGCGCGGAGGCTCTCGCAGGTCGAAGGAGAGATCGGCGAGCTCTCCGCGAAGCTCCAGAACCCGGCGTTCCTGGAAAGAGCGCCCGGCGACGTTGTCGAGAAGACCCGGCGGCGATTGCGGGAGCTCGAGGAGCGGCGGGCGGCGCTCGGAACCGCGGCGTCGGAATGAGTCAGGCGAAAGGGAGCCGACCCGGCGCATGATCGAGTTCGCCGGAGGAGCTCTCGACCCGGCGCGGTGGCGCATCTTCGAGAACCTCGCCACGCTCGTCTCCATCCGATCCTCCAACGACCTCGCCCGGGAGGTGGTCGACGTTTACTTCCAGGAGGAGCAGGCTCTGCCCGGCACGCTGTTCGTAGCGGAGGAGCAGCCCGGCGCGCGCGGACGGTTCGGCCGGGAGTGGAAGGCGCCAAAGGGACGCGGCATCTACCTGACCTTCGTACGGCGGGTCATGCCGGGCGAACCCCTGTCGGTCGTCCCGATCGCGGTGGCCCGCTGGACGCGCGAAGCGCTCAAGGACGCCTGCGGAGTCGCCGCCGAGCTGAAGTGGCCGAACGACCTCTACGTCGGACGGCGCAAACTGGCGGGCGTGCTCGCGGAGGCGCGGACGCAGGGGGAGCAGACTTATCTCGCGGTGGGCATCGGCATCAACGTGCGGGGCCGTGCGGCGGACGTTGGTGTTCCGGATGCGACCACGATCGAGGAGGAGACCGGACGGAGCGTCTCCGTCGCTCGCCTTCTCCAGGCTTTGATCGACCGGCTCGACACAGAGCTCGCGCAACCCGACTGGTCGCGGGAGGTCGAGGAGTGGGAGCGGGTCTCGCTCCATCACCCCGGCGACCGCATGAAAGTTCGCGGGGAAGGGAAAGAGCTCACGGGGCAGTACCTCGGACTCGATCCATCCGGGTTCCTTCGTCTGAAGACGCCGGCGGGCGAGGCGGTCGTCGCGAGCGGAGAGCTGGACGAATGGTGAAAGAGGAGACTGCCTTGCTCGCCGTGGACGTGGGGAACACGAACACGGTCCTTGGCCTCTTCGAGGGTAGGACACTCGCGCGGCACTGGAGGCTCACGTCCCGCCGCGATGCGACGTCCGACGAGATTCTGCTCTCGGTGCAGGGCCTTCTCACCTCCGCCGGGCGGGAGAGCGATCCGCCGCGGGAAGTGATCGTCGCGAGCGTCGTCCCATCGCTCAAGTTCCCTCTGCGACAAGCGCTCCGTCAGATCACCGGGCGCGAGCCGGTCTTCGTCGAGCCGGGAATTCGCACCGGGATGCCGATCCTCTACGATGCCCCGCAGGAGGTCGGGGCCGACCGCATCGTCAACGCGGTTGCCGCGTACGAGCGCCTGGGCGGTCCATGTGTCGTCGTCGACTTCGGGACCGCGACGACCTTCGACGTCATCACCGCGAATGGCGAGTACGCCGGCGGCGTCATCGTGCCGGGGATCTCGATCTCGGCGGAAGCGCTCTTCGAGCGCGCCGCCCGGCTCTGGCGCGTCGAGATCCGGCGGCCCGACAGGGTCGTGGGCAAGACGACCGCAGGCTCGATCCAATCCGGCCTCTACTTCGGGTATCTCTCGCTCGTGGACGGCGTGATCGAGCGGATCGCCCGAGAGATCGGCGCAAAGCCGCGCGTGATCGCGACGGGAGGGCTCGCAGAGCTGTTCGGGGGAGGCTCGGAGAGGATCGAGGAGGTCGATCCGCTGCTGACTCTGACCGGGCTTCGCCTCATCCATGAGCGAAACCGAGGGGGATAGGGACTACTACGCGGCGGCGGAAGCGGCCTTCATCGCGCGCCGCGGGACTCCGTTTCTTTTGTCACCGAAGGACTTTGCGCTGCTGAAGGAGTGGCGGGCGCTCGGAATCCCGTTCGAGGCGATCGAGGCGGGAATCGACGACACGTTCACGAAGCGCGAGGAACGTGGCGCGACCGGCCGCGTCAACTCACTCTCCTACTGCCGGGACGCGGTTCTGTCGGTTTGGGAACGCCGCGCGGAGACGGCTGTCGGCCGCGGGGCCGGCCGCGCGGAAGGGGAGTCGATCGATTCTTCCGCGGCCCTCGCGCGCCTTTCCGAGCGGCTGGGCTCCGTCGCCCGGGTCCATCCCGAGCTCACGGAACGGATCGAGTCCGCTCTGCGCTCGCTCGGTCGGCTCGCGCGCTCTCAGAAACCGGCCGGAGAGATCGAAGCGTCGCTTGCGCGGCTCGACCGGCGGCTGTCCAACGACCTTGCCGAAGCGCTCTCGCCCGAGCGGCGGGGCCGGCTCGAGTCCCGCGTAGAGGAGCTGCTCGCGAGAGCGCGCGTGAAGATGGATCGCGAGACCGAGGAGAAGACGCGAAGGGCTCTGACGCGCCGGACCCTGCGCGAGGAGCTTGCCCTTCCGCGCCTGACTCTGCTCGGCGACTGACCTGCCGACAATAGAGAGAGAGGTCTCTGCGATCACCGCCCTCCGCCGGGTCCGCATCTCCCGACTCGCTCCCACCGGCGAGGGAATCTCGCGCGGCGAAGAAGGGGTCGGCTTCATTGCCGGAGCGCTCCCGGGAGAAGAAGTGGAAGCCGAGGTCCACGAGGTCCGCCGCAGCTTCTGGCGCGGGCGGACTGTGACAGTGCTCGCGCCGTCGCGCGAGCGGGTCCTCGCCCCTTCGCAGGAGTGCCCCGGATGCGACTGGGGACACTTCGAGCCGGATGCTGCGCGGGAGGCGAAGCGTTCCCTCTTCTTAGAGACGATGCTGAGGATCGGAAAGCTTCCGCCGGAGATCTTCGGCGACCTGCCGATCCTCGCGTCGCCGCTCGCCTATCGCATCCGGAATCGATTTCACCTCGAGGGCCGCGGCCCGGAGCTCGCGCTCGGCCAGTTCGCCGCCCGCACGCATCGCGTCGAGCCCATCGGGGTCTGCCGCGCTCTCACTCCCCAGACGGCGGCGTTGCTGCCCTCGATCCGCGATGCGCTCGCCGGCGCCCGCGCCCCCGTTTCGGAACTCGCGACGCTCGAAGACTTCTCCGGCGAGCGCCGTCTCGCACGCGCGACTCTGGGCGACACGGGCAAGAGACAGTCCCGCGCGGATGCGGATGCCGTCCTCCGCGCGCTCGCCCCGTTCTTTCGGGGGGTGAAGGTCGTGGATGGCGAAGGAGCCCCGCTCCGGGAAGCGGGTGAGCCGCGCCTCGACCTGGAAGTGGCGGGCCGGACGTTTCTCGTTTCGGTCGACACGTTCTTTCAGAGCAACCGACATCTCGCGGGCCGGTTGCTGTCCGACGTGGGTGCTGCGAGCGGGGGGCCTCCGGGCGACGCGCTCGACGCCTTCGGCGGGGTCGGGTTCTTCGCGGCGGCGCTGCTGGACGCCGGCCACTCCACGACGTCAGTAGAGGGCGGCGCTTCGGCAGCGCGCGACGCGGCAAAGACGCGCCTCACCTGGCGCGACGCCGATCGCTGGAGGATCGTGCCGTCCTCGGTGGCAGGCTTCCTGTCGTCGTCGCCCAAGCGGTTCGATCTCATCGTCGCCGACCCTCCGCGGACCGGTCTCGCGCGGCTCGCGGTCCCGCTGGGCAATCGCGCCCGCCGCCGATTCATTTACGTCTCCTGCGAGCCTTCGACGCTCGCGCGCGACCTGGCCGAGCTTCGCGAAGAGGGATTCGAGGTCTCGGACGCGCGCCTCTACGACCTCTTTCCCCTCACGCACCGCGTCGAATCGGTCGTGACGCTCGTCCGGGAAGCCGGCGCCGCCTGATCGGGCCGATCGCGAGAACCGGCGAGTCGCCGGCCATCGGTGCGGCGGTGGCGCTCGTCGGCGGCATCCTTCTCGGGGCGCGGGCACGCCGGGGCGAGATCGAAGCGATCCTCGTCGCGACGTTGTCGCTCGTCTTCGTTCTCGAGCGCCTCCGGCGAGGGCACCGTGTCGCCACGGCGGTCTTCCTGTTCTGGATCTCCATCGGATTCTTCGAGGGCCGGATCGTGATCGCGCGCGGCGAGGAGGTCTCGGAAGCGGCGTTTACCCGACTCCCGTGCGTGTCGGATCGCGTGGACCGGGTCGAAGGGGTCCTGACGGACTTCTGGAGCGGCGCGCCGCCCCGGGCGCGGGGGGTCCTCCGAGCCGAGCGCGTTCGAGTAGCGGGCCGGTGGCGCCCGTTTCCGGCGGAAGTCTTTCTCTTCGTCTCGGGAGCAATGCCCGTGGAGCGCGCCGCGGACCGCGGCGACCGCGTTTCGCTCGTCGGGCATCTGCGTCGCGAAGACCTTCCGGCGTCGTCGCGCGATCTTGCCCTTCCGTGGACGCGATATCGGCTGTCGGTCAAGAGCGCGCTCCAGATCAGGCGGACGGGGAGGACGGCGCTCTCTGCGCTCGCGCTTCCGAACCTCCTCTTCCACCGGGCGCTTCCTCCGTCCGGCTCGCGCGGCGAGGCGTTCGACCGAAACGTTCGCGGCCCGCTCGCCGCGCTCCTCCTGGGGAGAACGTCGGAGCTCGATCGCGGGATGGTCGCGCGATACCGCCGCGGCGGGCTTTACCATCTCCTCGTGGTCTCCGGGCTTCACGTCGCGCTGGCGGCGGGACTCGTCCTCGGCGGACTTCGTCGCGCGCGCGTCGGCGGAAAGCGCCGTGACGCGATCCTTCTCGCCGCGGCTTTTCTCTTCGTCCTCGTCGGAGGAGCGAATCCGCCCGCGGTCCGAGCGGGCGCCGTGATCACGATCTTTCTGGCGGCCCGGCTTCTCGAGCGTCCGATCCCGGCGGCGCAGGCGCTCGGCCTTTCCGCGCTAGCGCTCTTCGTCGCGGATCCCAGGCAGGTCTTTTCGATCGGAACGGTCCTGACGTTCGCGGCGGTCGGCGGGATCGCGCTTCTGGCAGAGCCCGTCCGCCGGCGCCTCCCGGCGCGCCCGAACGCCCTGTTTGCCGGGCTCGCCACGGCGATCGCGGCGCAATGCGCGACGGCGCCGGTCGTCTTCTGGCGGTTCAACTACGTGGCGGTCGGAGCATGGCTGACCGCGCCACTCGCGATCCCATTGTCGGCGGCGCTGATCGCGCTCGGCGGCGCGCTCCTTCTGGTCTTTGCGATCGGCCTTCCGGCGCGACTTCCTGCCACGGTCTTCGGCCTCGGTTCGCGGTTGCTCGAGACGATCGCCGACCGCGCTGCCGGTCTGGCACTGCTGCGGCCGACGCCGCCCCTCGCCGGCGTTCTCGCCGTCGGAGCGCTCACGCTCGCCGCCGCGAAGGCGCCGGTGCGGTTTCGCGCTCCGGCCGCGGTCGTGGCGGGCACGCTCTTCCTCTGGCTCGCGTTTTCGCCGGGACCGACGGGACCCCGGAACGGCTTCTCCGTCGAGGCGCTCGACGTCGGACAGGGCGACTCGATCCTCGTTCGATGGGCGCGACACGTCCTGCTCGTGGACGGCGGCGGACCCTTCGATCTCGAAGCGCAGGATTTCGGGCGGACCCGCCTCGTCCCCAAGCTGCTCGACCGCGGAATCACCCGCTTAGACGCGGTGCTCCTGACGCATCCGCACCCGGATCACGCGCTCGGGCTCTTTGCGGTCGTGGAGGAGCTGCCGGTCCGAAGGCTGTGGCTTTCCGCCGGCGACGACGAGGCGGATCTCTACGCGCGGCTCTCTTCCGACGCCCGCGAGGCCCGCGTGCCCGTCGAGGTCCTTTCCGCAGGCCGGATGGTCGCGTGGCGTGACGCTCGGTTGACGGTTCTCCAATCCGGCGGCCCGAGGCGCAAGGCGGATTCGGTCAACAACCAGTCGGTCGTCGCGGTCTTCGAACGGCACGGACGACGTGTCCTCTTGACCGGCGACGCCGGCGCGCCGGCCGAGCAGGGGCTGGTCGACTCCGGCCGGATCGCTCGCGCGGACGTTCTCAAGATCGGTCACCATGGCAGCCGCACGTCGACGACGCCGCGCTTCGTCGCGGCTGTGCGGCCGCGGCTGGCGCTCCTCTCGTGCGGACGCGAGAACCGCTTCGGGCACCCCGCGGCTGAGACGCTCCGGACCCTCGCGGCGTTCCGAGTTCCCGTCTTCCGGACGGACCGGCTTTCCGACGTCCGGGTCGATCTGCTGCCGGACGCCACTCATCTGGCCTGGAGGGGCCTCGAGTGACGCCCGAGGCCGGCGAACGCCCCCCGCTTCTCGTCGTCCTCGGCCCGACTGCTGCCGGAAAGACCGGGATCGCCGAAGAGATCGCGCGCCGCTCTCCGGGGGAGATCGTCTCGGCCGACGCCTTCGCCGTCTACCGCGGCTTCGACGTCGGGACGGCGAAGCCCTCACGCGAGCGTCGCGCGGAGATTCCGTATCACTTGGTCGACGTCGCCGACCCCCGCGAGGCATTCTCGGCCGGCCGCTGGGCTGCGGAGGCGCGCCGCGCCGTCGAAGGAATCGTCTCCCGCGGCCGTCTCCCGATCATTTGCGGCGGGAGCGGCTTCTACGTGTCGGCCCTCATCGATGGACTGCCCGCCGGCGAAGCGAGGGACTCCCGGCTGCGGGAAGCCCTGGCCTCGTGGGCAAACGCGCGCGGTGCGGAGGCCGCGCACCGCTTCCTCGCGAGAAACGATCCGGTCGCTGCTTCGCGAATTTCCGTCCCCAACCTGCGCTACACGCTTCGCGCTCTGGAGATCGTGCTCACGACCGGCGCGCGCGCGTCCAATCGCCTGGCCGACGACCGATGGAGCGCGCAGTTCCGGGTGATCAAGGTCGCGGTCGAACCGTCGCGCCGCGACCTCTATGCTAAGATCGAAAACCGAGTCCGCCGAATGCTGGATGCGGGGTGGGACGACGAAGTCCGGCAGCTGGTGCGAGGCGGACTTCCCCTCGAAGCGAACGCGTTTGACGCAATCGGGTATCGCGAGGTGGCCGGCTGGGTCTCGGGACGAGCGGGAAGGGAGGAGACGGAACGGGAGATCGCGGCCGCCACGAAGCGCCTCGCCAAGCGCCAGAAGACGTGGCTGGCGCGCGACCGGGACGCGATCCGGATGACACCCGAGGACGCCGTCTCGAAAATCCTCCAGCTGCTCGGCCACCACGGCCAGACGGAGAAAAGCGGATGAACAAGGCTCCGATCAACGTCCAGGACTCGTTCTTCTACAACCTTCGGAAGGACAATACCGAGATCACGGTCCGGCTCACGTCGGGAGAGGAGCGCATGGGCCGGCTGCGCCGGTTCGACAAGTTCGCACTCGTACTCGAGGTCGAAGGCCACGAAGAGATGATCTACAAGCACGCGATCGCGTCGATCCGGGCGGAGACTCTCCCGCCGACCTCGTGAAGACCTCTCGGAGACCGGCGGCCTCGGCCTCCGGACTTCGTTCTCCCGCGCGCGTTCGCAAAGAAATCGTCGCGCCCCTTCTGGCGTCGGTTCCGCTCCTCCTCGCGACTGCCTGCGCGAGCTCGCCGACGGGCCGCGTCGCGGGGCGAAGCGAGAAGTTCCCGCTCGATCCGCGGGAGGAGCTCACCGGACCTTTCCCGGAAGGGGTCGAATCCGGCTGGATCGCGCTCTCCGGCGGCGATCCCGCGTCGGCCGAGAGAGAGTTCCTCCGCTCGCGGGGCGGGCGGCCGTATCTCGCCGCCGAGATTGGATTGATCGAGAGCCGGGTCCTGCTCGGCCGGACCGAGGAGGCGCTCGCGAGCTGTCGGGAGGCGCTCTCCGGAGGTCCGTTGACGACGCCGCTTCTCGTCGCCTGTGGTGAGGCACAGGCGCTCGCGGGAAAGATTTTCGAGGCGCATGAGCTCTATGCGCGCGCCGCGGCGCGGGCCGGCGGCCGCTCACTCATCCGGGAGCGCGCGGATGAATTGAAGAAGCAGGCCGTCGAATCGCTGGCGCGCTCGGCTTCCGCCGGGGCGAAGGACCAGAACTACCCGGACGCCCGCGGGAGGATCGGCCGGGCGATCGAGCTGAATCCGGGCGACGCGAACCTGCACGCGATGGCCGGCGAGATCGAGCTCGCAGCGGGTCGGCGCGAGAAGGCATTCGAAAGGTTTCGCGAGGCGTACCGGCTCGACCCGAAAAACGTGGCCGTAGCCGAGAAACTCGCCGACCTCGCAGTCGAAGAGGATCCGACGCTCGCGGTGTCGGTCCTCGATTCGCTCGCCCGCCGCGAGCCGCGATACCGGGAGCGCGCCGAGCAAGCGCGCCTCGCGTTTCGGGTCTCGAACTGGCCCGCTCCCGAGCGCGAGGCGGCTCAATCCGAGCGGCTGACACGCGCGGGAGCGGCCTCTCTCGTCTGGTGGATGTTCCCGGAGATCCGTGAAGCGAAAGTCGGAAAGAGCGTCATCGCGAGCGACGCGGTCTCGCGTCGGGATAGCCGGGCCATCCTCCGTGCGGTCTCGCTCGGGCTGCTCGACGTCGACCGCGAGACCCATCGCGCGCGTCCCGATGCCGGTCTGACGCGCCGGACCGGGGCGAGAATGCTGTTGCGACTACTCCGAATCGTGAATCCGGGCTCGGAACCGCGCTGCCTCGAAGGTTCCCCGGAGTCGGGGCGGTCCGGCGCCGAGGCAATTCGGGCGGCCGCCGCGTGCGGTCTTCTCGGAGACGAAGAAGGAACCTCGATCGGCGGGCGCGAATTCACGCGCGGTCTCGACCGTGTCCGCGTTCTCGCGACGGGAAAGGGGGAAGTCGAATGATCGATTCCGCGCTTTTTGCGAAGGCCGCGATCTTCTCCGAGCTCGATCCGCCTCACCTTGAGGCCCTGTCCCGGGTTGCGACGATTCGTCCCTACGCCGCCGGGGAGGCGATCCTCCGCGAGGACGAGCCGGGCGACCTCTTCTTCGTCATCGTCCGCGGCCAGGTGAAAGTCTTCGTGGATTCCGAGCACGGCCGCGAAGTGGTGCTCACGCATCTGAAAGCGGGAGATTTCTTCGGAGAGATGGCTCTGTTCGACAACGAGACGCGCAGCGCTTCGGTGTCGGCTCTCGTCCCCTCGGAGCTCGTCGTGCTGCGCCGCAAGGATTTTCTCGACGTCCTGGCCGAGGACTTCACGATCGCGCGAAGGATTCTTTCGACTCTCTCCGGCCGCCTGCGGCGGGCCAACGACATGATCGAGTCGCTGGTGCTGCTCGACGTCGGCGGCCGCCTCGCGCGTTATCTGCTGCGGCTGGCCATCGACTCGGGCGAGCCCGGCGAGGACGGCTGGTACACCGTTTCACGGCCGACGCATCAGGTCATCGCGAACTCGATCGGCGCCTCCCGGGAAACGGTGACCCGGCTGTTGCGCCAGTTCGCGGAGCGCGGTCTCATCCGGATGCGCGGCTCGACCGTGTGGATTCGCGATGAGCCCCTGCGGACGACACCGTCGGGAACGCGCAAGCCGGCCGGCGAGGTCAAGACGCCTTCGGCCCGGCCGACGGGCGAAGGGGAGCGTCCCCCCCCCCGCCGCCGGTGAAGGGTCTCTGGACGCTTCCCAACTTCATCACCCTCGTCCGTCTCGCGACGCTGCCCTTCTTCCTGCTTTCGATCGCGGAGGGTCGATTCGGCATCGCGCTCGCCCTCTTTGTCGCAGCGGGAATCTCCGACGGAGTGGATGGTTATCTCGCTCGACGGTTTCAGATGAATTCGGCTCTTGGAGCGTACCTGGATCCGATCGCGGACAAGCTGCTGCTGATGAGTTCTTATCTGTTTCTCGCGGTTCCTTCGTACCCGACGACGGCCAAAATGCCGGTCTGGCTCGCCGTCCTCGTGATTTCGCGGGACGTTCTCCTCCTTCTGGTCGCGCTCCTGCTCATCCTGACCTCGAACAAGCGGCGTTTTCCGCCCACCTGGCTCGGCAAGGTCGCGACGGTGACGCTGATCGTGACGGTTCTCTTCGTGCTCTGCGCGAACGTCTGGAACTGGCCGCGGCCGATCCTCCTCATTGCGTTCGGAGCGGCGGCAACGGCGACCGTCCTCTCGGGATTCGATTACGTCCTTCGGGTCGCGCGTTCGCCCCAGCCGCCGACGGAGTCGGCGTGATCCGGCTGACGCTCCTTTCCCGCCCCGGCTGCCATCTCTGCGACGAGATGCGCCGGGAAGTCGACGCGCTCCTCGCGGACCGGCCGCACGAATGGAACGTCGTCGACGTCGACACCGATCCGGATCTCGCCCGCCGCTACGGCGATTCGATTCCCGTGCTCTTCGTCAACGGGCATCTCTTCGCGAAGATCCGGCTGCCTCGCATGGCCTCCAGGCTCCGCTTGTTTCGCGCGACGTCCGCATCGCTCTGACGCGCCAAGAGACGACCCTCGACCGGCTGCCGGATTGAGTCGGAGAGAGATCCGCGCTATGCTCTCCTGACATCTCGTTTCACAACTCAGGAGACTCGGCTCGAAAGCCTTATCCCGGAGGGGGGTTCGGACGTTCAAGGGTTTTCGGTCCTCGAGAAGAGTTCTCCGTTCCCGTGGATGACCGTCCGTCCTCCGCGATGCCGGTGAGTCGATACTCGAATTCCCTGAAGCGCCACCGGCGTTTCGATTGCGCCGGGCGGCTCGGATTCGCGATTTCGGTTCTGCTCGCGCTTTGTCCGGCCGTTTTCGAGGACAACGCAGCAGGTATGAGTCCAAAGAAAACCGCTCGGCGGCTCGCCCCTGGGGGTGTCCTGCCGACGCTCACGAACACGCCGACGCCGATTCGGACGCCCACGCCCACGACCACACCTTCGCTCGCGTGCAACGCTTCGGGCAATCTCTACAGCGGCGAGGCGATCGGAGTTGTGGCGACCGTTCTCGGTGTCACGACGACTCTGGGCGACTCGGGGCCCTTGCCGAGCGACGGCGGCGCGAAAGGCTCGCTCCTGGCTTCCGCAAGTATCGGTGGACTGCTGACGACGGGCGTCATCAACACTTCGACGACGGGCTCGGGCAGTACGAGCCAGTCGTCCGCCTCCGTGGCCAACCTGAACCTGACGGTATTGACGGACGCGATCACGGCCGACGTGATCTTCTCGAGCGGGACCGCCGGTTGCAATGGAACGTCCAGCTGCAGCGGCAGCTCGACGCTGACGAATCTGGTCGTCGACGGAACGATGGTGACGCCGACGGGGGCGCCCAATCAGACCATCACGCTGCCGAGCGGGGTCGTGGTGATCATCAACGAGCAGACCAGTTCTGGCAGCGGAAGCGGCTCGTGCGTGATCACCGTCAGCGCGCTGCACGTGATCGCGCCGGGAGGCACAGAGGTCGTGATCGCGTCGTCGCACGCAGACATCAGCTGCGGAGCACAGGCCATCTGCACGCCGACGCCGACGAATACCCCAACGAATACGTCCACCAGCACACCGACGAACACGCCGACGAACACGCCGACCAATACGCCGACGAGTACACCGACCAGCACGCCGACGAGTACACACACTCAGACGTCTACCAACACCCCCACGAACACGCCCACGGACACGCCGACGAACACACCGACCAACACACCGACAAGTACACCGACCAATGCGCCGACGAGTACA
>DASXSX010000089.1:0-24691 GCA_036505815.1 Thermoanaerobaculia bacterium
CGAAGCCTCCGCTGACCGACCGGATCTGGCGCTACGCCCAGATCTTTCCGTGGAAAGACCCGTTCCGCCGGCTGCTCAACCTGCCGGGCGGGGAGAACTGAGAGTCCGCGAATGCATCAGGCGACAATAATGTTGAGGACGAAATGAGCAGCATCAAGGTCGTGGTGGAGCGGCACCCCGACGGTTACGTCGCGTACCCTGTCGGACTCAAAGGAGTCGTCGTCGGTGAGGGCGACAGCTACGAGCAAGCTCTCGCGGACGTGACCTCGGCGATCCGGTTTCATCTGGAAACGTTCGGAAAAGAAGTCTTGGACGATTCCGAGGTCCTCGAAGCGTTTCTCACGGAGACCGACGTCGCGGTCGAGTGACTCGTTTTCCAATCGATGCGCCGAAGAGACGAGTCCTTCGAACTTTCGAGCGACTCGGATTCCGGGTCGTCCGTGAGCGCGAGCACATCGCACTTCTGCGCGAGAACCCCGACGGGACCCGCACGCCGATGACGCTTCCCAACCACCTGCACCTGAAGGGGTCGACGCTGAGGACTGCTTGTGCTCACGCCGGTATCTCGCGAGAGGAGTTCCTGGAAGCCTACGAAGCCTCGTGAGGTTCCAGGGTCTGCCGGCGCGAGGGGCAAGCAGCTACATCCGGACCAAGGGTGTTTCCGTATTGAAGCCATGACACGGCGGGTCGGCGCGTTCGGGCTCGTCGCCCTCCTCATGGCGGCCGTCGGCTCGGCTCACGAGCTCGGCACGCTCCGCACGTTCGTCACCTTCCACAAGGACGGCGCGTTCGTCGTCGAGCTGATCGTGGATCGGGAGCACCTTCCGCCCGGCTTCGGAGCGGCGGTCACCGGCCCGACCCCGCACATCGAAGGCCGGACGCCGGCGCTCGAGAGGAAGATCGGCGGGATCCTTTTCGAGGCCTACCGCGGCGCGCGACCCGCCTTCGACGGCCGGCAGGCGCTGTACCGGACCTCGCTCGCGCGGACGCCCGGTGAGACGGATGCCGCGGTCGCCGCCGCCGCGGAGCTCCGGCTGCTCCTGAGAGGAAGGATTCCGCCCGGCGCGCGGACCTTCACCTGGTCGAACTCGGTCCCGCTCGGCACGTACATGCTGACGCTCGGGAGCGAGGGCCAGGAAAACGTGGAGCGGCAGTGGCTCGAGAACGGGAAGGAGAGCACGCCCTTCGCGCTCGAGGCCTCGATCGTGCCGCCGACGCGCGCTCAGGTCATCCGGACGTACCTCGCCCTCGGCTACACCCACATCCTGCCGAAGGGAACGGACCACATCCTGTTCGTGATCGGGATCTTTCTGCTGTCGACGCGCTTGAAACCCGTGCTTCTCCAGGTGACCGCGTTCACGGTCGCGCACACAATCACGCTCGCGCTGACGATCTACGGGGTCGTCTCGCTCTCCCGCTCGATCGTCGAGCCGCTGATCGCGCTCTCGATCGTCTACGTCGCGATCGAGAACGTGACGACGACGAAGCTGCACCCGTGGCGCATCGCGCTCGTCTTCGCGTTCGGGCTCCTGCACGGGATGGGTTTCGCGGGAGTTCTGACGCAGCTCGGCCTTCCCCGCTCGGAGTTCCTCCCGGCGCTCATCTCGTTCAACGTCGGGGTCGAGGCAGGACAGCTGACTGTGATCGGGATCGCGCTCGTCCTCTTCGGCCTTCCCTTCCGGGAAAAGCCGTGGTACCGGTCCCGGATCGTCGTGCCCGCCTCGGTCGCGATCGCGGCGGTCGGGTTCTACTGGGCCGTCCAGCGGATCCTGGGACGCGGAGTTTAGGCGATCGCGATCATCGCTCGCGCCGGATCCACTCGTGCATCCGGGCACGGTCGGCGAGGTCCACGCCGGGCGGAAGCCCGCCCTTGCCAGTCACCCAGCGGATCCGGCGCTTTTCTGGCCGCTCCTCGGCCGACCGACGGGCGAGCTCGCGGCGCAGTGCCCTCTCCAGGATCGCGCGAAGCGTGGTCCGCGTCTCGGCGGCTCTCTTCTTCGCGGCGATCAGGAGTTCGTCCGGAAGGTCGACCGTCGTTTTCATCTCAGTAAGAAAATATCAGCCGTTTCGCGAGACCAATCAGGGCGCCAGCACTGTCTCGTAGTGCTGCGAGCGCGCGTCGAAGCGCGTGAGAAGCCGGCGCGCTTTTTCGGGCACGACCGCCGCCTCGTAGTCCTTTCCGGCGAACTCGCGCACCGCGTCGATCGTGTCGAACCAGAGGATCGTGACGAACTCGACGCCTTCAGAGACGTCCCGGCGCAGGAGATGCGTGCCCCGCAGACCGCGGATTCTCCGGCTCGCGATGCCCGGCAGGATCTCGGATCGGAGGAGCGCCTCGTACGGCGCCGCGTTCTCGCGCGTCGTCCACCCGTGCCAGATCCGGCTGATCACGCGCTCTTTCGCGACCGCGCGGCGGCTTTCGCCCGGCGCGCCGCCGGCTTCGCTTTCTCCTTCTCCGGCGTCTCCAAGAACACTTCCTTCATCGGGGGGATGCGGCCCGGCGGCTGCTCGAACCCGCAGCCCGCGCGGTCGCACGCGAGAACCGATCCGCCCTTGCGCTCACGGAGCAGGAGGTACGGGTTGCCGCACTTCGGGCACGCCTGCGGGATCGGCCGCGCGTTCAACGAGAAGTCGCAGGCGGGATAGTTCACGCAGCCGTAGAACGGCCGGAACCGGCCGCGCCGCTCGACGATCGCGCCGCCGTCTTTCGGGCACGCGACACCCGTGTTGCGCACCGGCTTCGGCGGTTTGTATTTGCACGCCGGATAGTTCGAGCACGAGACGTACGCCCCGTAGCGGCCGTGCCGGCGAACGAGCGGGCTGCCGCACCGCGGGCAGGATTCTCCCGTCGGCTCGTCGGGACGCGCTTCGGCCTTCCCCTCCGCCAGGACGACGTTGACGATGTTGCGGCAGCGCGGATACGCGGTACACCCGAGAAACGCCTTGCCGGTCCGGCTCTGGCGCAGCTTCATCGGCGACCCGCACTCCTCGCATGTCGTCGCCTCGATCTCGGCGGTGTCGATCGCGTCCTCGTCCGGATCGGGAATGTGCACCGTGAAGGTGCAGGCGGGATATCCGCTGCACGCGATGAAGAGTCCGTTCTTCCCCATCCGGAGCTTCAGCTTCTTGCCGCACTGCGGACACTTCTCCGAGAGATCCGCGGCGATCGGCAGGAAGTGGAGCAGCTCGCGCGCCTGGGCGAGCGGGATCCCGGCCTTTCCCGACACCATCGCACGGAGCGCGCGGTCCCGGTCGCGCGTGAACTTCTCGTCGAACTCGGCGAGCGCGTTCCGCCAGGAGATCTTCCCCTCCTCCACCTCGTCTAAGCGCTCCTCCATCCGCGCCGTGTAGCCGGTTTCGAAGAAATCGTCGAAGAACGGGATCAGGAGCTCGAGCACCGTTCGTCCGAGAGCCGTCGGGACGAACCGGCGGTCTTTCTTCCGGACGTACTCACGGTCCTCGAGCTTGCGCAGGATCTCCGCATAGGTCGAGGGCCGGCCGATTCCGTTCTCCTCGAGGAACTTCACCAGCGAGGCCTCGTTGTACCTCGGCGGCGGCTGCGTCTCTTTCCGCTCCGGCTTGATCGCGACGAGCTTCAAAGTCTCGCCGGCCGAAAGCGGAGGCAGCTTCGCGCCCTCCTTCTCCGCGTCCTCGTCCTCTTCCGCGGAGACTCCGTAGACCGCGAGGTATCCCGGCGTCTTCAGCGTCGATCCGGACGCGCGGTAGAGCGCCTTGCCCGCCTCGATCTCCGCGCTGACCGTGTCGTACACGGCCGGCGCCATCTGCGAAGCGACGAAGCGCTCCCAGATGAGCCGGTAGAGCTTCGCTTCGTCGGAGGCGAGGTGCCGGGCGACTTCGTCCGGCGGAAGCGAGAGGTCGGTCGGTCGGATTGCCTCGTGGGCATCCTGCGTGTCGCGCTTCCCGCGGAAGACGCGGGGCGAGTCGGGCAGCACGTCGGATCCCGAGCCGTAGCGCCCGCCGATGTGCTCGCGCAGCGCCGCCAAAGCGTCGTTGGAGACGCGCGTCGAATCGGTGCGCATGTAGGTGATGAGCCCGACGGTCCCGCTGCCCGGGATCTCGCGCCCCTCGTAGAGGCGCTGCGCGATCTGCATCGTGCGGCGCACGGCGAAGCCGAGCCGGCGCGCGGCGGCCTGCTGGAGCTGCGAGGTGATGAACGGAGGCGGCGGATTCTTGCGGCGCTCGGACGTGTCGACTTTGGCGACCCGCCAGACCGCGCGCTCGGCCTCCTCGCGAACCCGCGCCGCGGTCGCTTCCGAGTCCAGCCGCGGGTCGGTTCCGTCGAACTTGAGCTTCTGTCCGTCGAAGGAGACAAGCTTCGCGGTGAACGGCGGCGGCGTCCCGGCCTCGAGATCGGCGTCGACCGTCCAGTACTCGACCGCGACGAACGCCTCGATCTCGTTCTCGCGCTCGCAGATGATCCGCAGGGCGACCGTCTGGACCCGGCCGGCCGAGAGGCCGCGCCAGATCTTCTTCCAGAGGAGGTCGGACACCTCGTAGCCGACGAGCCGGTCGATGATCCGCCGCGCCTGCTGCGCGTCCACCAGTCGCGAATCGATCTCGCCGGCGTCCTGCATTGCCGCCAGCACGGCCTTCTTGGTGATCTCGTTGAACCGCACGCGCTGGAAGCGCTTTCCCTTGAGCGACGAAGCGAGCGTTTCTTTGAGGTGCCAAGAGATCGCCTCGCCTTCTCTGTCCGGATCGGCGGCGAGGTAGACGGCATCGGCCTTCGCGGCGGCGCGCTTCAACTCCTGGAGCATCTTCTCCTTGCCGTGGAGAACCTCGTACGTGGGCTCATAAGAGTGTCCGCGGTCGACGCCGAGCCCCTTCTTCGGAAGGTCGCGGACGTGTCCGTAGGAAGCGAGCACGCGGAAGTCCTTGCCCAGGAATTTCTCGAGGGTGCGCGCCTTCGCGGGCGATTCGACGATGACGAGGTTGTTCATCGAGAGCGTGGGACGGTGCCATATTCGGGTTGCCGAGCGCAAACCGGGATGTCCCGCATCAGTGAGAACAAGGAGCTATTCCCCGGAGCGGTTAGCCGTTCGCGCTGAGCAGTTAGCGTTCTCACCCATCACCTTCTCACCGCTCCGTAACGGCCCGCATCGCAGACGGCCAGTCCCGCGCCCTCGAGCTCGAAGAGCGCCGCGAGAACGGTCGCCGCTGGAAGGTCGAGGGACTGCGCGAGTTCCTCCGCCGAGAGCGATTCCTCGCGGCGAAGAGCCTCGTAGAGGCGGGTCGCCTCGGCAGAGAGCTCGGCGGAAACTTTCGTCCCTCCCGGCGCGCGGCCGGCGGGCGCGCCCACCGACGGAAAGAGCTCGGCGAGCACGTCCTCCGCGCCGCGGCACAGGATGGCGCCGTCGCGCAGCAGCTCGTGCGCGCCCATCGAAGTCTCCGAGAATACGCTGCCCGGCACCGCGAAGACGTCACGCCCGGAGTCGGCGGCGAGCCGCGCGGTGATGAGAGATCCGCTGCGCCGCGAAGCTTCGACCACGACCACGCCGACCGCGAGCCCGGCGATGATGCGGTTGCGGATCGGGAAGTTCTGGGGGCGCGGCTCGGCGCCCGGAGGAAATTCCGAGAGGAGGAGATCGGTCGCCGCCATCGCTTCCTTGAGAAGAGCGTGCTCCCGCGGATAGTTCACGTCGAGCCCGCATCCCAGAACGGCGACCGTCCCTCCCGGCCCTTCCCGCGCGGCCTCGTGAGCCGCGGCATCCACGCCGCGCGCGAATCCGGAGACGATTGTCACTCCCGCCAGCGAGAGCTCGCGGGCCAGCCGGGCGGCGACGTCCCGTCCGTACCGGGTCGCGTTCCGAGAGCCCACGACGGCGACGGCCGGGAGCTTCAACCTCTCGAGCCGGCCGAGGGCGAAGAGAAGAAACGGCGGGTCCGAGATCTCACCGAGCGACCCCGGGAATTCCGGGTCGAACGCCGTGACGATCCGGAGGCCGGAAGCCTCGACCGAAGCCGCCCAGCGCTCGGCGGCGGAGTCCTCGGGTCCCGCGAGGACAGCGCGCGCTCTGGCGCGAGAGCCCAGGTGCTGCGCGAGCTCCCCTTCGGGCGTGGAAAGGATCGCTTCGAGCCCGCCCCGGTCCCGCAGGACCGGCCAGACCCGCTGGGGGGTCAGCTCCCGGGACCGGGCCCAGGAGATCGCCGAGCGCCGCGCAAACTGCATCCGAAACATATTTTCCCCAAGGGAAGGGCGGCGCGAGCGCGAGCGTCTTCAGGCTTTCTTGAGAAATGGACGAGAAGGTCCGGATTCGACCACCGCACAACGTCGAAATTCCGAGGGCGTGAGATGCCTTTCCTATAATAGCCGCCCCCACCGGGGGGATCGAGGATGCGAGGTTGAAGAAGGCTGCGCTGGTTCTCGGAGCCGCTCTCATCGCGGCGGGGTGCTCCTCGTACTCTCGCACGGAGAAGGCGCAGACCCAGATCTCCTTCGGAAGCGCCGTCGCCCGGAGAGGACTCTGGCGCGAGGCGGCCTTCCGGTTCGAGAAGGCCGTCGAGAAGGAGCCGAACAACGCCCGGGCGCACAACAACCTCGCGGTAGCGCTCGAGGCGGAAGGCGAGTTCGCGCGAGCGCTCGCGGAGTACAAGAAGGCGCTCGAGCTGGACCCGAACGATACGTACATCCGCCGCAACTACGCCCGATTCGCGGAGTTCTACACGTCCTACACGCGGACGACGGGAAAGGCGACCGGTGGCTCGTAGCCTCAGACCGCGGGGGTTCGCGCGTATGGCCGCGCTCCTGCTCGTCGCTCTCCTCTCCGCTCTACCCGCGTCCGCCGGCGTGGCGCAGGTCAAGCTGAAGCTGCCGCTCAAGCCGCGGCTGCCGCTGCGCGGCAACGAGAGAATCGCGCTCGCGCCGTTCGTGATCGCGACCGAGGCCGAGAAGGCACGCGACAAGCGCCTCCAGAACGTCGACCTCCAGGCGGAGTTCCAGCGGTTTCTGAAGAAGCAGATCGAGAAGAAGACGAAACTCGAGATCGTCCCGGTCCCGCCCGAGTTGAAGCTCCCGACCCAGAATCTCTCCGAGCTCGGGCGCTCGACGGAGTTCTGGCGCGCGCTCGGCGCGCAGACCGGCGCGGAGATCCTCGTCTCCGGGAGCCTCGAGTTCCGGGTGGAGGATCGTTCGGGATACAAGACCGAGGAATACGTCTCCCCGATCGACGGCCGAACCTACTACCGGCAGGTCTACGTCGAGCAGACCGGGTTCCTGTTCGACATCGTGTTCCTCGTCTTCGACGGCCACTCGGGCGAAAAGATCCTCCAGGACGAGTTCAAGGACTTCCGCCAGACCGGAGGCCGCCGGGCCGACGAGCTGCAGGGCCTCTTCGAGAACCTGTTCTCCCTCGAGAACCAAATCCTGAACCTCTTCGTCGCTCGCGACCGTGAAGCCGAGCGGTACATCTTCACCGACTGAGCCGAACCAGCCGAGGCACCGACCATCCGATATCCCCTACACAGCAGCGAGCGCCTCCTTCACCGTCATCCCGAGCGCCAGGGGCGCGAGGGATTCGCTCGCGGGATGACATTGAGGAGGGCTTGCGACATGAAGAAGATCGCGATCGCGCTCACCCTCGTCTTCTGCGCCGCCGTCCCGGCCTCGGCGCAATTCGGGAAGAACAAGATCGTCTACGACCGGTTCGACTGGAAGATCTACCGTTCGACCCACTTCACCGTCTACTTCTACGAGTCGGAGCGTGGATCGCTCGCCAAGGTCACGTCGTACGCCGAGAGCGCCTACGACGACCATTCGCGCGCGCTCAACTTCCAGATTCCGAAGCCCATCAACCTGATCTACTACGCCACGCACGCCGACTTCGAGCAGACCAACACCCTCCTGAACTTCATCCCGGAAGGGGTCGGCGCGTTCGCGCTCCCCTCCCGCAACCGGATGGTCCTCCCCATCGATCTTCCGGACGAGAAGCTCCAGCAGTTGATCGCCCACGAGCTCACGCACGTCTTCCAGTTCGAGATCCTCTTCGGCGGCAACTACATCCGCGCGGCCACGACCAATGCGCCGCAGTGGTTCATGGAGGGAATGGCCTCCTACTTCGGCAACGACGAAGACAACAAGGACCGGATGGTTCTCCGCGACGCGGTCCTGGCCGATCAGGTCCCGCAGATCGCCGAGAGCGGCAACGTCTCGGGTTTCTTCGCCTACCGGTTCGGTCATTCGGTCTTCGACTTCATCGAGGCGGAGTGGGGAAAGGACGCGGTCCGCGACTTCGTCTTGGAGTTCCGCAACCAGATCGGCGGCAACGTCGAGAAGGTGATCAAACGCGCGTTCAACCTTTCCGCCGAAGACTTCGACGTCAAGTTCCGCCGCTACCTGCGGCAGAGATACCTGAAGATCCTGACCGAGAAGGGTGAACCGATCGACTTCGGCGAGCGCTTCAAGCTCGTGGAGGAGCCGTCGGCGGATCTCTCCCCACGGGCCTATCCCTCCGGAGACTTCGTGGTCGCCATGTCGACCTTGAAGAACGACGCCGACGTCGTCGTGCTGTCCACGGCCGACCGCAAGCTCTACCGCAATCTGACGAAGGGCTACACGACCAAGTACGAGTACATCGTCAGCCAGTGGTTGACGACGGGACCTCTCGGCGGCGGGGACGTCGCGGTTTCCCCCGACGGCAACACGGTTGCGGTCTTCGCGCGGCGAGAACGCGGCCGCGAGATGCTCCTGTTGAACGCTCTGGACGGCGGGATCCGGGAGCGCGTCGAAATGCCCGGCCTCGACCAGCAGCTGAACCCGGCGTTCTCTCCGGACTCGAACACGGTCGTGTTCCGTGCGTTGAAGGGAGGACGCGCGGACATCTGGGCCTACTCGCTGTCGGCGAAGACGCTCACGAACCTGACGGACGATTCGGCGTTCGATTTCGCCCCGGCCTACTCCCCCGACGGAAAGTGGATCTACTACTCGTCCGTCCGCGGCACGAAGGCGAAGATCTTCCGTTTCGATCCCGCCAGCCCGGGGTCGAGGCAGCAGATCACCTACGGAGACTGGAACGATGAAGACGTGTCGGTGACGCCCGACGGCAAGAGACTCTTCTTCACCTCCGATCGGGACGGCGGCATCTACAACATCTACTCGATCAACCTGGAGACCGGCGAGACGAACCTCCACACCAACGTGGTCGCTGGTGCCTTCTCCCCGACCGTGTTCATCGGGAAGGACAACACCGAGAAGCTGGTCTTTTCCGCGTACTACAAGAGGCGGTTCACGCTCTACATCGCTGATGCAAAGAAATCCGTCCGCCGGTTACCGGAGCTCGCGCCGGCGGTCTCCCCCGCGGGTCCCGAGTCCGAGGCGCCGTTCCAGCCGGCGATCGAGGTCGCGGTGGATCCGGAGAAGATCAAGCCGCAAGTGAGCCGCAAGCTCCAGCTCGAGGATGCGCAGGTGGTCGCAGGAGTCAACACGGACCAGACGTTCGTGTCCAACACGGTGCTCATCTTCGGCGACAACCTGGGCGACCGCCGCCTGATTGCGCAGTTCCAGTCGCTGTCTTCGTTCACCAACTTCAATTTCATCTACTTCAATCTCACCCGCCGCCTGCAGAAGGGGTTCGCGCTCTTCGACGACCGGACTTTCTTCCTCGGTATCAACCAGACGACCGGAGAATTCACGCGCAGCCGCCGGATCTACCGGCAGACCGGGGCGCTGGGGCTCGTGAGCTATCCGCTGTCCCGGTACTACCGGATCGACGGACAGCTCGGTTTCATTTCGCGATCTTTCGATTTTCCGTTCGTCATCACCAACGTCGACGGGACGCAGGCTTTCCTGATCGAGAACCGGCAGGACAACTTCCCGACTGCCGGGATAACCTTCGTCGGAGACACCGTCCTCTACGAGGAGTGGGGACCGCTGTCCGGCCGGCGATTCGCGCTCTCCTACTCCTACTCCCCCGACCTGAAGAAAGACAACAACACCCTGGCTCCGGGGCAGCACAATTCGAGCACCCTCTCCTCGGACGTCACGGTCGACATCCGCCGATACTTCCGGATCACCAACCGCTCGCTCATCGCCGTTCGCTTCTTCGGCGCGCACTCGACCGGCAATTTCCCGAACATCTATTACTTCGGCGGCCTCGATACCCTGCGCGGCCTCGACTTCCGCGAGCAGATCGGGAACACCATCGGCTATGCGAACTTCGAGTTCCGCTTTCCGCTGATCGACGTGCTGGCGCTACCGATCGGCGCGTTCCGCAACATCCGGGGGCAGGTTTTCGTCGACATGGGCGGCGCGGCGCTGAAGGACCAGAAGTTCGTCTTCTGGGACTCGCATGAGCGCCGCTTGATCGACGGGAAGGCTTCCTACGGGATGGGATTCCAGCTCTCACTTCTCGGTCTCGACCTCCACTGGGACTTCGCGAAGCTCTGGGACTTCAAGAAGACGCTCTCCGGGCTGAAGACCTCCTTCTACATCGGGGCGCAGTTCTAGGGGTCTGATCCCCGGAGGGGGTCAGATCCCTCTTCAGTTGTTGTGCGCGATCCCGCTCCCCGGGTGCGGGAACCCCGTGACGTACAATCTTTTCCCGCGTGCCCCCCCGCAGCTCATTGGCGATCCGGGTGCTCGGCACCTACGGCGGCTCCGCGCCCGGATACCGGATGACGACTTTCCTGATCGACGGCGAGACCGCCCTCGACGCGGGCGCTCTGACCGAGTCGCTGCCTCTCGCCGCGCAGCGCCGCATCCGCCGGGTCGTCCTGACCCACGCGCACTTCGATCACTGCGCCTCGCTTCCCTTTCTCGTCTCGAACCTCGCCGGACGCGAATCGGCGCCGCTCGAGGTCGCCGCGCCTGCGCCGGTCCTCGCGGCAATCCGCCGACACGTGTTCAACGACTCGACCTGGCCGGATTTCACGCGGCTTCCGTCGGCGTCGCGCCCCACGCTGCGCTTTCGGAAGATCGCCGAAGGGCGCCCGTACCGCGCCGGCTCCGTGACGCTCACGCCGGTTCCGGTCAGCCATCTCATTCCCGGCTACGGCTACATCGTTTCGAAGCCCGGGCGGACTGTCGTGTTCTCCGGGGATACCGGACCCACCGAGCGGCTCTGGAAGGTCGTCTCCCGTGTGCGGAACCTGAAGGCGATCTTTCTGGAGGTGTCCTTCTCCGACGATCAGGAGGACCTCGCGCGCGACTCGAAGCACATGACGCCGCGGCTGGTGGCGCGGGAGCTCGCGAAGATGCCGGCGAAAGTGCCCGTGTACCTGTACCACATGAAGCCGCCGTCGCTCGCGCGCATCCGCCGCGAGATCGCCGCGTTCGACGAACCGCGACTGAAGCTGCTGGAGCCGGAGAGAAGCTTCCGGTTCTGATCGCCGTGGAAGTGTCGCGGGGACAGGCCCTGCGGGCCTGCACCCGCCACAGTCAAAGCAGCCGGGTCCAGGCGAGCAGATCTACCGCGAGCGTGCCCGCCATGCGGCCGCGGGCGGAGTCGTTCTTCAAGAGATCCTCGCGGGCGCCGGACAGGACCGCTTCCCGAACGAGCCAGGTTTCGCCGTCGTGAACGTCGACTCGCAACGAAAAGGTCGCAATCCGGCCATCGCCGTAGCGCCGCCGAACCTCGAGGGCCCTTCGGTTAAGATCGGGCGTAACTTCTTCCTCGAAACCTGCCTCCGCCGTTCCCGGCGGTGAGAGCCGGAAGCGCCAGCCCTCTCCCGCGACTTCGGCGACACCCTCCATCAGCCGCCGATATCCCTCCGGGCTCGCGATCGGTCGGAATGCCTTCCCCGGATCGGCCTCCACGGCGAGATACGCCGTGATGCGCGCATCGGCGATCTCGGCTGAGGGCTCGCCGGCGATCGAGAACGCGCGGCGCAAAACGTCCTGTTCGACGCCGAAGAGCTCCGCGAGCTTGGAAGCACGGTCGGCGGAGAGCGGGATTCGCGTTCGGGTGTGGAGGTCGTCCACCCGGACTTCGCCCCGCGTGAACGTCAGGATCCGCGCGCCTTCGCGCCGCTGGAGCGACACGCTTCGAAGGAACTTCGAATCCGTGTGGAACGTGCGACGCCAGTGATCGGAGAACTCTTCTTCCGAAACGGGATCGCGGAAGACCTCCAGCCGGCGCGGCCCGTCCGGAATCCCGGAAGAGAACCGGACGAGCGTCCCGCGCGCGCTCTCGCTCGCCGACAGCCCGAGGATTTCCGTCTCGATCTCTCCCCCGCCGGCCGGGACGAGCGCCGGCAGCGGAAACCCGACGTCGGCGATCCAATCCTTCTCCCCGATCGAGACGACGAGCGCAGCGTGGTCGAAGTTCTTCTCAACCCGTCCGAGCGCCTTTCGGGCCGCAAAACCGAGCTCCGAGGCGAGCGCGTCGAAGGCGGCGACGCGGGCATAGCAGGTCCCGCCCGTTCCGGCGTCGAGAAAATCGCGCCAGAAGACGTCGGGCAGGCGGGGCTTTACCGCCGGATCCGCGACGTCCGCGTCCCGGAGGATTTTCGACGCGGTCTCGAACGGAACGCGCGAGTTGAACCGACGAAAAAGCGTTTCCAGAAACCCGAGGGACGGCTGTTGCCCGGGAAGCTCGAGCGCGTCGAGCACATCCTCGACTAAGAGAGTCACACTTTCTTCGTCAGACGGGCGACGAGGCCTTCGATCCGCCGCCGCGCTTCGTCGGAGAACCAGAACGCGAGAAACGGATCGTCCGTTCGCGCCCGGTCGAAGCGCGCGACCGTCTCCGCCCTCCCCCGTCGCTTGATCTCGGCGTAGGCGGAACGCGAGCGCCCGGCGAGCTGCCGGGCGCGATCGAGGGCCGCGTCGAGGAGGTCGGCGGCGGGAACGAGACGGTCGAGGAGACCCGTCTCGAGAGCCCGCGCGCCGGAGACGTTGTCGCCGGCGGCCGCGAGGCGCTCGGCCCCGCGGTCGCCCAGGAGATGGCGGAAGATTTCGTAGCACGCGCGCGGGATCGGCACTCCGAGTGCGACCTCCGACAGTCCGAACTCTCCATCGCCTTCGGCCGCGATCCGTTCGTCCGCGGCGGCCGCCAGGATCAAGCCTCCGGCGATCGCGTGACCGGGAAGCGCTGCCACGACCGGAGCGTCGAACGTGAAGAGCTCGCGCATCAGCGCGGTGAACTCGGCGAGGAATCCCTCCATCTCTCGACGATCGAAGCCGCTCACGACGGGAAGGTCCCAACCCGCAGAGAAGAGCTTCTGCGATGACGCCAGGACCAGAGCGGCAGCGCCCGCATGCTCGGCGAGAGCGGAACGCAACTCCGCGACGAGCGGCGGGCCGATCGCGTTCGCGCGCGGACGGTCCAGAGTGACGAGGGCGATTCCGCCGTCGCGGATTTCCGAACGGACGAGACTCAGGCGGTCCTCCGCGCGAATCTCCGGGGTCCGAAAGCGAGCTCGTGTACCGCCGTATCGGTCGTCAGCTCCGGGTGGAAGGTGGCGGCGATCACGTTCGCCTGCGCGACGAGCACGGGCTCGGATTCGCGGGTCGCGAGGACTTCGACGTTCGGACCGACCCGCCGGATCCTCGGCGCGCGGATGAAAACCGCCGGAAGCGGGCCGCCGAGCTCGGGCGCATCGACCTCGCCGACGAAGGAGTCCACCTGGCGCCCGTAGGCGTTGCGCTCGACCGTGATGTCGAGCAACCCGAGCCCCTTCTGGGTGGGGTTGGTGACTTCGCGCGCGAGCACGATCGCGCCGGCGCACGTGCCCAGCACCGGGCGGCCCATCGAGGCGAAGCGCAAGATGGCCTCCTCCCACGGCGCCGACTCGAAGAACTTCCAGAGAGTCGTCGACTCGCCGCCCGGGACGACGAGCCCCGCGGCGCGTTCGAGCTCCTCCGGCTTCCGCGCCTCGAAGGAGTCGAGCCCTATCTCCGCGAGCCGCCGGCCGTGCGCGGCGAAGTCGCCCTGGAGGGCGAGGACGGCGATTCCCCGTTTCACCAGCCTCTCCCCTGCACCCGCCCCTCGAGTTCACCTGTCATTCCGAGGGCCGCAGGCCCGAGGAATCTGGTCCCTGCCGAGGGCACGGCCGAGATTCCTCGCTTCGCTCGGAATGACAGTGTCACCAGCCTCTCCCCTGCATCCGCGCCTCTTCGGGCAGGCTCGCCGCTTCGATCCCCTTCATTCCGGTGCCGAGCGACTCCTCCGCTTCCACGAGCGCGTGCGCGTCCTGCCAGTGCGTCGTTGCCTTCACGATCGCGCGCGCGCGCCGTTCCGGATCGTCCGACTTGAAGATGCCGGAGCCGACGAAGATCGCCTCGGCGCCGAGCATCATGCAGAGCGCGGCGTCGGCGGGCGTCGCGACGCCGCCCGCAGCGAAATTCGGGACCGGCATGCGGCCGCTCTCGGCGACCTCCTCCACGAGCTCGAACGGCGCCTGCAGGCGCTTGGCCTCGCGCATCCGCTCGTCCTTGCTCATGAGCGTGAGGTTTCGGATGTCGCGGTGCACCTCGCGAAGGTGTTTCACGGCGTGCACGATGTCGCCGGTGCCCGCCTCCCCTTTCGTGCGGATCATCGCCGCGCCCTCGCCGATCCGGCGCAGCGCCTCCCCCAGGTTGCGGCATCCGCACACGAACGGGACGGTGAAGTCGTGCTTGTAGACGTGGTTCTCCTCGTCGGCCGGAGTCAGAACCTCCGACTCGTCGATGAAGTCCACCTTCAACGCCTCGAGAATCCGCGCCTCGGCGACGTGGCCGATCCGGCACTTCGCCATGACGGGAATCGAGACCGCCTCCTGGATCTCGCGGATCTTCGAGACCGGCGACATCCTCGCGACTCCCCCGTCGCGGCGGATGTCGGCCGGCACGCGCTCAAGCGCCATGACCGCCGCCGCGCCCGCGGTTTCTGCGATGCACGCCTGCTCGGCGTTGACGACGTCCATGATGACGCCGCCCTTCAGCATCTCGGCAAGGCCCACCTTCACCCGGTACGAATCGGAATCGCTTCGCTTCATGACGATCTCCTTCCCTATCAAACTGCGGCGGGTGCAGGCCCGCAGGGCTTGTCCCCGCGACTTCAATCTGTGCCGGGTGCAGGGCCGCGGGCCCTGTCCCCGGGACTTGCTCAGACCATCGGCGCCGACTCGAGGACTGAGGCCCCCGCGCGCGTTTCTCGAACTGCTTCCGCGAGGAGCGCGACGCCTCGCTCGATCGATTCCCGCTCGACGCGGGAGACCGAGAGCCGCAGCGCTCCCCGATCTTCACCTTCCGGGTCGAACTCCGCTCCGGCCGACACCGCGACACCGCGCGCGGCGGCGGCTTCCGCTACTCTTCGCCCCGACACGCCCGCCGGGAGTATCAGCCAGAAGATCGCGCTGCCCGGCTCGCCACCCCACCACGAGAGATCCGGGAGATGTCTTTCGAGTGCGGCCGCCATCTCCTTCCGCCGCGCCTCGACCTCGCGGGCGCGCGCGCTGCGCCCTTCGCGGTCCGCACCCGCGCGAAGGAACGACGCGATCGCGGCCTGCAGCGGGAGCGGCGTCTGAAAGTCGGCGGTGCGCTTGACGAGGGCGAGGCGCTCCACCACGGCGCGTGGCGCCGCGAGCCAGCCGATGCGGAAGCCGGGCACGAGGTCCTTGGACAGCGTGCCGAGCCAGACGACCCGCTCGGGGCTGCGAGCGGCGAGCGGCGTCAACCCGGACTCCGGCTCCTCGTAGCCGTCCTCGATCACGAGCGCGCCGGAGTCCTCCGCAGCTTCCAGGATCTCCCGGCGCTTCTCTTCGGTCGCGGTGACACCGGTCGGATTCTGCCGCTCCGGCATGACGTAGACGAGCTTCACGCGGCGCCCGCGCAGCACGTCGACGTCGGGACCCTCCGCCGTCATCGGCATCGGCACGATCTCGACGCCGGCAAAACGGGCGAGCGCGAGCGCGCCGGGATACGTCGGAGACTCCATCGCCACCGGGTCGCGCGCGTCGGTGAAGGTCCGGAAGACGAGGTCGAGCCCTTGCTGCGCGCCGCTCGTCACCAGGATCTCCTCCGGCGGGCGAGCCACGCCGTTCTCTTCGAGGCGGCGCGAGATCTCGACCCTCAATTCGTCGAGCCCGAGCGGGGGAGCGTACTGCCACAGCTCGGGCCGCCTGCTCCATGCTTCGGTGAGAGTCTGCGTGAAGCGCTCGAGCGGGAAGAATCGCTCGTCCGGAGTCAAACGCGAGAAGTCGGCGACTAAGGGAGCGGAGACCGGCGGGGGAGCCGCGTCCGGGATCGCGGACGCGCGGTGCGAGACGAGCTCGGACGCATCGAAGCGCCTCGACCGTCGCGCATCGGCGCGAACGACGGTGCCGCTTCCGACGCGCGTCGACGCGAGGCCCTCATCCTGCAGGCGCCGGTATGCGGCCTGGACGCTGCCGCGGTTGACACCGAGCGCCGCGGCGACCTCACGCGTCGTGGGCAGCCGCGAGTTCGCGGCAAAGAGACCGGTCTCGATGCGGGCGGCCAGGGCGGCGAAGAGCTGTTCGGAGAGCGCTTCCCTCGAAGCGCGATCGAGCGTGATGGAGGCGATGTGATCCAATTGGTCCGCCATCACGCCAATTGTATCGAAAGAGCGGAGTCGACGGCAAGGATTTCAAGCTAATTGTTGATGGGGAAGGAGAAGAAGTTTTCGGGGGCGTCTTGGCTCCGCCCGGTGGGCGAAAGCGACTAACTTACTATGCCATCAGCAATTTGCGCTCACGCGCCGTGCTTTCTCAGCTCGTCGTCGAGGTTGCGGGCGACGAGGAATTCCTCGTCGCGGGGAGAGACGTTCCTCCGCTTGCCCACCGCGGTGCGGACCTTCTGCTCCATCGCGTCGAGCTCCTTGTAAGCCTCCGTCAGGTCCCGCACGACCGCCCGTCGAACCGTCTCGTCGTCCGCCTTCTGCACCAGGTTCAGGTTGTCCTTCAACTTCTTCGCGATGACGCGCGAGAGATACAGCACGCGGTCGGGCGAAGGCTTCATCGCTCGCGTCCCGCGAGCAGCTCGTCGGAGAGCGGATGCCGGAAGAGCTGCTCGATGACGGGCGTGGAAATCGCCGCGACGTCGGCGCCCATCAGCGCGGCGTCGAGCACGTGGATCGGGTTGCGCAGCTCCGAGACCACGATCTGCGTCTGGAATCCGTAGTTGTCGTAGACCCGGATGATCTGCTCGACCAAGTCCATGCCGATCGATCCGACGTCGTCGAGCGCGCCCACGGCGGGCGCCACATAGCTGACGTTGGATTTCGCCGCGATCAGGGCCTGCGCCGCCGAGTAGCAGCCGGACGCGCAGACCGCGACCTGGTCCTGTGCGAGCAGGCGCGCGACCCGCATGGCCTCGGGCTGCGCGGGTAGCTGCACGACGATGTCCTTCCCGAGCTTTGCGAGCTCACGCGCTTCCTTGTACATGCCCTTCGCGTCGGTCGAGACCGGGCCGACGCAGACCGGGCCGTCGGTCATCGAGGAGAGCTCACGAGCGGCGCGGCGATAGTCGACGCCGGCTTTCTCCGCCGCCGCCGCCGAAAGCCAGATGCCGTCCAGAAGGCCCCATTCGCGCACCTTTTTCGCCTCATCGGCGACGGCGCTTTCGAGAAAAAACCGCATGGGTGGCGGGGGATTCTATCCGGGGACAGACCCCGATTTGACTCGTCTCTCGCGGGGAGGCTCGCCCGAGAGCAAAATCGGGGTCTGTCCCCCTTTTACCCCTTTTAAGGAAGGTCGTCGTCTAAGAAGGGCGTGGTTTCGCCGGCTCCTTTGTTTCTCGGTCTTTCGTCTTTGGACTCCGTCGCAGCGGTGACCGGCAACGGGGCCTGCGGCTCCTCGTCGATCTCGTCCGGCTCGGCCAACTTCGCGACCGCGACGACGCGATCCCCCTCGTCGAGGTTGATCAGGCGCACGCCCTGGGCGGCGCGGCCCGTCTCGCGGATGTCCTTGACCTTGATTCGGATCAGCATCCCGCTCTGCGTGATGAGAAGGAGCTGGTCGACGTCGGTCACCGACTTGATGCCCGCGACCGGGCCGTTCTTTTCGGTGACCTTGATGTTGATGACGCCGGAGCCGCCGCGCGACTGGAAGCGGTACTCGGAGGCCTCGGATCGCTTGCCGTAGCCTTTCTCGGTCACCGTCAGAAGGTGCCCGTGCTCCTCGACGACGTCCATCTCGACGACGTAGTCCTCCTTCTTCTTCAGGGAAATTCCCCAGACCCCCGTCGTGTCGCGGCCGGTGGGACGGACGTCGGTCTCGGCGAAGCGGATGCCCTGTCCGAGGTGGGTGCCGATGAAGATCTGCCGCTTTCCGTCGGTGACGCGAACGGAGAGGAGCTCGTCTCCATCTTCGATGTTGATCGCGATGATCCCGCCGGAGCGGACGTTCGAGTATGCCGAGAGGGCCGTCTTCTTGACGAGCCCCTGTTTGGTCGCGAAGACCAGGTACCGGTCCTCCGGGAAGTCCTTCGTGAAGGCGAGCGCCACGACCCGCTCGTTTGGATCGAGGTTCAGCAGGTTGACGATCGCCTTGCCGCGAGTGGCCGGGCCGAGCTGCGGGACCTCGTACACCTTGATCCAGTGCATCCGCCCCTTCGAAGTGAACGCGAGGATGTAGGCGTGCGTCGAAGCGACGAAGAGGTGCTCGACCACGTCCTCCTCCTTCGTCGTCGCGCCGATGCGTCCCTTTCCGCCGCGGCGCTGCGCGCGATACAGCGACAGGGGAGAGCGCTTGATGTAACCGCCGCGGGAGACCGTGATGACCATGTCCTCTTCGACGATCAGGTCCTCGATCCCGATGTCCGACGCCTCCGCCACGATCTCGGTCCGGCGCTCGTCGCCGAACTGCTTCTTCACGTCGGCGAGCTCCTCGACGATGATGTCGAGGACGAGCTTGTCCGAGGCGAGGATCTCCTTCAGCTTGGCGATCAGCGCGAGGACTTCCTTGAACTCGGCGACGACCTTTTCGCGCTCCAGCCCGGTCAGCCGCTGCAGGCGCATCTCGAGAATGGCCTGAGCCTGGATCTCGTCCAGCCGGACGATCTCCTCCTTCTTCCCCTTCGCCGGCGGCTCCGGGAGCTTCATGCCGGTGAACTTCTCGAGACCCGCGCGGTCGATCGAAACCTCGGAGACGAGCCGCTCCTTCGCTTCCTTCGGGTCCTTCGAAGCGCGGATGATCTTGATCACGAGGTCGATGTTCGCGAGAGCGAGCGCGAGGCCGCGCAGCAGGTGCGCGCGCTCCTCGGCCTTCTTCAGATCAAACTGGGTGCGCCGGATGACGACCGACTTGCGGTGATCGATGAAGTGCCGCAGGAGATCGACGAGAGGGAGGATCTTCGGCTGGTTCTCGACGATCGCCAGGAAGATGATCCCGAAGGTCGACTGCATCGGGGTCAACGCGTAGAGCTGGTTGAGGACGACCTGCGCGTTCTCGCCGCGCTTCAGCTCCACGACGACGCGGATTCCCTCGCGGCTCGTCTCGTCGCGCAGGTCGCCGATCCCTTCGATCTTCTTTTCGTTGACGAGCTCGGCGATCCGCTCGACCAGCTTCGCCTTGTTGACCTGGTAAGGGATTTCCGTGAGGACGATCGACTCCTTCTCGCCGCGCGCGGCCTTTTCGATGACCGCGCGGGCGCGAACCTGCACGATCCCGCGGCCGGTCTTGTACGCTTCGCGAATTCCTTCGGCGCCGTGGATGAACGCCGCGGTGGGGAAGTCGGGGCCCGGTATCTTACGCATCAACTGCGCGAGCGTCGCGTCGGGTCGGCGGATGAGCTCGATCGTGGCGTCGACCACTTCTCCCAGGTTGTGCGGCGGAATGTTCGTCGCCATGCCGACCGCGATCCCGGACGACCCGTTGACGAGCAGGTTCGGGAACTTGCAGGGGAGGACGGTCGGCTCCTTGAGCGACGCGTCGTAGTTCGGGACCCAGTCGACGGTCTCCTTGTCGATGTCGTCGCCGATCAGTTCCGCGGCGAGCCTCGTCAAGCGCACCTCGGTGTACCGCATGGCCGCCGGGTTGTCGCCGTCGATCGAACCGAAGTTCCCCTGCCCGTCGACGAGCGGATAGCGCATGGAGAAGTCCTGCGCCATGCGGACGATCGTGTCGTAGACGGCGTCGGGGTTGTGGGGGTGGTACTTGCCGAGCACGTCGCCGACGATGCGCGCGGACTTCTTGTACGGCTTGTTGTGGAAGTTTCCCTGCTCCCACATTGCGAAGAGGGAGCGGCGATGGACCGGCTTCAGGCCGTCGCGCACGTCGGGAAGCGCGCGGCCGATGATGACCGACATCGCGTAGTCGAGGTAGGAGCGCCGGACCTCCTCCTCGATCGTGACGGGGAATTTCTCTTCGGGGGTCAGGAGATTGCTGCTCATTTCCTATCCGTCATTCCGCCTCTGACCGTGTCATCCCTCCGCCCCTGACCGTGTCATCCCGAGCGCAGCGAGGGATCTGACCCCGCAGCGGTCATCCTGACAGCTCGTAGCTTCGCTCCTCGGAATGACAGGCGCTCGACGACCCTTCCGGTCAAATATCCAGATTCCTCACGTTCAACGCATTCCGGTCGATGAACTCCCGGCGTGGCTCGACGGCGTCGCCCATCAGAATCGAGAAGATCTGGTCGGCCTCGACCGCATCTTCCACCGAGACCTGGAGCAGCCGGCGTTTGCCCGGGTTCATCGTCGTCTCCCACAGGGTCTCCGCATTCATCTCGCCGAGACCTTTGTAGCGGCTGACGACGAGCCCTTTCTTCGCAGACTCGTAGATCGCGTCGACGACCGCCGGGAGCGTCGAGTGCCGCTCGCTGTCGCCGTTGCGCGTGACGACGTAGGGCCCGTCCAAGAAGCCGCCGATCGACTTCGCGAGCTCGCGCACGCGCTTCATTTCGTACGCGGAGATGAACTCCGCGTCGATCGACGCGCTGCGCTGGACGCCGGAGATCCGGCGCACGATTTCGAGCGCCCAGCCCGAGTGCTCCTCGTCGGCGACGACCTCCACCTTCTCGAGGTCGAACGCGCGCACCGCTTTTGCAAGGTCCTCCACGCGCTTCTTGTCGGCGAAGTCGTTCTTCGAGAGCATGCCGCGGTCGAGGAGCGCGCGGACCACGCCTTCGGGGACGCCGCGCCTCGCCAGCCGTCCGATGTGGCCCCGGTATTCCTCCATCTTCTCGAGTAGCCCGACCAGCTTCGCTCCCGACGCGGTCGCGCCAGACATCTCCGATGCGAGCGCACGGTCCTCGCCGATGCGCGCGAGAAGGAACTTCGACATCTCCTTCTCGTCCTTCAGGTAGGTCTCCTTCTTCCCCTCCGCGACTTTGAAGAGCGGCGGTTGCGCGATGTACAGGAAGCCCTTCTCGATCATGGCCGCCATGTGCCGGAAGAAAAACGTGAGAAGGAGAGTGCGTATGTGACTTCCATCCACGTCGGCGTCTGTCATCAAGCAGACCTTGTGATACCGGATTTTCGTGACGTCGAAGTCCTGCGCAATGCCGGTCCCCAGCGCCGTGATCAACGTCCGGATCTCGGCATTGGCGAGCATCTTGTCGAGCCGTGCTTTCTCGACGTTCAGGATTTTTCCGCGAAGGGGAAGGATCGCCTGGGAGCGGCGGTCGCGCCCCTGTTTCGCCGAGCCCCCGGCGCTGTCTCCCTCGACGATGAACAGCTCGGAGAAAGCCGGATTTTTCTCCTGGCAGTCGGCGAGCTTGCCGGGCAGCGACCCGGAATCCAAGGCGCCCTTCCTCCGCACGAGCTCGCGCGCCTTGCGCGCCGCTTCCCGCGCCCGCGCGGATTCGACGATCTTCTCCACGATCCGCCGGGCAACCCGCGGGTTCTCCTCCAGGTGGGACCCGAGCTTCTCGTAGACGACCTGCTGGACCCAGGTCTTGACCTCGGAGGACACGAGCTTGTCCTTGGTCTGGGAGGAGAACTTCGGATCTTTGACCTTCACCGAGACGACCGCCGTCAACCCTTCACGGCAGTCGTCGCCCGAGAGGCTCGTCTCCTTCAGCGACTTCGTCAGTCCGTTCTGCTCGGCGTAGCGCTGGAGCGCGCGGGTCAGCGCGGTCTTGAAGCCCTCCAGGTGAGTCCCGCCGTCCCGGTTGTTGATCGTGTTCGTGAACGTGAAGATCGTCTCGGTGTAACCCTCGTTCCACTGGAGCGCGACCTCGACCCTCTCCTTGTCGGTGTCGCGTTTCGGATCGCCGGTCCCGCCTTTGACGTCCTGGAAGTAGATGACCTTGTCATGGATCGGCTGCTTCGTCTTGTTCAGCAGCTCCACGAAGGATCGGATGCCCCCCTCATAGGCGAAGTCGTGTTTCTTGTCGGTCCGCTCGTCGTGGATCGAGATCGCGACGCCGGGGTTCAGGAACGAGAGCTCGCGCAGCCTCTGCGAGAGGCTGTCGAAGTGAAACTCGGTGACCGAGAAGATCTGGGGGTCCGGCCAGAACGTGATTCGGGTGGCGGTCTTGCGCGACGTCCCGATCGTCCGGATCGGAGCGAGCGGAACTCCGCGCTCGTACGACTGCACCCAGACTTTTCCGTCGCGTCGCACCTCGACGTCCAAACGCTTCGAGAGCGCGTTGACGACCGAGACGCCGACGCCGTGAAGACCACCCGAGACCTTGTACGAGTTGTCGTCGAACTTCCCGCCCGAGTGCAGGTCGGTCATGATGATTTCGAGCGTCTCGCGCTTGTGCTCCTTGTGCATCCCGACGGGGATGCCTCGACCGTTGTCTTCGACCGTCACGGAGTTGTCGGCGTGGATCGTCACCGACACGCGGTCCGCGTGTCCGACCTGCGCCTCGTCGATCGAGTTGTCGACGAGCTCGAAGACCATGTGGTGCAGCCCGGAGAGGTCGTCGGTGTCCCCGATGTACATCCCGGGCCGTTTGCGAACGGCTTCGAGCCCCTTCAGGAGCTTGATCGAGTCGGTGGTGTAAGCGGTGCTCATTCCGTCAGATCCCGCGAGATCCTGTCGCGCGCGAGTCGTCCGCCGACGTGCGGCCGCCGCTCATCCGGAGCACCGCCGCCGGTACCGCGCGGAAACGCGAAGGGTCCGAGGCCGTGGTCAGCACGACCGTCGTCCCCTCCGGCAGGCCGGCAAAGAAGCGCTCGAGCGATCTCGTGGAAAGCCCGGCGTCGAAGTCGTCCACGCCGAAGAGCGGAGCCTCGCCGGCTGCGTCCTTGATGACATGCCACTCGGCGAGCTTCGCCAAGGTGACCAGCCGGTGGATTTCACCGGCCGACGCCCGCCCCTCCAGCGAGCGGCCTCCGCGGCTCCAGAGCAGGTCATCCAAGTGCGGGCCGGCCAAAGATCGGCCCCTCAAACGTTCGATCGGAAGCATCTTTTCCAGGGTCTCCTGTAGATCCGAACCTTCTCCAGGTAAATAACTTATCGAGATCTCGGCGTATTCCTTTCCGGCCCTCTCCGCGAGCTCGAAAAAGACCTTCGAAAAGGTCCCCAGAGCTTCCCGCCGGTGGCGGCGGACGGCCTCTCCCGCCCGGGCGAGCTCCTCCGTCCAGGCGTCGAGCTCCGGGCCGGCTCCGCGCCCGGGCCGTCCCTCCCGGATCGCCGACAGGAGGGCGTTTCTCTCCTTGAGCGCTCGGTAGCAGGCGGCCAGATCGGCGCCCGCCGCCGGCCGGTACCCGAGAACCAGTCGGTCGAGAAAGCGTCGCCGCGCCTCCGGCGGCCCGGTGACGACCGCGCGGTGCTCCGGAGCGAGAAAGACCGCCGGTGCGAGAGCGGACGACTCGCGAAAGGAAATCTCCTTTCCGCTCCGGCGGAACTTCCGCCCTGCGCCGCACGCCCACTCGACCGAGAGATCTTCGGTCGCGAACCCGCGCCGCACCGATCCTTCGATCGCGAAGCTCTCGCCGTCGGCGGACATGTCGGCCGGGCTCGCGCGCCGGAACGATCGCTGCCCGCACAGGAGCGCGACCGCCTCGAGGAGGTTGGTCTTGCCCTGCCCGTTCTCGCCGACGACGAGGTTCCAGCCGGGGCCAAAGGAGACGACGTCGGGCGAGAGGTTGCGGAAGCCGCGGGAGGCTAGCTCGAGAAGGCGCAAGATTGTTCCAGGTTCCTCACAGCCGCATCGGCATGACGACGTACAGGTAACGCGAAGCGCCCTCGATCCCGCCGTCGGGGTAGCAGAGACACTGCGTGTTCTCGTCCTTCAGCTCCAGCCGCACGTTTTCGGTCTCCGCCTCGTCGAAGAAGTCGAGCAGGTATTGCGCGTTCAGCCCGATCGACAGGGGCTCTCCGTCGTACCGCACGTCGAGCGTCTCGGTTCCTTCTCCGAGCTCCTGGCTCGCCGACGCGATCGTCAGGAGATCCTTCTCGAAAGAGAGCCGCACTCCGCGCGCCCGCTCCGGCGAGAACAGGGCGACCCGTCGGATCGCGGACTGGCAGATGAGCCGCGGAACGATCGCGACCTTGTCGTTCCCTTTTCCGAGGATCTTTTCGTAGTCGGGGAAATTGACGTCCAAGAGCCGCGCGATCAATTGGCGGCTGCCGACGCGGAAGAGGAGATGGTTTTCCGAATGGCGAATCTCGAGATCGCCCGATTCGCCCGCATCCATCTTCAAAATCTCGTTCAGGGCTTTCTTCGGAATGAGGACGTTCGGAAGCGTTCCTTTTCCGTTCTCGCGCGCGAAATTGACGAGCGCCAGGCGGTGGCCGTCCGTTGCGACGAGCTCGAATTCCTTCCCCTTTTCCTTCAGCAGCGCGCCCATCAACTGGAAGCGTGTCTCCTCCGAGGAGACGGCATACAAAACCTTGCGGGTCA
>DASXSX010000090.1:0-7144 GCA_036505815.1 Thermoanaerobaculia bacterium
GCCCTTACCCGACGAGCCCGTCTTCCAAAGTCCAGTTGGTGTGCGGGGCCTTGTTTTGAAAGATCCACGCTTTGAAAAGCCGCCCGTACGTCGTCGGCTGCCAGTCGATCGAGTCGAAGAACGGGCGCAGCGCGAAGTGGAGCTTGCGCAGGTTGTAGAACGGCACCGCGGTGAAGTAGTGGTGCTCGAGGTGGTACGCGGAGTAGAGATACCAGAAGTCCCACCACCTTGACGGGCGGATCACGCTGCCCCACTTGGCCGGGTCTTCCGGCACGATCGCGTAGTGCTGCCCGAGGCGGTTCAACGCGAACGCGATCGGGAAGACGAGGAAGTACGGAACGAGATAGACGCGCGCGAGCACTCCCCAGCCGCTCAGAAAGAAGATCGCTGCCATCACGGCGAGATGGAACGCGATCGTGCCGCGGCGCTCCCAGGCGATTCGCCGCTGGAGCCCCGGCGGATAGCTCGCGGTCTCGCGCCGCGCTGCGCGGAAATAGATCGGGAACAGCACCGGCGTGAAGTAAAGGAGCTTGTACCAGGCGCGGTTGACTTTCGGCGACAGGTAGTGCCGCTTCGGATCGGCCTCGGAATCGCCGAGCTCGGCGTGATGGGTCAGATGCCAGCGCGTGAACTGGAGGGCTGAGATCCCAGAGGGAACGGCATACAGGATCGCGAGAGCGCGCTCGGCGGCGGGCCGCGGGCCGTTGAAGACCGCGCGGTGAACGACCTCGTGGAGCAGCACGGTGAAGTTGAAGATCGTCCATCCGGCGACGAGCGCGGCCGGAATCCAGATCCAGGGCTGCGGAAAGATCCAGGACAGCGCCGAGGCTGCCGCGAGGATCAGGAATTGCCGCGCCGCGATGGCGAGGTGCCGGGCGGGACTCTTGCGGTGGAGGTCCTTCAAGACGTCGTGCGGGATCTCCTTCGCGAGGCGGTGCCGCAGGTCCCGCGTGGCCTTCGCCCAGTAGTGCTCACCGCCGGCGGGCGGGTACTCCTCTGGGCGGGCCGGCGTGATGGGATTGGCGCTCATGGGCTGACCATTCGAAAACCTCGAAAGGCCCGTATCTATTCTCTCAGAGCCCGAGGAAGATCCGCGCGATCGCGAAATAGATGAAGAGCCCCGTCGCGTCCACCAGCGTGGCGATCAGCGGGGCGGACATGACGGTCGGGTCGATCTTGAACAGCGTCGCCGCCATCGGGATCGAGGCCCCGACCGCGTTTGCCCACGCGCAGATCGCGAGGATACTCACGCCGACTGTCAGCGCGAGCGCCGTGGAGGAGCCCCAGAGGAGCGCGCGTCCGAATCCCACGATGCCGAGCAGCAGGCCGAGGACGAGCCCGCTCCCCGCCTCGCGCGCGAAAACGCGCCCGAAGTCGCGCAGCCGGATCTCGCCGACCGCGAGGCCGCGGACGATGGTGGTCACCGTCTGCGAGCCGGAGTTGCCGCCGGTCCCGATCAGGAGCGGGATGAAAAACGAGAGCGCGACGACCTTTGAGAGCTCGTCCTGGAAATGGCGGAGCACCGTGCCCGTCAGCGTCTCCGTCGCGAAGAGCAGCAACAGCCAGTTGAAGCGCAGTCGGACGTTTCGGAACGCGCTCCGCGCGAAGTACCCTTCCGGCTCCTCCTCGGCAGAGACGCCGGCCATATGGAGCACGTCTTCCGTCTGCTCCTCGTTCAGGACGTCGATGACGTCGTCCACCGTAACGATCCCGACGGGGCGGTTCTCCTCGTCCACGACCGGGATCGCATACACGTCGTACTTGGACACGAGCTTCGCGACCTCTTCCTGAGGCGTGTCGGTTCGCACGGTTGGGACGCGGCGATCGAGGAGGTCTCCAACCTTTCGATCCGGCGGCTGCGGCAGCAGCTTCCGCAGCGTCACGGCGCCGACGAGGTGGCCCTCGCCGTCGACTGCGTAGATCGTCTGGATCGTTTCGACCTCCGGATCGATCTTCTTCAAGTGCTCGAGCGTCTCTCCGACCGACCATTCCGGCCGGACTTTCGCGAACTTCTCGGTCATGAGTCGCCCGGCCGTGCCCGGGTCGTAACGCAGCAACCGCTTGGCTTCGGCCGCGTCGCGCGGCGACATCTTGCCGAGGAGGTTCTCCCGGCGCCGCTGCGAGACGTGCTCGAGCAGGAACACGACCTCGTCTCCCGGAAGCCGGTCGAGCTGAGCGCCGAGCTTGTCGAGGGAGGCCTGGTGAAGGACGAGTCGCAGCGTCTCGCCTTTCAACTCCGACAGGACCGCTGCCCCCTGCTCGGGCGGCAGCGCTTCGAACAGGATGAGGCGATCCTCCCGGGGCAGGTCCTCGAGCAGCTCGGCAACGTCCGCGGGATGGAGGTCCGCCACCGCCGCGGCGAGCTCGCTCGGCCTCTCGCGGATGAGTTCCTCGATGTCGGGGGCGATCGTTTTCGCCAGGGACATTGCGCTTATTGTGACATCGGGGTCCCGCCAGTCCGGTTCGACGTTCGAGGTTCAAATTTCTAGACAAAAAAAAGCCCCGAGGCGAGTCGGGGCTTTTTTCTCCGGGTCGGGACGGCTACTTCTTCGCGGCGGGCTCCATCGAAGCGACCTCGATGGACATCTTTTCCTTGTCCGCCTTGCCCTTGACCGTGACTTCCTGACCGGCCATCGCCGCGGCCTCTTCCTGGTTGGAGAGGACCCACACCTGCTTGTCCGACGGCGTGTAGAGCGCGTACTTGGCGCCCTTTTCCTTGACGCACTTCGCGGCGCACTTGGCGTGCTCGGCCGTGGCGCCCTTGGCCCCGCACCCCGTATCGGTGACCCAACCGGTCCACGAGCCTTCCGTCGTGTCGCCGGCGAAGGCGAATGAGGCGAGACTGACGACCAGAGCGGCGAGCAAAACCCGAGAAACGACTTTCTTCATGCTGTCTCCTTCTTTCGGACATCCCGGAAGATCCGGGACTCCCGATCCTATTACGGACAAGGATGACGTTTGGATGAATGCCTCGGCTTCTGCCCTCCTGCACTCGCTGTACAGCGCGGCGCTGGCCGCGGTCGAGCCGGGTCGGGCCGTCGCCGCCGCGCTCGCCGATCGGGCCGTGTCAAAACGACTCGTGAGCGCGCGTCGCGTCGGCATCTTCGCCGTCGGCAAGGCGGCGGCCGGGATGTTCGCGGCCGCGTGGAAGCCGGGCAGAGAAGCCCTGGTCGTGCTGCCACGCGGGTACGCGGCGCCGCGGCGGCCGGGCATCACGGTCCTCTTCTCCTCGCACCCCGAGCCCGACTCCTCGAGCATTCGTGCCGCGCGCGCCGCTCTCCGTTTCTTTTCGCGGTTCGGCCGGGAAGAGCTGATCCTTTGTCTCGTCTCCGGCGGCTCGTCTTCGCTCCTCTGCCTGCCGCGGCCCGGAATCACGCTCGCGCAGAAGAGACGGGCCGTCGCCCGCCTCGTGCGCGCGGGAGCGCCGATCACGGAAGTGAATCGCCTGAGAACTTCGCTCTCCGCCATCAAGGGAGGAAAGCTCGGACGCTCGACGGCCGCGCGGCTGGTAACGCTCGTCCTTTCCGACGTCCCGGGCGACCGCCCCGCGCTGGTCGGCTCGGGACCGACGGTGCGCGGCCGGCGCGGCGATGTGACACGCGTGGTCGCCTCCAATCGAATCGGGCTCGAAGGCGCCGCTCGGCAGGCGCGCCGGCTGCGCCTTCGCCCACGCGTTCTCCCGCGCCGTCTCGAGGGCGAAGCGCGCGATGCCGGCCGGAAGCTCGCCCGCGAGGCTACGCGTCTCCGACCGGGCGAGGCGATTCTCGCGGGGGGTGAGACGACCGTCTCGCTCCCGCGCAGGCCCGGGAGGGGCGGGCGGAGTCTCGAGTTGGCCCTCACCGCCGCGCAGGTGCTCGACGGATCTCGGGACGTCGCGCTCCTTGCGGCCAGCTCGGATGGAAAGGACGGATCGTCGCGCGCCGCGGGCGCGCTCGTGGACGGCCACACGATGGCGAGGGCGCGCAAGCGCGGCGTCGACGCGACAGACGCGCTCCGGCGCCACGATACGGAACCGTTTTTCGCGCGCGTCGGCGGACTCTTCGTCACCGGATTGACCGGAACAAACGTCAGCGACTGGTCGTTCGGAGTGCGCGTACATAGGGACGTGAGACGCAAGAAGTGAGACGTGAGCACAACCGGAGAGCGGCGACGGCTCTCGCGATCATGCTGTCGCCTCTGGCAGCGTGGGCCGAACCCGGCCCGGCGCGCCCGCTGCGTTACAGGTTCGAGGTCGCGGGCTCCTCGGTTCGATGGGAGCTGCCGGCATCGTTCCAGCCGATCCGGGGGATCGTTCCGCTCTTTCACGGCTTCGTCGAGGCGGATCCGCTTCCCTCGGGAGGTTGGGACGTTCGCAGCCGGATCGTCGTGCCGGCGGCCAGCATGCGCACTGGAAATCGCCTCCGGGACCGGACGCTCTCCGAAAAGGTTCTGGAGACCGGCCGTTTCCCCGAGATCGTCTTCGAGCTGCACCGCTTCACGGGCGACCTCTCGCGGTTTCGCCCGGGCGAGACGTTCTCGGTCCAGGTCGCCGGCGACCTGACCGTGCACGGGAAGACCGCCCCCGTCCAGTTTCCCGTGGACGTCTCGGTGTTTCCGAAGTCGGTGATTCTCACGGGCTCTTTCCCGGTGCATTGGAAGAGCTACGGTCTGCAGGATCCGTCGTTTCCGGTAGTGGCGCGGGTCAAGGAGCCGATGCAGGTGGCCTTCCGGCTGTGCGCCGTCCCGGCCGATTGAACCCCGAGTCGCCGATATAATCGCTGGTTCCGCATGAGAAGCACCTCGCACAACCGGGAGCTCGCCGCTCTCGAGCGTTTCACCGAGGAGCCGAACCGCTTCGGCGCCTACCGGATCGCGCTCGGGTTTCCAAACTCGTACGAGATCGGAATGTCGAACCTCGGGTTCCAGTGGGTGTACCGGCTCTTCAACCGGGTGTCCGACGTCGTCTGCGAGCGGTTCTTCTACGAGGAAGGGGAGCCCGCGGTCACTTTCGAGAGCGGGACATCGCTTTCCGAGTACGGCCTGCTCGCGTGGTCTCTCTCCTGGGAGATGGATGTCGTCAACATCCTGCGCACTCTGCGCGCCGCCGGCATCCCGCTCTCCCGGGAGGCTCGCGATGAACGGCACCCGGTACTTCTCGTCGGTGGAGACATCGCCCGCATGAACCCGGCCGTGCTGGTCCCGTTCGTGGATGCGTTCGCGCTGGGCGACGGCGAGCGGCTGGTTCCGGGAATCGCCGAGCTCGCGAAGCGTGGGCTCGATCGCGAGTCCTTTCTGCGAGAGCTCGCCGCGCTGCCCGGCTTCTTCGTTCCGGCGATCCACGGCGCGCGCGCGGAGGGCGCGGAGAGCTCGCGGATCGTCATCCAGCAGCCGATGTCCCGGAAGGACATCCGCCCGGATTTCGAGGTGCCGCACTCGACGATCTTGACGCCGCGCACCGAGCTCGCCGACAAGCTTCTGATCGAAATTTCTCGCGGCTGCACCGAAATGTGCCGGTTCTGCTGGGCCGCGTACGCCATGGCGCCCATCAAGCAATATCCCGCCGTATCGATCGTGAACGTCGCGCGCGCGGCGCGTCCGCTGACCGACCGGACGGGGCTGATCGCGACGGCGGTCTGTGATCACCCGCAGATCATCGAGATCCTGCGCGGGCTGGCGGAGCTCGGGTACCACATCGCGCTTTCCTCGATCAAGATCGACGCGATCGAAGCGCCCATCCTCGAGGTGCTCGCGCGGCAGGGAGAGCGCGCGCTCGCGATCGCGCCGGAGGCGGGCAACGAGAGGCTTCGCCGCCACGTCAACAAGAAGGTCTCCGACGAGATGCTGCGCGAGAAGGCGCGGCTCGTTTTCGCGCACGGTTTCACGCGTCTGAAGCTGTATCTCCAGGTCGGACTCCCTTCCGAGACCGACGAGGACGTCCACGACATCGTGCGGACGGTCGAGGATCTGCACGAGATCGCCGTCGCGGAAGGGAAGCGCTTCGGGCGCGTGGCGGAGCTCGTTCCCTCGGTGAACGCCTTCATCCCGAAGCCGCACACTCCGTACGAGGATGAATCGCTCGCCGCCGACGACACTCTCAAAGAGAAGCTCGGCTATCTCCAGCGAGAGCTCCCGCGTGTGGGCAACGTCGTCTTCCGCGGCATGCCCGTCGGCGAAGCGGTTTGGGAGGCTTATCTGGCGAAGGCGGACGAGTCCTCGGCGGACATCCTGGAGGAGGCCGCGTCGGGCACGCCGGTGCGCCGGCTCCTGAAGACGCACAAAGGGCGGATCGATGCGGTGGTCCGTCCGAAGGGCGTCACCGCGGCCGCTCCTTCGCCCTGGTCGTTCATCTCGAAGCGATAGCTCTCAATCCATGACGGTCCTCAGTCGAGCTCTGCTCGCGGCGGTTCTCTGGCTGCCTCTTGCGGCGGCGGCGCTCGATTTCCCGCCGCTCAAGCCGCCGGCGTCCATGTTTCGCGCGCACCGGGACCGGTTCCTGGCGAAACTGCCGCCGAACTCGATCGCGGTCCTGCACGCCGCCCCGATGCGCACGATGTCGAACGACGTCGAGTACCTCTATCGCCAGGATTCCGACTTCTGGTACCTGACGGGCATCGAAGATCCGGGCGCCATCGTCCTTCTCCGGCCGAATGCGTCCGACGGGCAGCGGTATGTCCTGTTCGTCCGGCCCCGCGATGCGCGGGCCGAGTCGTATGAAGGGCCCCGGGTCGGTCCGCGGGAAGCGACGTCGACGTACGGCGCTGACGCGGCGTATTCGACGGAAGAGTTCCGGGACCGCGTGTCGAAGTACGACCCGGCAGCCCGCACCTTCTCGGGTTACTTCGCCGGCGTCGAGAAGGTCTATCTCTCCGACGGCGGAGACGTGGAATGGGCCGGCCGGTTTCGGGAAGCGATTGCCTCCATGCGGGCGCGCGATGCGGGACCGTCGACGGTCGTCGACGCGCGTGAGGTTCTTCACGAGATGCGCGTCGTCAAGGACGCGGACGAGATCGCGTTCATCCGTCGCGCGACGGAGATTTCCGGGAGGGGCCACGTCCTCGCGATGAAAGCGGTTGCGCCGGGCAAGTACGAGTTCGAGGTACAGCAGGCGCTCGACGGCTACTGCTCGGAGAACGGCGCGCGGCGCATGGCGTATCCATCGATCGTC
>DASXSX010000091.1:0-4484 GCA_036505815.1 Thermoanaerobaculia bacterium
AAACGCCATCTCTTTCCATCGAACGCGTACAGAAAGGGACACGATCCCTTGAGCTGCTGGACTTCCTTGACGATCGAGCGGGTCCGGGGGGAAAGGTCGTTCTGCGGGATCCCGTTGGTCCATACGACGCGCAGCACCTCCGCCTTGCGGCGCGACCCGAGGCCGACGTGGGTCACCGGCCGCGAGACCACCCGGTAGACGTAGAGCTCCTGCGCCTTGACCTCGATTTCCGAACCGAACCCGGCGCGGTTGACCTTACCCGAGCCGGTCGGCAGTCCCTCGAGCGTGACGTCGATCCAGCCGTTCGCGTTGCCCCCGCGATTCTCGAAGAGCGCCGCCTCCCCCGCGGCCGTCACGAGGACGAGGTCGAGGTCTCCGTCGCCGTCGACGTCGACCGGCTCGGCGTCGAGCGCCGCCGGCAGAGCTCCGACTTCCCATCGCGAGAAGCCCCCGGCGCCGTCTCCGCGCCAGAGCGTCGAGCTCCCCTTCGGCGACGCGAGGAACAGGTCCAGGAAGCCGTCGTTGTCGAAGTCGGCGGGGACGGGCGTGCCCGCGGCGGGGAGCGCCTTGCCCGGCGCGAACGTTCCGTCCCCACGATTGCGCGCAACGAACGACGTGTCCGGGCCGGACCAGACGAGATCGAGACGCCCGTCGGAGTCGAAATCACCGGCCGCCTCGGCGCGGAAATCCCCTTCCGCGGGCAGGCCGGCCGGTTTCACCGCGAATCGCCCGCCGCGCAGGTTGTCGAGCAGGAGGAGCCCGCCTCCGGCAAGTACGAGGACGAGATCGGGGTCGCCGTCCCGGTCGAAGTCTCCGACGACGGCGCGCCGCGAAGCGAGCGGCTGCGGCAGTCCGGCGGAGCGCGTGACGTCCGTCCACGTTCCGTCGAGATTGTTGCGCATCAGATGGTCACCGGAGGGCGAGGAGAAGTAGAGGTCGAGGTCGCCGTCGTTGTCGAAGTCGATCGCGCTCACCGATTCACCGGCCGGCGCCTCGATCTTCCGCCAGCCGGTTCCCTCGGAGATCCAGAGCGCGCCCGGCGCGACGAGATCGAACTTCCCGGAGTTCGTCACGTCGGCGACCTCGACGGAGGCCGCGGCGCCGGAGAGCGCCGGGCGAAGCTCGTATCCCCGCGCACCGCGCGCCGCGAGAACAACTCCCGCGCGACCGGCAAACGCGAGATCGCGCGCGTCCCGTCCCGCGGCGCGCACGGACGCGAGTCCCCGGAGGCTCTCGAGTCCTTCTCCCGGCACCTTCACAAAAGAGAGCGACCCGGGCTGTCCGGCGCGCGCCCGGATCTTCGCGGCGAGGGAGAGAGACCAGTCCTCGAGAGGGATCCCGACGATGCCCGGCTCGACGTCGTGCCGCGCCTGCTGGTACCGCGGAGCGACCTTCAGAAGGTTCTCGACGATCCGGTATTTGATGGAAGCGGCGTGCGCGTCGCCGGCCGCGAGAGCCTGGCGCGCTTCTGCCAGATACCTCTCGAGCCGAGGATCCTTCCCTTCGAGCGCGCGCGCCAACCGGTCGTGGGCCTCCAGCGCCTTTCTGGAATCGCCGGCGGAGCGGAAGAGCTCGGAGGACCGGGCGAGCAGGAAGAGGTTCGCCGGCGCACGCTCGAGCGCCGCTTCCACGACCGGGATCGCCCGCGCCACCCCGCCCGGGACCTTTTCCGAGAGCAGGCGGGCCGCGGCCCAGCGAGACCGCAGATCCGAGGAATCCGCCGAGGCCGCCTTCTCGTAAGCCTCGACCGCCCCGACCGCGTCCCCCCCGAGCTCCCGGCGCGTTGCCTCGAGCGCGAGGACGCGCGCGTCGTTGCCGGAGGAGGAGAGCGCCTGGGCCAGGAGCTCCTTTGCCTGCGCCAGGTCTCTTGCCCGCAGCGCGACGACCGCGCCGTTCGCCCATCCCAGCGGCTCCGACGGCGCGAGCTGACGCACGGTCTCGAAGCGCCGACGCGCCTCGTCGATATTGCCCTCCTCGAGCGCCGCGAGCCCGACGTTCTTCGCCGATTCGAGGCGGGCGAGATCGGTTTCCGGCGCTGCGAGCGTACGAAGAAAAAGAACGAGGAGGAAGGCCGCCGGCATGCCGCGCGGATGATAGCTAGGATTTTTTCCCCTCGCCCTCCGGGAGAGGGGTCGGGGGGGCTCCGGTCTTTTCCATTTCCTTCCGAAATACTTCGTACGTGGGCTCGTCGTAGAGACAGAAGACGATCCTCTCGAGCGTCGGTGCGGTCCGGGCGAAGGAGCGCGCGACCGCGATTGCGATCTCGGCGGCTCTCTCCACGGGAAATCCGAAGACGCCCGTGGAGATCGCGGGCAGCGCGACCGATCTCGCTCCCACCTCCTCCGCGCGCCGAAGGGCGGCGAGCACGGCAGAGGCGAGGTCGACCTCCTCGCCCTCGTCTCCACCGCGCCAGACCGGTCCCACCGCGTGGATCACCCAGCGCGCCGGCAGGTTGCCGGCGCCCGTCACGACCGCCTGACCGACCGCGCAGCGGCCGATTCGATCGCATTCTTGCTGGATCGACTGGCCGCCCCGCCGCCGGATCGCTCCGGCGACGCCGGCCCCGAGCTGCAGGCCCTCGTTCGCCGCGTTGACGATCGCGTCGACGCGCGCGAGCGTGATGTCCAGTCGCGCGATCTCGATATGGGCAGGCAAGAGCGAAAGGAGGGGGGCTTCGAGCGCTACGCGCCGAGCCCCTTCTGCACCGCCTCGGCGACCCGCAGGAAAGCCTCTGTAACGGACGAGTGGGGCTCCGCGGCGACGATCGGAACTCCCGCGTCGCCGCCCAGCGCGACTTTCGGATCGATTGGAATCGCCCCCAGGAACGGGACGTGGAGCTGCTTCGCGGTGCGCTCGCCCCCGCCGTGTTTGAAGATCTCGTCCCGATGTCCGCACTTCGGACAGATGTAGTACGACATGTTCTCGACGATTCCGAGCACCGGCACGTTGACCTTCTGGAACATCGCGAGGCCCTTGCGGGCGTCGATCAGCGCGACGTCCTGGGGCGTCGTGACGATCACCGCCCCGGAGAGGTGAATCTTCTGCGTCAGCGTGAGCTGCGCGTCGCCGGTGCCGGGAGGAAGGTCGACGACCAGGAAGTCGAGCTTTCCCCACTCGACGTCGCCCAAGAACTGCTCGACCGCCTTCATCACCATCGGACCGCGCCAGATGACCGGCTGATCGACGTCCATCAAAAAGCCCAGAGACATGACCCGGACGCCGAACCTCTCGACCGGGACGATGTGGTTGGCCTCGTTGATGAAAGGTTTCTCGTCGATCCCCATCATCATCTGCTGCGAAGGGCCGTAGATGTCGGAGTCCATCAGCCCGACGCGCTGACCGAGGCGCGAGAGCGCGAGGGCGAGGTTCGCGGCGACGGTCGATTTGCCCACTCCTCCTTTTCCGGAGGCGACTGCGACCTTGAACCGGACTTCGGGCAGCAGCGCGGCGTCGGGCGGAGGCACGCCGACCGCCCCGCGCGGCGGCGGGGGCCCCGGCTCCCGCACGTCGAGCCGGATCGTCACGGCGTTTACGCCGGGGAGAGAGCGGAGCCGTTCGGTCGCGTCGCGGCGGATCTCCTCGGCGGCGCGAGGAGACGACGTCTGGACTTCGAGGCGGAAGGAGACGTTGCCGCCGCCGATCTCGAGGTCCTTGACGAAGCCGAACGAGACGATGTCTCGCGAAAGGCCGGGAAACCGGATCGTTCGCAGGACCTCCAGGACCTTCTCTTCGTTCAGCTCCGCGGTGGCGGACATCGAAAACTCAAAGTATCATGCGACCTCCCGCCGGGCCTCCGCGCGCAGCGACTCGATCGCCTCTCGCGCGGCGTGAGTCACGGGTTCCCGTTCGCGAATGGAGCGGCCGGAGACTTCGATCGGATCGCCGACCGACATCACGACCGGTCCCGGCGTGATCGCGAGCGTTCCCCGCGGGAGGACGCGGAACGTCCCCGCGAGACCGACCGGCAGAATCGGAAGACCGGACTTCAACGCGAGGTGGGCGGCTCCGCGCTTGAACGGAAGGAGGTCGCCGGTGTGCGTGCGGGTCTCCTCGGGAAAGATGACGAGAGATCGGCCGCCTTCGAGCCTCCGGAGGGCGGCCTCGACCGTCGCCGCACCGCGGGAGTGGTCCTCGCGGTCGACCGGGACGAAGCCGGCCGCGGCGATGGACCAGCCGAGCACGGGGATCCGGAAGACGCTCCTCTTCGCGAGAAAGCGGACCTGCATCGGAAGCGTCGCCAGAAGCACGAGGATGTCGCAGAAGCTCTCGTGGTTCGCGACCACGACGAAGCTGCGTCCCCGCTCGATCCGGTCGAAGTGGAGGACGCGCACGGGAATTCCCGCGACGGTCAGGACAGACCGGGCCCAGCCGCGGGCGAAGCGCAGGAACCAGTCGCCGCGCGGAGGGACGAGGGCCGCGAAGATCGCGGGGACGCCGAAGAGGACCGTCAACACCAGGATGATCGTCCAGACGATCGCGGAGCG
>DASXSX010000092.1:0-10185 GCA_036505815.1 Thermoanaerobaculia bacterium
GGCAGAGCGAGATCCATGCTCGGACTCACGCCACTGCGTACGGAGGGCGGAGTCTGGCCTCCCGATCGCGTCAGCGAGCGAGCGATGGAGTCGGGCGTCGGCGTCAAGGATGGGAGCTCCGGAGCCGTCACGGTGAATCGATAGATCACGTTGGCTCCGGGGTCGACCAGATAGAGACGGCCTTCTGAATCCATTGCGATGCCGCTGGGTCGCTGGAGGGGGCGAGCCTCGGGTCCTCCGATTTGCACCGTCCAATAGGCCGTCCCATCCGCGGCGTACAACAAAATCTGTCGGTGCTCCGGGTCCGAGAGATAGATACGCCCATCCGGAGCCACGACATACGTGGGGAGTCGACCGCGGTCGAAGGCGCGTCCACCACGACACACCCGGTCTTCCGGAGCGTGACTTCGACCAGGACATCGGCGCGCCGTGACGGGAGAAGGGCATTCTTGGGGATCTTCGGTTTCGGTCTCGAAGAGGAAGGTGCACCGGCGCTGCTGGCTGTCTCGCTCCTTCTGCAGGCCGGCAGACTGACGGCGAACGACAGAGGAAGCAACGCCGCCGAGATCTTGCGGGCAGCCGAACCGGTGAGCATGAACTCACACCTCCGGCAGCGGTTACCGAGGGCCGCTCATACCACAGGAACACGAGGTTTGCACGTCGAGCCGACCGGGGTCAGTCCCGCTCGGGCTTTGTGGAGCGGGCGTAAACCTCGACCGTTCCACCCCGCCTCAAGACGGTTTCGAGCAGAAAGAGAACGAAGCTCGAGGGAACCACGACCGGCAGCGTGAGCAGCATCAATAGAAACCGTAAAGGATATCTGTAGACAGGTCTCGCGTCTGCCCGCGCGCTTTTGTTCTTCAAGAACTCGTAGAGAAGATTGGTGGGAAAGCCGATCCAATTGAGCAGGCTTTGGATCCAGCCATAAGGGTTGTATTCGAGAGAGAAATGGCTGACCGCCTCGACCGAGAAGCCGTTCTCCTCGAGCAGCCTTCGCAGAACGGTCAAGCGAAAGTGATGGTAGTGCCGCGGAACGTCGAGATGGAACCAGTGACGCCGGGTTGCCTGTGCCTGGAGGCTCTCGAAGTTCGGAACCGCGATCACGAGAAGACCACCGGGCTTCGAGATCTCATAGCTCTTTCGAAGAGCCGCCACGGGATCTACAACGTGCTCGAGAACGTGCCAGAACACGATAACGTCGAAATGGCTCCCTGGGAAAGGGCTCTCGCAGAAGTCTCCGACGAAGACAGGAACCTTCAGCTCGTTTCGGGCGTGGTCAGCGGCCGTCTCGGAGAATTCGACCCCGTAGACCTCCCATCCGTGGGTGCGCATGAGCGCCGGCAGCAGCCCCCGGCCGCATCCCACGTCGAGCATTCGGCCCGCGCGGACTTGCCGTTCGATCGCTCGCCGCCGGCGGGCGCGAAAGACCGGTATGACCTTCTCGAGGAGGGAATGGAATCGACGGTTCTTCTTGCCGTAATAGCGCGCAGGATAGTAGCGGGCGATATCGGCTGCCGGAAGTGCCGGAAGGGTGGCAGTCAGAAGGCAATCTCGGCACTCGGCGACTGAGAAGCCGTTGCCCTGATCCCAGAGCCTCTCGAAGTCCGCCGACCCGCACGCCTTGCAGCGGCTCGGCGGGAGCGGCTGAGAATCGGAGGACGATTCCTCCGGCAGTTTGTCGCGCAGGCCCGTCTCGCGAGACATCAGATCGCTCCTGATCGGCAGAGTTCGGGGTCTCTCATCTCTCGACTCGTAGACACTACAGTCGCATCCTCTTGAACACCTTCTCCGGAATCGCCCGGATCCCGAGCATGACGAAGCGCCAGAACCCGGGCACGTAACTCACTTCCTTCCCCTCGAGGATGGCTCGAACGATCCGGCGGGCGGCCGCTTCGGGCGAAGCGACGAGAAACATTCCCGGCCGGCCGAAGGTCATTTCCGTGTCGACGAATCCCGGCTTGATCGTGACGACTCGGACTCCGGCGCCCGAAAGACGATTCCGCAGTCCCTGAAGGTAAACGGTCAGGCCCGCCTTCGCCGCTCCATAGATGTAATTGCTCTGCCGGCCGCGGTCGCCGGCCACGGAGGAAATCGCGCAAATGAAACCTTCTCCCTTTGCTTCGAGATCCCGCGCGACGAGGTTCAGTACGGAGACGGCCCCGAGCAGGTTCGTGTCCAGGATTCGTCGCGCTTCTGCGAAATTCGCCTCGGCCTCGGATTGATCGCCGAGGTAGCCGAAGCACAGCACGACGCCGAACAGGCCGTTCGGGGACGCCGTGCGGCAATCCTCCACGACGCGGGAATGGGTGTCGAACGAAAGGGCGTCGAAGGCGCGCACCGCGACCGCGATCTCATGACGCAGCCGCAAATCCGCGGCGAGAACGGCGATCTCCTCCCCGTCGCGGCCCGCGAGCACGAGGTCGAAGCCTCGGGCGGCGAGCTCTGCGGCGACCGCACGGGCGATGGCGGAGGTCGCGCCGAGGACGAGAACAGTCTGCTTTCTCCCGTTCACGAGCGCGGCGTTTTTCGGCACGGCGTCAGGAGTGGACGATTCCCACGCGCCGTGCGAGAGAGGAAGCGAGACGATTGCCGGGGTCGACGCGCTCCCGGATCGTTCGGAACTCTTTCAGATGTGGGTACATCGCGGCAAAACTCTCCGCCGTCGTGACCGCGTCCTTCGCCAGATAAAGCCTGCCGCCGTAGAGGATGACGACCTGGTCCACTTCTCTCAAGAAAGAGAGGAGACCCTCCTGTACGGGAACGTCCAGCGTGAGCGTGTATCCGTTGAGGGGAAAAGAGAGCAGGCCCTCGTCCGGATCGCCGAAGCGCTTCAGGACGGCGAGGAACGAAACCCGTCCCGATGAACGAAACCTCTCCAGGAGCTCGATCAGCCCGGTGCGGCTCGAGCTCATGGGAAGGACGACCTGGTACTGGATGAATCCGCGACGCCCGTACATTCGATTCCAGCCGCGAATCGAATCGAGAGGATAGAAGTAGGTATCGAAGTCGACGAGCCGGCCGGTCTCATCCGAGTGCTTGCGATAAAAGGCCGCATTGAACGCCTTGACCGTCGCCCGACTCAACGCCCACGATGGAAAGTTGAACGGAACGGGAAACCGGAGGGGCCGCGGCATGGCCAGCGGATCGAGGATTCGCGCCGGCACGTCGCTCCGGAGCGCCGGGTTTCCGCGCATCAGGACCGAACGACCGAGCGATCGGCCACCGGCCAGGCAATCGATCCATGCAACGGAGTAGTCGTATCGATGATCCGACTCCTCCATTCTCGCGAGCGCCTCGTCGACGTTCCGCGCTTTGCTGTAGTCGACGAGGACGTAGGCCGTTTCGACCGGCTGGAGGCGAATCCGGGCGCTCAGAATGAGCCCGGTCAGCCCCATGCCACCGAGAGTCGCGCGGAACACGTCGGGATTATCCTCGCGCGAGCAGGTCAGGACCTCTCCGCCGGCAGTGAGAAGCTGCAGGTCGAGAACGAACCGAGAGATCGTTCCGACGCGGTGGTGATTCTTTCCGTGCACGTCGCTCGCGATCGCTCCTCCAACGGTGACGAACTTGGTTCCGGGCGTGACGGGAAGAAAATACCCGCGCGGAAGGAAGTAGCGCAGAATTTCCTCGAAACTGACGCCGGCCTCGCACTCCAGGATTCCAGAAGCCGGATCGAAAGCGAGGAATCGATTCAGCCGGAGGAAGGAGATGACGGCGCCGTCGCGATTCAGCGCCGCATCCCCGTAGCTGCGTCCGAGGCCTCTCGCGATGTAGGAGCCGCTCTCCGGCGAGTCGAGAATCGAAGGCAGGCGGGACTGCTTTTCCGGACGAAAGAGGCGGCAGCTCTGCACGGGAAACCGTCCCCATCCCGATAAGGTGGCAACGACCGACCCCTCTTTCCTTGTCTCGGTCACTTCGAGACCCGATAGACGATGTTCGGCCCATTCGGGATGCGCGCGAGAAACGGAAAGGACGAGACGTGGGACGCGCCGGCGTACGCAGTCCGTTCGAGGTCGCCGACCACGACATATGTGACGCCGTAACGGCGGAGGATTCCGTTTGCGATCCCGGGGTCCGGCGTCGAGTAGAAACGCCGGATCTGCTCCAGTCGATCGAGGACGTCCTTGTCATTCGAGCGCCAGAGCCCCTCGTGGTTCGCCCACCCGAGCACACTCGGAACTCCGGTATGCGAGGAGATCCGGGCGAACTCGGTGTAAGGATTCCCCGCCGCCTCCATCAGGACCGAGCCCCGAGGCGCGTTCCTGGAGAGCCATTCGATCGCTTCGAGGTCCCCCCGGTTGCGCCGCTCGAGCGCCGTGCGAGCGTCGAGAGTGAACGACCCCTCGTGCTGCCGGAGGCGCGACACGATCGCCGTCGCGGGGTAGAGCGACGCCGCGAAGGTCGCAACCGCGAGGCCCAGAACGAGCGAGCGCCGCGGTTTTTTCGTCGCGCGCCATGCGCGGTCCGCGAACGCCACGGCGCCGACTCCGAGCAAGGGCCACGCCTGGTGGTAGAACTTGAAGATCGTGTTCATCCGGTGGAGCTTGTCGCCGTACGAGTCCTTGAAGTAGACGACCTCGCAGCCGGCGATGATCCCGAGCGCGAGAAGACAGAGAAACGACGCGAAGAGGACTCCGCGGTCCTTGTCGCGGGAGAGCGAACGCCAGGCTGCGCGTCCCGCGAGAAAGGCCAGGAAGAGGATCGGCGCGAGCGCGGGCGTCTTCTTCGCGAACGCGAGCAGAACCGATGCCGCTCCCGCCACCGCCACGAGGAAGCCCCGCCGTCGCCGGCCCTCCTCGGTCTCCTCCAACCATTCCATCAGCAGTCCGGCCGCCGCCACCGCGAAGAGGATTCCCCACACTCCGAAGAACTCGAAGAGACCGGAGACGGCGTGCGTCTTTCCGATCCCGTTGTATGGGAGGGCGTAGGACGTCCGGTAGGGCTGCGTGACTACCAGCGCGACAATGATCACGCCGAGCCCCGTGAATGCGCCGACGAGCGCCGCACCTGGCCGCGGAAGACCTTCGCCTCTCGTCCTCCGGGCGACCCCGGAGAAGACGAGCAGGATCGCGATCGCGGGGGCATTCCAGAGATTTGCGGCGATCGCCGTCGCAGCGACGAGCGTCAGGAGGAGAAGCGGCCCCGCGTCCGCCAGGAAACTCCACCCCGGGACTCTGGCCTTCGGGCTCTGGACTTTGGACTCTGCAATTCCCATTTCGATCCATCGATCCGCCACGGCGAACGTCGCGAGGAAGAAAGGAAATGCGAGCAAATGCGGATGCAGGTCGGCATGGAAGAAGGTGAAAAACGGAAACTCGTTGATCGTGTCGCCGGCGCCGATCACACGCGATGCGTGCCAATAGTCGAAATCTTTCGCGAAGGGGTGGGCCCACGCGTCGAGAGCGCCCATCAGGTTTCCCGCGAAGACGCTCACGAAACCGGCGCCCATCGCCGCTCCCATCCGCCCGCCCGAGAGGCGGAAACCCAGACACGCCGCGGCCGCGAACGAGAATCCGGCGAAGGTCGCGATGCAGAGGTTGTAGGCGACGAAGGGATTCACCGAGCCGGCCTTTGCGAGAACGGCGGCGAGCAGATAGCCCCAGTAGTAATAGTTGATCGTCCGGCCCGCCATCCATGGATCCGCGGGCGGCATGTCCGGCCAGCGCGTCAGGGAATTGAAGAACGCGAGGTCCATGAACTTCTCGGCACCGAGAATTTCTGGAACCGCCGCGCGCACGAGCAGGAATACGGCCGCGGGGACCCAGAAGAAGAGTGCACCGCGGTTCTCCTCGGACGACCAGAACCGGCCCTTTTCCGGGCCGGCGCCGCGCCTCGACGCGAACGAGACGCCGACGAGGATCGCGGCGGACAGGAGAAGGGTTCCCCGGGAAAAGCCGAGCGGGGTCGCGAGCGAGAGCGCCCAGGCGAGCCAGCCGGTCAGCGCGAGGCCGAGCGGGCGGGACAGAAGAGCCGCGTCGCGCCGGTTCCCGAAGAAGACGCGAAGCGCCGGCAGGACCGCGAGACCGAGGATCTCGACGGCCAGCGCCCAGGCCACGATGTTACGCACTCACAAGAGTTTATAGACTAAGCGGGACTCGGGACAGGGGACGCGGGAAAGGAAGGGACGACTCCTCCGCGGCTCTGTTCCGCGTCTCGCGTCCGGCCAGGGGCACCCTCGTTGCAGCGGAGAGCCGCAGATGGGTTTGAAGGAGTACCGGCAGAAGAGACGCTTCGACGTCACGGCGGAGCCCGCGGGCGGGAAGATGCCGCGCCGCGCGAAAGCGAAGAAGCTCTCCTACGTAATCCAGAAGCACCGCGCGACGGCGCTCCACTACGACTTCCGGCTCGAGTGGAAAGGCGTGCTCCTGTCGTGGGCCGTGCCGAAAGGGCCTTCGCTCGATCCATCAGTCAAACGGATGGCGATGTCGACGGAGGACCATCCGCTCGAGTACGCGAAGTTCGAGGGGAGCATTCCGGAGGGGGAGTACGGCGGCGGGACGGTGATGATCTGGGACAACGGGAACTGGACGCCGGAGGTCCCCGACGTCGACGCGACGTTGAAGAAGGGGGAGCTGAAGTTCACGCTCGACGGCAAGAAGCTGCACGGCTCCTGGGTGCTCGTCCGGATCCGCGCGCGCGAGGGGGGGCGTCCGCCGTGGCTCCTGATCAAGCACCGGGACGAGTTCGCGAGCAAAGTCGACATCACGGAGACAGAGCCCCGTTCGGTCGTGTCGAAGAGAATTCTCGCGGAGATCGCCCGGGACGAGGGGGGAGACATCGTGAAGGCCGCGAGCGGCGATCCGCCGTCCTTGATCAAGAAGCTTCTGAAGCAGCCGGAGCTCCTCTCGCCGGCGAAGCGCGGTCGCCGCAAGTCCGTCTGGAAGTCGAACCGGTGACGGCCGCGCCCGCTCGGAAGGCGCGCGTCGCCCGCGACAGGATCCCGTTCCGCATTCGGCCGATGCTGGCGACGCTCGTCGGCGAGCCGTTCCACCGTCCGGGCTGGGTCTACGAGGAGAAGTACGACGGGTATCGCATCCTCGCGTACAAGGAACGACCGGGCGTGACGCTCTTGTCCCGCAATGCGAAGGACCGGACCGAGACGTTCTCCGCGGTCGCGCGGGCAATCGCGACCCTGCCCGACCGAACGCTTCTTCTCGACGGCGAAGTCGTCGCTTTCGACCGCAAGCTCGTGTCGCGCTTCCAGCTCCTGCAGCAGGGAGACCGCCCCTACGTCTACGCCGTCTTCGACTGCCTCTACCGTAACGGGCGGGACCTCCGAAACGAGCCGCTGCCGGTGCGGCGCGCCGAGCTCGAGCAGGCGATCGGCGACACCGACCATCTCATTCCCTCGCGGCGCCTCGACGCGAACGGGAAGAAAGCGTACGCGCAGGCGAAGAAGCGCGGCTACGAGGGCATCGTCGCCAAGGACTCCTCCGCGCCGTACTGCGAAGGGCGCAGCACGAAGTGGCTGAAAGTGAAGGTCCACCAGGAGGAGGAGTTCGTCATCGGCGGATACACGCCGCCCGCCGGCTCTCGCACGCACTTCGGAGCGCTGCTGCTCGGCGCCTACTGGCGCGCGGACCTGCACTACGTCGGAAAGGTCGGGACCGGTTTCTCGCAGAAGACGCTCTCGTCGCTTTACAAGAAGTTCCAGCCGCTCGTGCAGAAAGCTTCGCCGTTCGTCTTTCCGCCGCGCGAGAAGGGGGCGATCTGGCTCGCGCCGAAGCTCGTCGCTCAGATCTCCTTCCACGAATGGACCGATGACCGCAAGCTCCGCCAGCCGGTCTTTCTCGGGCTGCGCGACGACAAAAAGCCTCGGGAGTGCATCCTCCCGGAGGAAGCGTGAAGGCTCCGCGGCGGAAGGCGCTGCCGGGGGATCGAATCGCGCCGGCGAGACTGCCGGCCAAGGTCTCGAATCCCGACAAGGTTTTCTGGCCCGACGAGGGTTACACCAAGCTCGACCTCGTCCGCTTCTACGACTTCATCTTTCCGAAATTGAAGCCGTACGTGAAGGACCGCCTCATCTCGTTGAAGCGCTGTCCGAACGGCCTCCTCGGAAAGTGTTTCTTTCAGAAGGAGAAGCCCGACTCCATGCCGGCGGACACTCCGACGAAGCGGATCGTCCACGAGAACGGCGTCCGCAACTACGTCGTCGGCGGGAAGAAGGAGACGCAGCTCGCGCTCGTCAACCTGGGATGCATCGCGGTGCACGTCTGGGGAGCGCGCGCGGCCGCGCCGCGGCAGCCGGACTGGCTCTGCTTCGACCTCGACCCGGACTCCGGCAAGTTCGCCGACGCCGCGCGCGCGGGCATCAAGGTGAAGGAAGCGCTCGATGCCCTGCGGCTCGCCTCGTTCGCCAAGACGTCCGGCAAGAAGGGGCTGCACGTCTTCGTGCCGATCCGCGTGGGCCCGGACGCGGACGACGTCCGTGGTTTCGCCGAGGCTCTCGGGACGAAGCTCGCCGCTGCCTATCCGAAGGAGATGACGATGGAAGGCTCGATCGCGAAGCGCAAGGGGCGCGTCTACCTCGATCCGTTCCGCAACGGCTTCGCTCAGACGGTCGTCTCGCCTTTCTGCGTGCGGCGTTTCCCGCGCGCGCCGGTCTCGACGCCGCTCGAATGGTCGGAGGTGAAGCCGACGCTCGATCCGGGGGAGCTCAACATTGCGAATTTCGACGAGCGTCTGAAGAAGCCCGACCCGTGGGCGGACTTCTGGAAGAGCCGGCAGGATCTGAAGCCGGCGATCGCCGCGCTGAAGCGGCTCTGAGTAGACTTTCCCGCGCGTGAGCGCCCTCGAAAAGTTCATCGGGTTTCTCGGCCGGCACTTCGGCCCGGCGCGGCTCTTTCTCGCTCTCGCGGCGTGGGTGCTCGCTCTCGGCGCGTGGGGAATGGTCGCGCGGACGTACCTGCCGATCGAGCACCGGGTTCGGTGGGAGATCCCCCTCGAGCTCCGCGCGCCGCTCTACGCGAAGTTCGACTCCGGCTGGTACCTCGCGATCATCGAGTGGGGCTACGGGAAGCCTCCCCCCGATGGCAAGCCGTCGAACCACGCCTTCTTCCCCCTCTATCCGACGACCGCCAAGGTCCTGCACGACACGTTCGCGATGGACGGGTTCCACGCCGGTCTCGTCGTGACGTACGTGTGCCTCTTCCTGGCGATGAGCCTCTTCTACCGCGAAGGCGTGGAGAGGCTCGGCGAGAGGGACGCCGCCGCCTCCGTGGCCTTTTTTCTTCTCTTTCCCACGGCGTTCTTCCTCGCGGCCGTCTACGCGGAGTCGATGTTCCTGCTCTTCGCGCTCCTCGCGTTCCGCGATGTGCGGCTCGGACGCGCCGGAAGATCCTCTCTCTGGGGATTCCTCCTCGGGCTGACCCGCGCGACGGCGCTCGCGGTCGCGCCGGCGCTCTTCTTGGCGGCGCTCGAGAAGCGCTCCCCCGACGGCGGCCGGCCGTGGGGCAGGGCACTCCTCGCAGGTTTCGTGCCCGCTGCGACGGTCTTCCTTTGGATCTTCGGAATCGGTTGGGTGTACGGCGAGCCCGGACTCTACTTCCGCTCGATGCAGGGGTGGCACCGCGGCACGAGCTCGCTCGCCGGAATTGCCGCCTGGGTCCTTTCGATGAAGGTGCATCTGGTCGACGCAGACTGGAAGCGCGACCCGACGCTTGCCCTCGACTACGGCGCCGCGCTCGTCTTTGCCGCCGTCGCCGTCTACCAGCTCGCGAAGAAGCGGTGGGCCGACGCCGCCTGGGCGGGGGGCGCGATCACCTTGCCCATGACGACCGGGCTTTCCGGAGGCATGCCGCGGTTCCTCATGGTCGTGTATCCGGTCTATTTCGCGCTCGCCGAAGGATCGCGCGGGCGTCCGCGTTCGCGCGTCGTCTGGTGGATCGTGTCGGCTGGGTTGCTCCTGGCCGCCGCCGCGCGATTCGTGAACTGGCACTGGGTCGCGTGAATCCCGGCGAATACGCCGCCATGTTCGCGGTCGAGGACCGCCACTGGTGGTACGTGGGAGTGCGCCGGGAGGTCGAGCGATCGCTCGAGGCGGTTCGGCCGCGCGGGACCGACCGCCTCCGCATCCTCGACGCCGGCTGCGGGACCGGCGGACTCCTGGCGAACCTCGCGACTCCGGCGTGGAAGGTCGGCGTCGAGATCTCGTCGGAAGGAGTCCGTCTCTCGCGGTCGCGGGGA
>DASXSX010000093.1:0-1974 GCA_036505815.1 Thermoanaerobaculia bacterium
TCCACCCAGATGACGACGGGCCCCCATCTGGTCGAGCACCTGCGGGAGGAGTTCCGCCGCAGAGGAATTCTCTCCGCGGCGGAGCTCACGCGGCTGCCGCACGGCGCGCTCGTCCGGGCGGGCGGGGCGGTCATCGTGCGCCAGCGCCCGGGAACGGCGAAAGGGTTCGTCTTCCTGACGCTCGAGGACGAGACCGGCATGTGCCAGGCGATCGTGCGACCCGACCTCTTCTGCGAGTACCGCTCGGTCATCGTAGGGTCGGGCACTTTGGTCGTCGAGGGCCGCCTCCAGAAGTTGGACGGCACGCTATCGGTCAAGGGGGAGCGGTTCTGGGGGATCCAGCAGCTGGAAGAGGTTCCGAGCCACGATTTCCACTGAGCGACTGCTGACTATCTACCGAACTGCGAGATCGCCAGCAGAACGATCGCGGCGCCGCCGAAGACGAGTGACCCCAACCAGACCGCGCGACTGCGGGTCAGAGCGGCCACTGCGCCCAGGGCGATCGAGACCTGGAAGAGCGCGACCGCGTTGGCGAAACCATGGTGGCGGTGCAGAAGCTCGTCCGCTTCTCTCGACTTCTCGTCCCGCTCCTTCTCCTTCTTCCGAGCCTCTTTTTCGATACCGGCCTGCTCAGCGATGTACCTCTTCTCTTTTTCTGCGAAACCGGGGGGAGGCTGCTTCGCGATCGCCAGGTAGGCGCTGCGCGCCGTCTCGGCCACTGCGGCCTTGATCCCCTTGGCCTGGTAGTAGGCCCACTGGTCCGAAGCCTCGGACTGGAGACGTGCTGCCTCGGTCTTCAAGACGAGCGCGTGATTGACCGTCGCGCCGGCTCGCAGCGAGGCAATCGCGGCCAGGGCGGCGAACACGGCCGTCGTCAGAGCGATTCTCTTCAGGAACGTTCCGCCGTGCTCTTCCAGTTCTTCCTGGATCGTTTCGTGGAGGCGTTCGGTCTCGACCTCGGGCCCCTCGGGCATCTCTGCTCCTGACGCAACCGTCGACAGCAGGAGCTTGTCACGATCGCCACTACGAAACCTTTCGTTTGGCAGTCCGTAACCGATTTGCGTGAAGGCCGTCCCGGTTTTCCTTGCGCTCGTCCTGTCCGTTGCCGCCACGGCCCGCGCTCAGACGAAGCCTCTTCCGGACTTCGAGCCTCCGATCGCGCTCGCGCGGATCTCCTCGCCGATTCACGTCGACGGCGACCTCTCCGACCCGGGCTGGCGCGAGGCCGCGAAGGTCGAGACCTGGTACGAGTCGAACGTCGGCGACAACGTTCCGCCGCCGGTCCGGACGATCGCGTACGTCGGTAACGACGCGCGATTCTTCTACGTTGCTTTCGACTGCCGCGACCCTAACCCGGCAAAGATCCGCGCGCCGTACGTGAGCCCGCCTGTCATTCCGAGGAGCGGAGCGACGAGGAATCTTTTCCTGTCGCATTCGCTCAGAGCTGCCCTGAACGAAGTGAAGGGATGACCGCTGCGCGGTCAGATCCCTCGCTTCGCTCGGGATGACAGCCGATGAATCGGCTGTCACCACCCGTGGCCGCAAGGCGGGGTTGCGTCGGCGTTGTAGCAGAGCCGCCGGGCAATGACGAATCGGACAGAACCTTCCTGACGGCGACCTCGTAAAAACAGAAGTCGTGCGATTCGCGGCGGGCCCGATTGTTCTGCTGGTCTGCGCGGCCGCGTCCGCGGCTCAGGACAGCCTGCCTCCCATCGAAGTGCACCGCGCGACCGGAGCGATCCGGATCGACGGCGACCTGTCGGATGCCGGATGGAAGGACGCGGCGGTGATCGACCGCTTCTGGGAGACGCAACCCGGAGACAACACGCCGCCGAAGGTCGCGACCTTCGCCTATATCGCCTACGATGAAAAATATCTGTACATCGGCATCGACTGCCGCGACCCGGAGCCCTCGAAGATCCGCGCGCCGTACGTCGACCGGGATCAGATCGTTGGAACGGACGACAATGTCGC
>DASXSX010000094.1:0-8989 GCA_036505815.1 Thermoanaerobaculia bacterium
CGTACTCGGATTCCGCGGTCTCGGTGTACGTGGGGACTTCCTGCTGCTGTTGTGGTTGCTGCGGGGGAGGGGTCGGCTGCGGCGCCGGCTTCGCGGTCGGTAGCGCCTGTTGGGCGAGCACGGGAAGCGCAAGTGAGAAGAGGAGCCAGCTGGGGAAGTTGCGCTTCATCGAGAAATTATAAAGGCTTGTCGAGTCCGATAATTCCGAGAGTGGAGAGGTCGCAACTGGCCGTCGTCCTCGTGCGCCCCCGGGTCCCCGGGAATCTGGGCTCGGTGGCGCGCGCCGCGAGAAACTTCGGCGTCGCCGACGTCCGGTTGATCGAGCCGGCCTGCTCCCCCGACGAGGAAGCGCATCGGCTCTCCTCGGGCGCACACGACGTTCTGGACGCGATGCTCCGCTACTCCGCTCTCGTCGACGCGGTGGCGGACTTCGACGCCGTCATCGCGACTTCGTCCCTGCGCGGACGCTCAGAACGAAGGTGGTTGTCGCTCTCCGAGCTGCCGGAATTTCTCGGGTCGGTCGGAAGCGCGGCTCGGGTCGCCTACGTGTTCGGACCGGAGAGGAGCGGGCTGACCGAGGAGGAGCGGTCTCGCGCGAGCGCCACGGTGAACATCCCGACCGACCCGAGCTTTCCCACCATGAACCTGTCGCACGCGGTCGCGGTTCTCCTCGCGATCCACCGGACTTTTGCGGCGTCCCCCCCGGGCGCCGCACCGGACGCAGAGCTCGCGCCTTCCCGGGAGGTCGAGGGCGCGATGGAACACTGGGATCGCGCGCTCGAGGCGATCGGGTTCTACGACACGGGCCACCGCGAGCGGTCGCTGCGTGACTGGAGGCGGATCGTCGCGGGGCGCCCCCTCTCGGCTCGCGAGGTCGCCCTGCTGCGCGGCGTGGCGAACCGGATCCTGGTATCGCTCCGGAGAATCTCCTAGGAGAGTTCTCGCAGCTTCCGTTCGGGCAGCAGGTAGAGCACGGCGAGAATTCCGTGCACGGAAAGACTCGCCCAGACGTTGATGAACGCGAGCGCAAACGAGATCGTGTAGGAAATCGGACCGAGCGCGTACCGCCGGGAAATCGTGCGAACCGCGACGGGATCGGCTCTGGCGTCGAGCAGGCGCCTCCCCGCGATCGCGTACCACCACACCGCGTTGTAGGCGAGCGCGATCACGACGAGAGTCGCGCTGTAGGCCGCGACGGCGATCCGCCGGCTCTCCGGATGCGGCAGGTGCTCCGCGAGGACCGCGGTCGGAAACGGCAGGAACGAGATACACATGAGGAAGAACACGTGAATGAGAAGGAAGTACCGATCCGTGCGGCGGATGTACGTGAAGATCGCGTGATGGTTCGCCCACATGATGCCGAGAGTCACGAAGCTGATCGCGTACCCGAGATAGGACGGCCAGAGCTCTCCGAGCGCCCGGACGAGGCCTCCTTCCGTGGTCGCGTGCGGCACCTTGACCTCGAGGATGAGAAGCGTGATCGCGATGGCGAAGACGCCGTCGGAAAACGCCTCGAGCCGGCTGGTCTCCGAAAACCCCGATCCGTCTTGGAGGGGCCGGGTCATGGGGTCAGGTCTCCACTTGCCACATACGGGGTCAGGTCTCCACTTGCCATTTTGGGGGTCAGGCCTCCACTTGCCGCTTCGCTTCGCGAAGACGGCAAGGACAGAGAGGCAAAGTCGAAGCTATCGCGACTCGTGAAGGCCTGACCCCACGAGCTCGGCCTCGCTGAAGAAGAAGCCGACTTCCCGGGCAGCGTTCTCCGCGGAGTCGCTGCCGTGAATCGCGTTGCGCTCGATGTCGGTGCCGTAGAGGTTGCGCAGCGTTCCCTGCTCCGCCCTCTTCGAATCGGTGGCGCCCATCGTTTTGCGAAGATGCGCGACGGCGTCCTCACGCTCGAGCGCCGCGACGACGACCGGCCCCTCGGTCATGAATCGGACGAGACCCTCGAAGAACGGGCGCTCGCGGTGGATCTCGTAGAATGCCCGCGCCTGGTCCCCCGTCAACCGCAGGCGCTTCAAGCCCCGGACGACGAAGCCCTCGTCTTCCAGGCGGGCGAGGATCGTGCCGGACTTCCCGGCTGTGACCGAATCCGGTTTGAGAATCGCCAGAGTGCGCTCGATCATTCTGGAGTCCTCAGTCCATCCGCGCTCAGAAGTCCTTGACCACGATCGGGAGCCGGTCCTGCGTAGCAATCCCGGCGCGCGCGAGCGCGTCGAGAAGCTCCCGTGGCCGCTGCGACCCCAGGAGAAGCGTCGTTCCGTCGATTCGGGTCAGGAGGACTCCCTGGTTTCCTCGGGCGTTCAGCGCGCGCCGCTGGCGCGATCCGCGGATTCCCCAGCCGCCGTATTCGCGCACGGGCGCGTATTCGACCGCCTCCGCGAGCGCGATCTCCATCAGAGGGACTTGGGTCTTGTAGAGAAATCCGTACCGGACCGAGATGGCATCGCCGGTAACGGTCGTCGTCAGCCGCAGCGTAAGCAGAGCTCCGAGCAGCACGACCACTCCGAGCATCAGCGCGACCACCCACGGCGAGAAGCCCTGGGTCTCGTGGTAGAGGACCGGGCCGTTCATCGCCCGAGGACTTCTTTCATCCGCGCGCCGATGTCGGCGGGCGAGGCCACGACATGAATCGCGGCGGCCTCGAGCGCCTTGATCTTCTCCGCGGCAGTGCCGCGTCCCCCTGCGATGATCGCGCCCGCGTGTCCCATCCGGCGCCCGGGAGGGGCGGTCTGCCCGGCGATGAAAGCGACGACCGGCTTTCGGAAATGACCGGCGACGAAGCACGCCGCTTCCTCCTCCGCCATGCCGCCGATCTCACCGATCAGGACGACGGCCTCGGTGCCGGCGTCGTCGACGAATGCGCGCAGGCAGTCGACGAAGCTCGTGCCGTTGACCGGGTCTCCCCCGATCCCGATGACGGTGGATTGCCCGAGCCCGAGCCTTGTCAACTGGTCCACCGCCTCGTAGGTCAGCGTCCCCGAGCGGGAGACGACGCCGATCGTTCCGGGCCGGTGGATCCGCCCCGGCATGATCCCGATCTTGCACTCGCCGGGCGTGATGATCCCCGGACAGTTCGGTCCGATGAGGCGCACGGCGGTTCCGGACCCGTTCTTCTCCAGGAGAAATTCCTTGACGCGCAGCATGTCGTTCGTGGGAATCCCCTCGGTGATGCAGACGACGACCGCGACGCCCGCGTCCGCCGCCTCGACGATCGCGTCGGCCGCGAAAGGCGGCGGCACGAAGATCATCGACGCGTCGGCCCCGGTTTTTTCGGCGGCTGCCGCGACGGTGTCGAAGACCGGTATCCCCTCGTGAATCGTTCCGCCCTTGCCCGGCGTGACGCCGGCGACGACCTGCGTCCCATACTCGCGGCAGGCGAGAGCGTGGAACGTGCCCTCGCGTCCGGTCAACCCCTGGACGAGCAGCCGGGTCTCGCGTCCGACCCAGATGCTCAACGGTTCGCTCCGTCGGTCACGACGGGGATGCCAGTCAAGTCCGAGAGCGTTTCGGAAAGCCAGTTCCCGAGGTCGCGCCAGGAGGGGACGAGGAGGACCGCCGCCGCGCCCACGACGAGCGCGGCCAAACCCGTGCGCCAGACGCGGTGCGCCTCTTCGCGCGGCTCGTGGCCCATCGCGGCGCGACCCGCGCGCCTCAGGAACAGAGGCATCACAAAGAAGAAGACGATGATTGCTCCCCACGCGGCGGCGAGACGCGGGCTCGCGGCGAGACCGGGCCACCCTTTCCACGTCGCGACGAGCAAGCCGATGAAGATCGGCGACAGGAAGAACCCGAAGGCCTTCAGCGTGTAGCCGCCGACGTGCCTCACGACCTGCCTGCTCGGGAGGTGGCCGCCTCGACCGCCTTGCGCGCGGCGTCGGCGAGGCCCTCCGCGGGAGTGACGGCGAGGCCGGACTCCCGGAGGATCTTCTTGCCCTCGTCGACGTTGGTTCCCTCGAGCCGGACGACCACCGGCAGCGAACGGACCCCCCCCCCCATTTCGCGCACCGCGGCCACGACCCCTTTCGCGATCACGTCGCACCGCATGATGCCGCCGAAGATGTTGATCAGGATGGCCCGCACGTTCCGGTCCGACAGGATGATGCGGAACGCATTCTTCACCTGCTCCTCGTTGGCGCCGCCGCCGACGTCCAGGAAGTTCGCCGGCTCTCCGCCGGCGAGCTTGACGAGGTCCATCGTCGCCATCGCGAGACCGGCGCCGTTGACCATGCATCCGACGTTCCCGTCGAGCTTGACGTAGTTCAAGCCGAATTTGGACGCCTCGACCTCGAGCGGATCTTCCTCCGCGAGGTCCCGCATCTCCTTGATGTCGGCGTGTCGGAAGAGCGCGTTGTCGTCGAACGTCATCTTCGCGTCGAGCGCCAGGACCTTGCCCGAGCGCGTCACGAGAAGCGGGTTGACTTCCGCGAGCGTTGCGTCGGTCTCGATGTAAGCGCGGAAGAGCGACTGCATGAGAGAGACGCCGTCGCGGAAGGAGTCTCCCGAAAGGCCGAGCGCAAAGGCGAGGCGCCTCGCCTGGAACGGGAACATGCCGAGAACCGGATCGACCGCTTCCCTGAGCACCGCGGACGGATCGCGCGCCGCGACTTCCTCGATCTCCATCCCGCCGGAGGAGGACGCGATCACCATCGGCCGGGCGCGCGAGCGATCGAGGGTCACGCCGAGGTAGAGCTCGCGATCGAGGTCGAGCGCCTCCTCGACGAGAACCTTCCGGACCACGCGGCCCGCCGGCCCGGTCTGGGGCGTGACGAGAGTCATCCCGAGAATCGCTCGCGCGGCCTCGAAGGCCTGATCCGGATCGCGTGCCACCCGGATCCCGCCCCCCTTTCCGCGCCCTCCCGCGTGAATCTGCGCCTTGACGACGACGGCTCCGCCGAGGCGCTTCGCGATCTCCCGCGCCGCCCCGGCCTCGTCGGCGGCCTCGCCGCGGGGCACCGCGACGCCGAACTGCGCGAGGAGGGACTTCGCCTGGTACTCGTGGACTTTCATGGGGTCAGGTCTTCACGAGTTGCGGCAGGCGCGATCAGGCCACGGCGCCCTTGCCATCTTTGCGAAGCAAAGTGGCAAGTGGAGACCTGACCCCGTTTCCCGTGAACCTTCATCAAGTCCCGAAGAGCTTCTTGAAGCCCTGCGCCGTGCTCGCCCGGAACATCTCCGCGATCGAGGTCGTCAGCGGGATCGACTTGGGGCACGCGCGGACGCAATTCTGCGCGTTGCCGCACTCGTCGAGGCCGCCTTCGCCCATCAAAGCCTCGAGCCGCTCGGCGGCGAGCATCCGCCCCGTCGGATGGCGGTTGAAGAGCGCGACCTGGGAGATCGGAGCGGCGCCCATGAAGCTCGAGCGGTCGTTGACCTGCGGGCACACCTCCAGGCAGTTCCCGCACGTGATGCACTTCGAGAGCTCGTAGGCATAGGCGCGCTCCGACTCGGCCATCCGGGGGCCGGGTCCGAGGTCGTATGTGCCGTCGATCGGCACCCAGGCCTTCACGCGCTTCAGCGACTCGAACATCGAACCGCGGTCGACCGAGAGGTCGCGCACGATCGGAAACTTCGCCAGCGGCTCGAGCTTCACCGGTTGCTCGAGCGAATCGATCAATGCCGTACAGGCCATCCGCGCGATCCCGTTGACGCGCATTGCGCAAGAACCGCAGACCTCCTCCAGGCAGGCCCGGTCGTACACGACCGGAGAGGTGGCCTTGCCGTCGCGCGTCCTCGGATGCTTTGCGATCTCCATCAACACCGAGATGACGTTCTCTCTCGGCCGGTAGGGCACCTCGTACTCCTCCCAGTAAGGGGAAGAAGCCGGCGTGTCCTGGCGTCGGACGCTCAATCGGATGATTCGGGCCATTTCGAGGAAGAGCTTATTCTCAATACTTCCGCGGCCTCGGCGGAATGAGCGAAGTGTCCACCGGCGCGTAGGTGATCCTCGGGCCGTCTTCCGTGTGCTCGGCGATCGTCGTCTTCAGGAAGTTCGCGTCGTCGCGGGGAAGCGCGTTCTCCTCCGTAATCCCTTTCTCGAGGTCACGCACCTTGAAATGCGCACCGCGGGACTCCCGGCGCAGAAGGGCGCCGCGCGTCATCACTCGCGCGAGCACGAGCATGTTGCGCAGCTGGTTGACGAACGAGATTTCGCGGTTCGCGAAGGCGCTCCGGTCCGGCAGGCCGATGCGCTCCCACCGCTCCGCGAGCTCCTGAAGCTTCACCTCGGTCTCGGAGAGCTTGCCGTCGTGGCGGATGACCGTCACGTTGTCGGTCATCCAGTCGCCCATCTCTTCGGCCATACGATGAGGGTTCTCGGGCCCGGACATCCGGGCGAGCCGCGCGAACTCCGTCTCCCACCGCTTCTTCGCCGCCGCGAACGCGCCGTCGTCCGGTGGCAGGCGCCCGCCCCTGTCCCGGCCGTAGCGAACCATCGCCGGACCGCCGATCTTGCCCGCATAGAGACAGGCGACGAGGGAGTTCGCGCCGAGCCGGTTCGCGCCGTGGTACAGGTAGTCCACTTCGCCGGCCGCGTACAGGCCCGGCACGTTCGTCGCCTGGTTGCGCGGCGACGCTTCGTCGAGCGTGCCGTTCGAGGGGTCGGCGGCGTAGTCCACCCAGAGCCCGCCCATCGAGTAGTGCATGCCGGGAAAGACTTTCATCGGCACCTCGCGCGGGTCCTCGCCGACGAACTTTTCGTAGATTTCGAGGATGCCGCCGAGCTTGAGGTCCAGCTCCTTCCTCGGAATGTGCGTCAGGTCGAGGTAGACCTCCCGCTTCCCGTCGACGCCGAACCCCATGAGGCAGACCTGGAAGATCTCACGCGTCGCGATGTCCCGCGGGACGAGGTTGCCGTACGCCGGATATTTCTCCTCGAGGAAGTACCAGCGCTCCGACTCCGGGATCGACTTCGGAGTCCGCTTGTCCCCGCGCGCGCGCGGCACCCAGACCCGCCCCCCTTCGCCGCGCGCCGATTCCGACATCAGGCGGAGCTTGTCGGAAGCGGGGATCGACGTGGGATGGACCTGGATGAACTCGCCGTTCGCGTAACGCGCCCCCTCCTGGTACGCCGCGGCCGCCGCCGTCCCGGTGTTGATGACCGAGTTGGTCGACCGGCCGAAGACGATGCCCGGGCCGCCCGTGGCGAGCATCACCGCCAGCGCCGGGAAGGCCTCGATGCGCATCGAGACGCAGTCGAGCGCCACGATTCCGCGACAGTTTCCGTCGGCGTCGCGCACGAGACCCAGGAACTCCCACATCTCGTGCTTGTCGACGAGTCCCTCGACCTCGAACCGCCGCACCTGCTCGTCCAGGGCGTAGAGGAGCTGCTGACCGGTCGTCGCGCCGGCAAAGGCGGTGCGATGGAACTTCGTGCCGCCGAAGCGGCGGAAGTCGAGCAGACCTTCCGGGGTGCGGTTGAACATCACTCCCATGCGGTCGAGCAGATTGATGATGCCGGGCGCCGCATAGCACATCGCCTTGACCGGGGGCTGGTCCGCGAGGAAGTCGCCTCCGTAGATCGTGTCGTCGAAGTGGATCTCCGGCGAGTCCCCCTCCCCCTTCGTGTTGACGGCGCCGTTGATCCCTCCCTGCGCGCACACGGAGTGGCTTCGCTTCACGGGAACGATCGAAAAGAGGTCGACGGCGACGCCCATCTCCGCGGCGCGGAGGGTCGCCATCAGGCCGGCCAGACCGCCGCCGACGACGATGACGCGCTCGGAGGTCACGCTGTCACGCTCGGAACGCCTCAATCGAACGGATGCCGATAAAGGAGAGGACGACGAAAACCACCGCCGAGACCCACATCATCCGGCGCTGCGCGCGCGGACCCACCGTGAGCCCCCAGACGATCGAAAAGGACCAGATTCCGTTGGCGAGATGAAAGGTGGCCGACAGGATCCCAACGACGTAGAAGGCATAGATCCAGGGACTCTGAACGGACTCCTGCATCAGCCGGAAGAGATCGACGCTCTCGTGGTCGCGGATGTTGACGAGCCTCGTCGTCCAGAGGTGGAAGATCACGAATGCGAAGAGGATCACGCCGGTCACGCGCTGCAGGAAGTACATCCAGTTGCGGACATAGCGGTTCGAGGCCACGTTCGGGCGCGCCGTTGCCGTGATGAAAAGACCGTAAACGCCGTGGAACAGGAGCGGAACGATGATGATGCCGACCTCGAGAAAGGTCGCGAAGGGCATCTGCTGTAAGTCCCGAACCATCCTGTTGTACGCCTCGCCGCCGCGCGTGGCGGTGTAGTTCTCGTAGAGGTGGAAGGCCAGGTAACCCCCGATGGGGACGATCCCGGAGAGGGAGTGCAGGCGCCGCAGCCAGAAGTGGCGCTCCTCGCGGGTCACGCTGGCTCTTTCAGACCGTCAGGATTCGGAAGAGCTCTCGCACCGCGTCGGCCGACCGCGCGAGAGCCGACTTTTCCGGCGCCTCGAGCTCGATCTGGACGATCTGCTCGATTCCCCGGCGCCCCAGCTTGACGGGAACGCCCAGGTAGACGTCGGACATCCCGTACTCCCCCTGAAGGAAGGCGGCGCACGGGAGGATCTTCTTCTCGTCCTTCAGGACCGACTCGACCATCTCGGCGACGGCTGCGGACGGCGCGTAGTACGCCGATCCGGTCTTGTAATAGTTGACGATCTCGATCCCTCCGTCACGCGTCCGCTGCACGATCGCCTCGATCCGCTCCTTCGACAGCAGCTCGGTGATCGGAATGCCGGCGACTGTCGAGTAGCGCGGAAGCGGGACCATCGTGTCGCCGTGGCCGCCGAGCACGAACGCGTGCGTGCTCTCGACCGAGACGTCGAGCTCCTCCGCGATGAACCATCGCATCCGCGCCGAGTCGAGGATGCCCGCCATCCCGAAAACTCGCTCGCGCGGGAACCCCGAGACGCGGCGGGCGACCTCGCACATCGCATCGAGCGGGTTCGAGACGACGATCAGGACGGCGTCGGGCGATCGCGGCGCCGCCTCCCGCACGACCGC